>JBPCVY010000117.1:0-21205 GCA_051010055.1 Hyphomicrobiales bacterium | reverse complement strand
TAAGCTTTGGGCCAACACCTGGAAGTTTCCGGGCGCTAGCAAACAGTGAATTTAGAACTTCAGGTCGCATCTTCAGGCGTTGTCAAGGGGATAGATTGCCACCAGGGGTCGTCCGCAAGGGCTTCACGCAACGGCGTGACAGTTTCCTGGGGGGCGTTTTCTATATAGCGCTTGGCCTCGTCCAATGAGACCGGATCAAGTGTTTTGAGGTATTTGATACCTTCGGAAATTGAAAAGGGTTCCTCCCAATGCTCCTGAAAATTGGCGGGCAAATCCGTCCAAACGCAGGCGTCAAAATGAGTTTCCTCAAGCCAACCCGTAAGAACAGTATTCAGCGGCGGGTTAGAGCTATTGATTTGGCCGGTTTCTAGATGGGCATGGCCGATGCGTTCCACCGGTGCACGTTCACGGGCAGCCAGGTCATCGACTGCGGCGCCGAGTTCAGAGCGCACACTCTCAATATGGCTTGTCGGGCAGGGTACCCCATGATCCGGGTCGATAATCACAACGAGGCCATGCTTGCGCTTTGGTGATACGCGCGAAAACTCCAGCGGCAGGCGCGGTCCGCCTCCATATGACCAGCCCGAAACAACGTGTGGAGCAAGGTTCTCAAGATCCCAGAGCAGTGATCCCCAGCCAATAATTGCGATACGCATACCGATTCCCGAATTAAATGCACAACTACCCTAGACCGAAAAGCTCAGACAGCCTATGTGGAGCATTGTCCTTGTGGATAGACGGAATTGTGGGAAATGAACAATGATAACCGCCATGCTGACGATGTGCGCCGGCGCAAGCTTGCCTACAGGGCTGCTCATCGCGGCATGAAGGAGATGGATGTTATCCTCGGCGGTTATGTGGCCCGCAATATCGACACCATGTCAGCTGAAGAGCTGGACGTGCTGGAGCAGATCATTTCGCTTCCCGACACAGATCTATTGAATTGGGTGACAGGGCGCGAAAAGGTGCCCGACGAGCATAAATCGCAGCTTCTGGAGGCGATTTTGGCCTATACCACCAAACCCGAAGACTACACATGAATCTAAGTACAAATGGAATTCAGAAAACTCATTGACTTTAACGGTCATGCGACCATTGCCAGAGCACCTGAGGGGCTTGACGCGCTTGTGCTGGGCGATCTTGTCCGGGTTGCCGGGGCGAAAGACGCCGCGCTGCGGCCGTTCCTGCATATTGCCCGCGATGATCAGCGCATGGCGGACCTTTTTTCGGCCCTTTCGTTCTTTGCCCCAGATATCGATATTATCCGTTTTCCCGCCTGGGATTGTCTTCCCTATGACCGTGTGAGCCCACGGGCGGAAATTGTTGCCCGCCGCATCAAGGCATTATCAGATCTCCTTGCGGTAAGGCCTGAGGATGCCCCACCCTTAATCGTACTCACCACCGTCAATGCGGCCTTGCAAAGGGTTCCTGGTGCAGAGTTGATCAAGGCTGCCCGATGGAATGCGGCGCCCGGAAACATCGTTGACATTGAGGCTTTGCAGAAAGTTTTGAGTGAAAACGGTTTCTCACGCAGCGGCACGGTGGTTGATCCCGGCGATTTTGCCATTCGTGGCGGAATTATCGACATTTTCGCACCGGGCTCCAGTGAACCTGTGCGATTGGACCTGTTTGGCGATACTCTGGAATCAATCCGCACATTCGATGCCCAGTCCCAGCGCACGACGGGCCAACTTAAGTCAGTGGAACTGCTGCCCGCAGGCGAGTTGCGCCTAACCCCTGAAGCGGTTTCAAAATTCAGAACCGGTTACGCCGCTGCATTTGGCGGGGTAACTTCATCTGATCCGCTTTATGAAGCCATAAGTGCTGGCCGGAAATATCAGGGCATGGAGCATTGGCTGCCACTGTTCCATGACGGGCTTACAAGCATTTTCGATTACGCTGATTGGCATGCGGTTTCACTCGACACCAATGTCGTAGAAGCAAGCACGGCCCGCAGCGAGCTGATTTCGGAATACTACACATCACGCAATGAGGCTTTGGAGCAGGACACATTCGGCGCCGCGCCCTACAAACCCTTGCCGCCGGAAAAACTTTACCTGACACCTGATGAATGGAAAAGCGCGCTTGGTGATGCTGAGCGCGTCTATCAATTCACGCCATTTGAGCCGCCCGAAGGGGCAGGCGCAGCGGTGGTTTCCGCTGAAGGCGGGCAAGGGCGCACATTTGCTGCCGAACGCGCCGAAGAAGGGCGCAATGTTTATGAAGCAGTGCGCGATCACATCGATGCTGCCCGACAAGCAGGCCAGCGTGTGCTGGTTGCCGCCTGGACGGAAGGGGCACGCGAGCGCCTTGCCGGCATTTTGCGGGACCATGATGTTGCCCCGGTTGCAGAGGCTGACAGCTGGGCTGAGGCGACAAATCGCGATGATGATATCGTCAATGTTGCAGTGTTGGGGCTGGAAAACGGTTTTGTGACGCCTGATGTGGCGATCATTTCCGAGCAGGATATTCTTGGCGACAGGCTGGTGCGCCGGGCCCGCAAGGTCAAAAAAGCATCAGACTTCATCAGTGAGCTGTCCGCCCTTTCGCCGGGCGACTTGGTTGTTCACGTGGATCACGGCATTGGCCGGTTTGAGGGCCTTCGTACAATTGATGTGAACAATGCGCCCCATGACTGCCTGTTCCTCACATATCATGGTGGCGACAGGCTTTTCCTGCCCGTTGAGAATATCGAGCTTCTGTCACGTTATGGCGCCGATGAAGCGGGCGCACAGCTCGACCGGTTGGGCGGTGGCGGCTGGCAGGCGCGCAAAGCGAGGCTCAAACAGCGTGTGCGTGAAATCGCCGAAGGGTTGATTAAGACAGCTGCTGCCCGCCAATTGCGAAAAGGTGACGTGCTGAACGCGCCAGATGGCATGTTTGATGAATTCTGCGCCCGTTTTCCGTTCGAGGAAACCGAAGACCAGCTCAATTCAATTGACGATGTTCTGGAAGATTTAAGTGATGGCCGGCCCATGGACAGGCTCGTGTGCGGCGATGTGGGCTTTGGCAAAACCGAAGTTGCCCTGCGTTCCGCGTTCGTTAGCGCTTTGAACGGTAAACAGGTGGCAGTAGTTGTGCCCACAACGCTTCTTGCACGCCAGCATTTCGCAACGTTCCAGGAGCGTTTCAAAGGCTATCCGGTGCGCATAGAGCAGGCCTCGCGCATGGTAAGCCGCAAGGAACTGGAGGAGACGAAGAAAGGCATATCTTCCGGTGATGTGGACATCGTAATTGGCACTCATGCCTTGTTATCAAAAAGCATAAAGTTCCGCGACTTGGGGCTTTTGATCATCGATGAGGAACAGCATTTCGGCGTCAAGCACAAGGAACGCTTGAAGGAAATGCGCGCCAATGTGCACGTGCTGACCCTGACAGCCACCCCAATCCCGCGCACCTTGCAGATGGCATTGTCCGGGGTGCGTGAGCTTTCGCTTATCAGCACGCCGCCGCTTGACCGGCTGGCGGTGCGTACCTTTATTTCCCCGTTCGACCCGGTAACCATCCGAGAAACCCTCTTGCGCGAGCATTTCCGGGGTGGGCAAAGCTTCTACGTTGCACCGCGTATCAGCGATTTGACGGAGATCCAGGAGTTTCTGGCCGAACATGTGCCGGAAGTCAAAGTGGCAGTTGCCCATGGGCGCATGGCATCCGGCCAGCTTGAAGACGTCATGACCGCCTTTTATGACCGCAAATATGATGTGCTTTTGTCCACCACAATTGTGGAGTCGGGGCTCGATATCCCGACCGCGAACACACTCGTTGTGCACCGGGCCGATATGTTCGGCCTTGCCCAGCTTTACCAGCTTCGCGGACGGGTTGGCCGCTCAAAACAGCGCGCTTATGCGCTGATGACTGTTCCGGTCAAAAAGGTTCTGACCGAAGCGGCGGACAAGCGCTTGCGGGTTCTGCAATCCTTGGATTCTCTGGGCGCAGGTTTCAATTTGGCCAGCCATGATCTCGATATACGCGGCGCCGGCAACCTCATTGGCGAGGAACAATCAGGCCACGTTAAAGAAGTGGGCTTTGAGCTCTATCAGGACATGCTCGAGGAAGCAGTGGCCTCGTTGCGTGATGGCGTGGAAGGCGATGAGGCTGAGGAAAAGTGGTCACCGGCAATCAATATAGGCACCTCAGTGCTGTTGCCGGAGAGCTACATTTCCGATTTGCAGGTGCGCCTTGGCCTTTACCGCAGGCTTGCTGATTTGATTACCCAGGAAGACCTTGAAGGTTTTGCAGCCGAGTTGCGTGATAGGTTTGGCCCGGTTCCAGAAGAAGTGGAGCACCTGCTGGCGATTGTAGGCATTAAGCTGTTGTGCCGCCGCGCCAATGTAGCTTCGGTTGATGCCGGTCCGAAAGGGGCCGTGGTTGGATTCAGGAATGATGATTTCGAAAACCCGGCCGGGCTCATCGGCTATATCAATGAAGAAGGCAACCTGGTGAAGTTGCGCCCTGACCACAAGCTGGTTGTGCGCCGTTCCTGGGCAAATGCCGCCGAGCGCCTTAAAGGCGTGCGGAGTATATTGAAGAAGCTTGTGTCAATGGCGGAAGCCGCCGACGCAGGTTGAATTATTGTTGGACTGCCGCGATTAAGAGGCTGAGGTTTCGGCCCGGTCTTCAAGAGCCTTGTCTATGGCATCGGCAATGACTTCAGGGGCCTGGGCGCCCATTACTGCGTATTTCTGATCGATGATGAAACAGGGAACGCCGGTGACGCCCATTTGAGAGGCGGTGACGATTTCCTCGCGCACTGAATCCTTGTCGGATTCAGACGGCAGCAGTTTTTCAACCACCTCACGCTCAAGCCCAGACTTCTCAGCTGCATCCAGCAATGTTCCGTGATCGGTCAAATCCGCCCCTTCAAGGAAGTAGAGGCTGAACAGGCGCTCAACCAGCTTTTCCTGAGCATTGAATGAAGATGCCCAGCGGATAAGCCGGTG
The DNA here is from genome assembly GCA_051010055.1 of Hyphomicrobiales bacterium. GTDB lineage: Bacteria > Pseudomonadota > Alphaproteobacteria > Rhizobiales > CAJQND01 > CAJQND01. The sequence continues at coordinate 16,265 of JBPCVY010000117.1, read as the reverse complement.
TGCGTTCAACGTATTGGGAGATTTCTTTATGTCTTCGAATTTGAACTCAATCCCTTCACTCGCGCCCGCCGTGCGCACCCGGTCATAAACTTCTTTTGCACCGTCTTTCCCGCCGAATTTGTTGGAGAGATATTCCTGACGATCCATGCCATCTTCCGGGATTGTGGGGTCAAGCTGGAACGGGCGCCAGCGTATCTCGACGGGAACATCCGGACGGCTTTCCAATGCCTTTTCCAGACGCCGTTTACCGATGAGGCACCAGGGGCACATGACATCAGAGATTACGTCGATTGTGAGCGGTCCAGCGGCCATGGAAGTTCCTGTCTTTCTAATCTTCTTACGAGTTTGACGCAGATGGTGACATAGATTGCAGCGCCCGTCGCATCAACTTACCGTTTGCGGTTCGGGGTAGGCGGTCCACAATAATTACCTCTCGGGGCGTTTTATAGGCCGCAAGGTGGCGCGCCGCATGGGCAATAAGGCCGTCCTTATCAATCGAGTGACCATCTGCAGGTACAACATAAGCGGCGATGACGGAAACATCCACGCGCATGCGTCTCTCGGCCACCGCCACTTCACCCACTGATATATGATCGCTGAGCGCCTTTTCCACCTCTACCGGTGAAACCCTGTATCCCATGGCGTTCATAAGGTCATCATTGCGCCCTTCAAACCAAATGTAGCCATCTTCATCCATGCGGGCGAGATCGCCACCTGCAAACCAGTCGCCATACATGACCTCAGCTTCTTCTTCCGGGCGCCTCCAATACCCTAACATGATGCCGGGGTCGGAGCGGTGGATAGCCAAAAGGCCAATTTCGCCAGCAGGCAGAGGCTCAAAGCTTCCTTCAACCGGCAAAATCGCCACACAGCGGCCCTTTTGCGCCCGTCCCGGAGACCCGGGCTTGATAGGAACTTCAGGTGAGCATGAAATGTAGGTGGAAATCTCGCTCATCCCCAATGCCTCATAAAGCACCGTTCCTGTCGCCTGTGACCAGGACCTGGCGGCTTCGAGCGGGATCGGCTCACCTGCGGTAAGCCCGTGACGCAGGGCGGGAAAGCTCGAATTGTTGATATTATTATACTTTAATATTTGCCGATAAAGCGTTGGTACGGAGCCAATTATAGTAGCAGAATGCGCTCTCGCCAGCTTCGGCCAAACGGTTGCATCCTGGGGCCCGGTGTAGACAATGGTGGTTGCCCCGCTTGCCCAAGGATCCATGAGGCCGGTTCCGAGGGTATAAGTCCAGTTAAAGTGGCCTGTGTGCAGCATGACGTCATTTTCATCAATGCCATACCAACCCCGGTACATTGGTCTGCGCCCCCAAACGGCCCGCTGTGCGTGAAGCACACCTTTTGGCTTGCCGCTGGTGCCGGAGGTGTAGATCAAGAATGCCGGATCGTCTTTGCGGGTTTTCTTGTACGTGCCACGAGGGCCCGATTTTAACGCGTCAATATCATCAGGTGCAAATTTGACGATGGCGCCGGGAAGTTCAGGCATTTCGAGCTCTGGCGAAAAGGCTATCGCGGAAATGCTGGCATCACCGGCCATAAATGCCACTTCATCGGCAGTGAGCTGGGAAGATCCAGGGATGGGCACAAAGCCGGCGGCACTGAGCCCGAGAAACATCAGCGCATAATCGACGCTGTTGTGCATGCGCAGGAAAACGCGTGATCCCGGTTCGAAGCCGTATGAGGAAATGCCGTGCGCGATGCGCAAAACGGTATCTTCCAGTGCGCTGTATGTCCAGATTTCGGCTTCTAAAGGATCAGCGGAAGGACAGACAATGAGGCCGGGCTTATCAGGCGTTTTTGCAGCGCTTTCCCTCAAACAATATGCGGCCATATTGAAACTATCCGGCGGCAAATCACCTGAGTACCCGTAAGACGGCATCTATTGCTGCTCCATCCACCAACTGTCCACGCGAAGGCCGTAGAGAGGCACCGTGTCTGGCCTCTTTAAATGCTTCCAGCGGGCAATCCACGCATTTTCCGCATGAAAAAGCGGGATGAAGTAAGCACCTGACATGATGACACGGTCAAGGGCGTGCGCCGCATCCACAAAATGCTCGCGCGAGCGCGCCGCAAGCAGGGCGTTGATCATGGCATCGATTGCCGGCTCTTCAGCGCCCATATAGTTGCGCGCGCCAGATTGATCGCGCACTTGCGGCGACCAGTAGAAAGTCTGCTCGTTGCCAGGCGAGAGCGATGAAAACCACGTCGTCTGGATCATATCGTAGTCATATTCGTTGCGGCGGGCCTGATACTGGCTGGAATCAACGTTTCTCACCGAAATATCGATGCCTGATTTGGCCGCTGCCCGGGAAAAGGTGAGGGCGAGGCGCTCTTGTTGGGGGGAGACGACAAGAAATTCAAAGGCCAGCTTTTCGCCTGTCGCCTGATTGACCATTTTGCCATCACGGGACGCAAAACCAGCCTCTTTTAAAAGCTTATGGGCCACGCGCCGGTTCTTGCGGTTGCGACCGTTGCCATCGCTTTTGGGTAAAAACGGTTTGGCTTCTAGTAAGTCGGGGTTCAATGCATCTGAATAAGGCTTCAAAATCTCGCGTTCGTAGGGACTTGCCGGGGCCTGAAAGGCGGCAAGTTCAGACCGCGGGAAGATACTCCTAGTGCGCACGTAAAGATCGTTATAGAGGGAATGGTTGATCCATTCGGCATCGAACAAATGGTTGAGTGCTTGGCGCACCCGCTTGTCAGCGAATACCGCGCGCCGCGTGTTGAAAACCAAAGCGCTGATGCCTGCAGGTAAATTAACGGGCAGTCTTTCCAAAATGACCTTGCCGTCTTTCACCGCTGGAAAGTCATAGGCCGTTGCCCACCGCTTGGGATCGCGTTCTTCGCGCAAATCGGCCAATCCCTTCTTGAAGGCTTCAAATGCGCTGTTTGAATCGCGGAAGTAATCGTACTTGATGCGCTCGAAATTAAACCGGCCCTTGTTCACAGGCAGGTGCCAGCCCCAATAATTTGCGTTGCGGCGATAGGTGACAGAAGCGCCGGGCTTTACGGTTTCGATCGTATAAGGGCCGCTGCCGATGAGCCTGTCGAGAGTTGTCGCCTCGAAATTCCTGCCGGCGAAAACATGCCTGGGCAAGACTGCCATAAGCCCCATAATAAGCGGCATTTCTCTGTCGGCTTCTGCTTCGAAATGGAACTTTATGGTGCGCTCATCCAGTTTTTCGGCCCTGGTAACCTTGCTGTAATAGGTGCGGTAATTGGGTTTGCCGTGATCGCGCAGGATCTCATAAGAGAAGAGAACATCATCAATTGTGACTGGTTTTCCGTCTGAAAACTTAGCCTCTTTGCGCAGCCTGAACGCGATTGAGCTGCGGTCTTCGGCCATATCAATCGCTTCGGCCAGGAGCCCATAAAGTGAAAACGGCTCGTCATGGCCGCGCGCCATAAGGCTTTCGAACGTGTACGCGCGAAGACCTTTGGCCGGTATGCCTTTGACAATGAACGGATTGGTGGAATCGAAACTGCCACCCACCGCCAGCCGCAAGGTGCCGCCAATGGGCGCTGCGGGGTTAACATGGCGGAAATGGGTAAAGCCGGGCGGTTCTGCAGCATCGCCATGCATGGCAATAGCATGGCGCCATTCAGCATCTGCGGAACCAGTTGTAAGAGAAATGCTTAGAAAAAGAGCACTAGTTAGCAGCTTCGGGCGGGATAATGTACACACCTGTGTCTGCGTCATAGCCCTCAAAATACTCCATGACTTCAGGGTGGCGGACAGGTTCGCGCGTTTCGTCCTGGAGCAGGTTTTGCTCCGACACATATGCCATGTACTCTGTTTCCTCATTTTCCGCCAGCAGATGGTAAAACGGTTGATCCTTGGCCGGACGTACTTCTTCGGGAATGGCTTGCCACCATTCTTCCGTATTGGAGAATGTCGGGTCCACATCGAATATCACACCGCGGAACGAAAAGAGACGGTGCTGTACAACTTGACCGATGCGGAATTTTGCCGTCCGGTTCACTTGCATTTTATTTACTCCACTACGCACGTTATTATCGGCGATTCACGATCGAATTGAAATATGAATATTGATTTCTATTTCAACCCGTAAGCGGCAGCCAATTCTGGGTCTTTTTCAGCCACAAGACGTGCCAGGTCCACAATGACTTTAGCCTGCTTCCAGGTGGCATCGTCTTGCATTTTGCCGTCAATCATTACTGCTCCACTGCCATCCGGCATCGCTTCGAGTATTCGAACGGCAAACTTCACCTCGTCCGGTTCCGGACTGAAAACCTGCTTTGCGATGCCGATTTGGCTCGGATGCAGCGACCAGGCGCCCACACATCCTTGAAGGAAAGCGTTACGAAACTGACTTTCGCATGCTTGCGCATCCGAAAAATCACCAAAGGGGCCATAAAAGGCCTTTATGCGGTTGGCAGCGCACGCATCCACCATCTTGCCAACAGTGTAGTGCCAAAGGTCTTGCTGGAAGAATGGTCGCGGTGTGCCGTTTTCCGCATCATCGGCCAGAACGCCGTAGCCGGGATGACCACCCCCAACGCGGGTGGTTTTCATACCCCGTGAGGCGGCAAGATCTGCCGGGCCAAGCGACATACCATGCATGCGCGGCGAGGCAGCGGCTATTTCTTCGACATTTTTGACACCTTCAGCGGTTTCCAAAATGGCGTGAATGAGGATGGGACTCGTTATCCCTGCAGCAGATTCTAGCTGCGCTAAGAGCTGGTCGAGATAGTGAATATCCCAAGGCCCATCGACCTTTGGCAGCATCATCACATCGAGCTTGTTGCCGACTTTGGTAACAATCTCAGTAATGTCATCCAGCGCCCAGGGGCCGTTGAGGCAGTTAATTCGCGTCCAAAGCCCAGTGCTGCCGAAATCGTTCTCCTGCGCCATGGCGATAAAGCCGGCGCGGGCTGCTTCTTTATCTTCAATCGGTATGGCATCTTCCAGATTACCCAGCACCACATCGACCTGAGCAATCAGATCCGGCACTTTTGCCCTCAGCTTTTCGATGTGGGGCGGCATGAAGTGGATCATTCTTTCAAGCCGGACCGGCAGCTCCCGCACCGGTTCTGGCGCCCCAATGGCGAGGGGCTTGTAAAATTGTGACGGCAATCTCATGGAATTTACCCTGGTTGCAGCTGCTCCGGGCAGGGGAGTAAGCCAGTCCGGGGCTTGATGCAAGCTTTTGGGGCAGGCACTGTTAGGATTTAACCAACGATTCGGTGAAGATTTCGCAATGAGCAATAAAATCCAACCATTGAGCGGTGTGAAAGTTCTCGATTTTTCAACCCTTTTGCCCGGACCTATGGCCGGGCTCATGCTGGCAGAAGCAGGCGCAGAAGTCGTCAAGATAGAACGGCCAGGTTCCGGCGAGGAATTACGGCACTACCAGCCGAAATGGGGCCGGGATTCGGTTAATTTCGCGATGTTAAACAGGGGTAAGAAGAGCCTTGCCCTCGATCTCAAGGATCGACGCCAGTTGGCTATGCTGGAACCGTTACTGCGGGAAGCGGATGTTTTGCTGGAGCAATTCCGCCCTGGAGTCATGGAGCGCATTGGTCTTGGATACAAAGCTGTCAGCGCCATCAATCCGCAAATTATCTACTGCTCCATCACCGGCTATGGCCAAACCGGCCCAAAAGCGGATGCCGCCGGCCATGATCTCAACTATATCGGAGATTCAGGACTCTTATCCCTGTCGCTCGGTCAGGCAGACAGGCCAACCGTTCCTCCGGTTTTGGCTGCAGATCTTGCTGGCGGCAGTTATCCTGCCGTTGTGAATATTCTGCTGGCATTGCTACAGCGGGAAAAAACCGGTGAAGGCACGTATCTCGACATCGGCATGACCGACAATTTGTTTATGTTGATGACCTGGGCAGTTGGGCAAGGAGCTGCCACAGGCAATTGGCCGAAAACAAGCGCTGAATTGCTTACAGGCGGCTCGCCGCGCTATCAGATTTATCCAACACAAGATGGCCGGTTTGTTGCGGCCGGGCCAATTGAGCAGAAATTTTGGGAGAATTTCTGCCGCATCATTGGGCTTGAAGAAAAATTTCACAATGATTTCAAGGATCCTGCACCGGTGATCGAGGAGGTGCGCAAGATTATTGCGTCCAAACCGTCATCTGAATGGCGTCAGGCATTTTATGGCGAAGACTGCTGCTGCACCATTGTCGCAACACTTGAAGAGGCCCTGAACGACCAGCACTTTGCTGCGCGTGGGCTGTTCGAGCATACTCTCACCAACGAGGATGGAGAGGAAATGCCGGCAACTATGGTGTCAGTGGCGCGGCAATTCCGCGGGGATGCGAACGAGGCCAAACATGCTCCAAATTTGGGTGCACACAATGATGAATTCCTGAATAAACAATAGTTTAAATAGAAATTCTAAAATTCGAAATTAACCCTGCATGACCTTCGGCAAGTCCCGGGTGGGGGCAAGGCCTTCACGCATGATTTGCCGCCGCAGGGGGCCGATATTCTGAAGCGCGGTGAGACCGATGCTGCGCATGCCCTGGAAAGGCAGAAATCCTGAAATGAGAGTGCGGTTCAGCAAATCGACCGCCACCTGACGGGGGAAAATATCCTTTCGTCGGCGCTGGTCATAGGTGTTCATGATACCGGGGCCGCCAATATCCTCGTTTTCGCTGATGGCATCTGCGGCAAGCTCCGCAGCAAGGGCGCCATCACGCAGGGAAATATTGAGCCCCTGTGCGCCGATAGGCGGAATGACATGCCCGGCCTCGCCAATAAGAACTGTCCGCCTGTCCGCAAACCTGCGCGCTGCCATGCCGCTGATGGGAAACAGCGCCCGCTGGGTGGGCGATGAGATCAGGCCAAGCCTGTCCTGGGTCTTGAAAGTCAACTCGTTGCAAAAGCGCTCATCGCTCAAGCCTATGAGCCGTTCGGCTTCTTCTTTTGTTTCAACCCAAACAAGGCTGGACCGGTTGCCGGGCAGGGGCACCGTTGTAAGGGGGCCAGCTTTGCGGTGGAACTCAATCGAAACATCATTGTGGGGTGTGACATGCTCAAATGTAGTGACAACGGCTACTTGCGGGTAATCCCACTTCGAAACCGATATGCCTGCAGCCTTGCGGCACATGGAGCTGCGTCCGTCTGCGGCCAGTACAAGCTTTGCCAAAACGGTGCCCGTTTTCTCCCCTTGAATCGACACCCCGTCACTGGACGGCGTCACCTTTTCAGCCGAGCCCGCAACAAGCTCGACATTTGGCAGTTTCTGCAAGAATTCTGTAAGTGCGCCGGTGAGTTGGGTAACTGGTATGTTCCAGCCGAAAGGTTCAGGGCCAAGTTCGGTTGATTGAAATGTAACCGTTGGCGCACGCGGCATGCGCCCGGTGGCGTCCACCAGTTCCAGAGTCTTTAAGGGCGCGCATTCAGATTTGAGGTTCGATCCGCCCCACACACCCAAATGCTGCAGCAGGCGCATGGAGCCTTGCATCAGTGCGGTGGTGCGTGAATCAGACCTTGGCGGGCCCGCCCAGCAAATGACGTTTAGGCCCAGTTCCGCCATCAGGCAGGTTGCGGAAAGTCCCGCCGGGCCGCCGCCTACAACCGCAACATCATATGTACTTTTCGCCACCATTGTTAAAGCTATGAGCGTACCTCAACTGAATTGCAAGAACGAGCTTTGCCGCAGCTTGTATCGTCAAACAGTTCTGCTACGGTGCGCTCATGAACTACGAAACCATCACTTATGAGCAAGATGGCCCGTTGGCCGTTTTGACCTTGAACCGGCCAGACAAGCTCAACAGCTTCACCAGCCAGATGCACGCTGAGCTGCGTGATGCATGCGCCAAAATCGATGCGACCGGTACGCGGGCTATGATCGTAACCGGAGCAGGGCGCGGGTTTTGCGCCGGCCAGGATTTGGCCGATGTGGAAATGAGTGATGATCTTGATTTGGGCGAAACCCTTGAGAGTAATTTCAATCCGCTCATTACCTGGGTAAAAAGAACGCCATTTCCGGTTATCTGCGCAGTGAATGGTGTGGCTGCCGGGGCCGGAGCGAATTTTGCGCTTGCGTGCGATATCGTCATTGCCGCTAAATCTGCCAGTTTCTTGCAGGCATTTGCGAAAATCGGGCTGCTTCCAGATGCCGGAGGCACATGGACACTGACCCAAGCCGTCGGGCCCGCCCGGGCCACCGGCCTCGCCATGCTGGCCGAACCAATCAGTGCCAAGAGGGCCAAGAAGTGGGGGCTTATCTGGGATGTGGTTTCCGACGAAAAACTTTTGAGCCATGCCCGGGAAATGGCAGAAAAGCTTGCAAATCAGCCAACTATGGCATTTGCAGCCATAAAAACAGCAATAGCTACCGCATCGGAAAATGCTTTTGCCGACCAACTCGGCCTGGAAGCAAAATTGCAATCAGAACTGGGGCGCAGTGCAGATTTCGTAGAGGGGGTGAACGCCTTTCTTGAAAAACGCGCGCCGCAATTTAAGGGCGCTTGAGTGAGCGCTCCCTCCGAGGAATGGGGTGAAGAGAGTTGGTTGCGCCGCCGGCTCGATCAACCACACGTTTTTGCTTGGGCCAGCATTGGAGCGCTTGTTCTGATTAGTTGGCTTTTGCTTGCGGTCATGGCGGTTGGCGAAACCCTTTCCTCTGGCAGTTACCTCGCCGGAATTATCGATGCAATTTGCAGTGTTGATGACAATGGCTGGACAGCACGTGAGTTTTGGCTTGCAGTTGCCATGTGGCTGGCCATGACATGCGCCATGATGCTGCCGGCAGGCGCGCCCATGCTGGCCACATATTTCGATATCTCTGGCGCTGCTGAACGCAAGGGCATGCGCATACCAGGCGCCCACGTGCTGGTGTCAGGTTATCTTCTGGTGTGGGCGGGATTTGCATGCATAGCGGCCCTCGGTCAATGGGCGTTGCTCAATGTGGAGGTTCTTTCTCCAACATTGCGTCTTGCAAGCCCGTGGGTTGCAGGAGCAGTCCTCATTGGTGCAGGGGCCTGGCAGTTCAGCACCACAAAACATGCCTGCCTTACGAAATGCCGGCGGCCCTTTACCTGGTTCATGGCCAATTGGCGCGATGATTTCAGGGGTGTTTTTCAAATGGGGCTGAAGCAGGGCGTTATATGCGTTGGCTGCTGCTGGGCGCTGATGTTGGTGATGTTTGTTACCGGGTTGATGAATCTTTTCTGGATGGCGGGATTGGCAGTTGTAATGGTAGCAGAAAAGACCATACCCAACCCCAAACCCCTGGTGTATGGCACAGGCGTTGTCCTGATAGTTGCTGGTTTTGCGATGTTTGCCGGCTTGGTGCCGGTTGCGCGTTAAAGAAGGAAATACGACATGGCGGCAGTTGAACCGTGGGCGTTAAAGGGCGAGTTGATGCTGAGTTGCAACTGCACGGTATTTTGCCCGTGCGTGCTTTCATTGGGCCATCATCCGCCGACAGAGGGCTACTGCCAAACCTGGGGCGGTGTGCGCATAGATGAAGGCAATTTCGGCGACATTGAACTTTCCGGGCTCAATCTCGGCCTCATCATGGAAATTCCAGGCCTCATGAGCCGGGGCAACTGGACAGCCGGTGTTTATGTGGATGAACGCGCAGATGTCTACCAGCTGAAGGCCTTGTCGAAAATATTCTCCGGCCGGGCGGGAGGCACAACCCGCATCTTGTCCATTTTGGTGGGTAAGTTCCTGGGTGTTTATCAGGCGCCAATCAGTTATGAAGTGGACGGCGCCACGCGGCGGTTCAAAATCCCCAAGCTCATTGAGGGCGAGATAGAGCCAATCCGCTCAACCGATCCCAAAAAGCACACCGTGATTGAGAACTCCGAATATTGGATTGCCTCCCAGATTATCGTGTCCAAGGCGAACAAATCGCGGCTGCGGGCATTTGGCCGCAACTGGAACTTTGAAGGCCGCAGCGCTGAAATCTGCCCGTTGGACTGGGCCGGCCCATAGGCCTCCATCGTCTCAGGCGTCTGGCGTCACTGTCGATTTCATTGATGCGCGCTGTTCGAACTCTTCCAAAAACTCTGCCGATGTGGGCCGGTTTGTACGCCAGCCCAAATTGGGATACCTGAAATCCAAGTAGGCAAGGGCAACGGCGACACCTATCGAGCCGACGGTAACTTCCTTCAACTCGCCGGCCCAGTTTTCCTCAATATCATTAAGTGCTTCATCAATGCGCGCCTGCTGGCGGTCAATCCAGGTGTCCCATCGCTTTTCCTTCGGGCGAAGAAAAGTTTCATAACGCAGGTTAACCGCGGTGTCGCACAAGCCCTGAGCCAATGCCTGAAGGGTGAGCACACGAAAACGGGCCTCGGTTTCGGTGGGATAGAGACTGTTTTCACCGGCGATTGCATCGAAATATTCGCATATTACCCGGGAATCGTAGATAGTCTGGCCCGACTTGGTGACCAGTGCCGGAATGCGACCGAGAGGATTATCGCCGGCGACACCGTGGTGGCGCTCAATCGGCAAAAACGTGCCCGTATCGAGAAGTTCGATTTCATCTTGAAGCCCCAGTTCAATTGCCGTTACAAGGGCCATGCGAACAAAGGGCGATGCCGGATTGTGGTGGAGCTTCAAAGGTTTTTGCCTCCCAAATGAAGGCGCCCCGGAATACCGGGGCGCTGTTTTGCCATTGTCTTTTGAGCCTAGTCCTTCGGCTGCGACACAAGGCGGATATAGGGCAGGGGCTCTTCCCAGCCGTCCGGGAACCGCTCCTTGGCTTCGTCATTCGAGACAGCTGGAACGATGATTACATCCTCGCCCTGTTTCCAGTTCACCGGCGTTGCCACTTTGTGGTTCGCCGTGAGCTGGGCTGAATCGATCAACCGCAGTACTTCATCGAAGTTGCGGCCAGTGCTCATTGGATAGGTGATCATGCCTTTGATAGCTTTGTCCGGTCCGATAACGTAGACGTTGCGGACGGTCTGGTTGTCGACGGCGGTGCGACCTTCAGAGGTATTGCCTGCATCTTCTGGAAGCATGCCGAACTTTTTCGCGATAGAGAGATCGGAATCGCCGATAAGCGGATAGTTCGGCGCGTGCCCAGTTGCCTTTTTAATGTCCTGGGCCCACCGGTTATGGTCATCTACCGGGTCGACACTTAGCCCCAGAATTTTGACGTTGCGCTTCTCGAACTCAGGTTTCAACTTTGCCACATAGCCCAACTCGGTGGTGCAGACGGGTGTGAAATCCTTGGGATGGGAAAACAGAACACACCAGCCATCGCCAATCCAGTCATGAAAGCTAATATGGCCTTCGGTGGTGTCAGCTTCGAAGTCCGGTGCAGTGCTGCCGATATGCAGTGCCATTTGTTTGCCTCCTTGTTTATAGTTCTTTTAGTGTTGAATTCCAGGCGGACAGTCAAAACTCATTTTACAGAGTTTGTGCTGCGATCAACAATTTTCATCATCAAACCGGTGAAACAGCCAGAATGCAAGCAATTCTAGCTTGAATTGTCTGTGATGGCGCACGATATTGGTTCCGGTCAATTCATTTTTAGAGGAAGGACAATATGGGTCTCTTTGATTTCATTAAATCTGCGGGCAAGGCTCTTGGCATCACGAGTGAGGATGAAACGCCATCTGCTGACGCCCTCAAAGAAGAGCTTGACGCACAAGGACTTGGAACCGAGAACGTGGAGGTTGTGGTTGACGGTGACAAAGCCATCATCAAGGGTGATGTTGCTGATCAGTCCATATTTGAAAAGGCGGTGGTTGCAGTTGGCAACTCGCTCGGAATATCAATGGTCGAAGCTTCCGAACTTACAGTTGCGGCATCTGATGCCAAGGACCCGGTTTTCTACACAGTTGTGAAGGGCGACACTCTTTGGAAAATCGCTTCTGACCACTATGGCAACGGCTCTAAGTACAACGCCATTTTCGAGGCGAACCGTCCCATGTTGAGCCATCCGGACAAGATTTACCCAGGCCAGGTGCTTCGTATTCCTGATCTGGACGCAGCCTAAAAAGTCCTAAAGGTCTTTGCGGAAGAAGACGCGGTCAAAACCGGCTTCCCGCGCACGGCCTGTTTCAGAATATCCAATGGCCGGGTACCAGCTGAGATTCCCGGTCATTTTTATGTTGGTGTAAAGCTCAACCGCCTTGAGCCCTTGGCGGCGGGCGGCCTTTTCCACATAGGTAACTAACGCTTTGCCCACTCCGCGGCCATGAAATGCCGGGTCAACAGCAATATTCTCAAGTTGCATTGCGCCGCCGCTTGGGTATGCCACCACATATCCCAGCACGATTTCCTCATCTGAGAACAGCCAGACTTGGCCATTGGCAATCTGAGAAGCAAAGTCAGCCACCATGGGTGCTGGCTTTTTGCCGATTGCCGCGACATAGGGAAGGTAGGCTGCTTCTGCAATTTCCCTCACGCTCGTCAAATCATCTGATGTGGCGGCTCTGATGCTCACCCCTTCACCAGTTCCGACTTCGGATCATAGAAAGGGGCGAACTGAACCTTTGCGGGGTATTTTTGCCACGCTATCTCAATCTCGAAATTACCCGCATCGAGATAGTCTTTAGTCACGCCATCCTCGCAATGGACATAGCCAAGGGCAAGAGACTTGCCGATCCGGTGCCCCCATGCGCCGGATGTGGTAGAACCCACAATCTCGCCGTCCCGGTAGATTGGCTCTTCATGGTACATAAGCGGGGAGGCTTCACTATCATCGTTGAGGCAAATGGAAATCATCCGTTTCTTCAGCACATTGGCCTCGCGCTGCTTGGCAACCGCGTCGCGGCCTATAAAGCCGCCCGGTTTGTCATATGCCACAGCAAAACCGAGGCCGGCCTCCAACGGAGTGTCCTCATCTGCGATATCGTGGCCCCAGTGCCGGTAGCCCTTTTCCATTCGGCAGGCGTTCATTGCATGCATGCCCGCAGGCTTCAGTCCGTGCTCGGCGCCGGCCTCCACAAGTGCGTCAAAAACATTGAGCGCAAATTCAGCCGGAATATAAAGCTCCCAGCCCAGCTCACCCACATAGGTGATGCGGCTTGCACGCACCTTTGAATAACCGATCTCGATCTCCTGTGAACGTCCAAAAGGCATCGCATCGTAGCTGAGGTCAGCGTAGGTCAGGGAGGAGAGAAGGTCACGGGATTTCGGCCCCATAAGCCCCAGCATTGGCAGGCCGGAGGTAACATCGGTCACGAAGCAGTGTGCATCATCCGGCACATGGCGTTTCAGCCAGGCCATGTCGCGGGTTTGACCGCCGGATGCTGTGACAACGATGAACTCGGTTTCCGAGATTCGCGTGATTGTCAGGTCGGCCTCAATGCCGCCGCGCTGGTTCAGCCACTGGGTGTAGACAATCCGCCCCGGCTCAACATCCACATTGTTGGCGCTGATATTGTTGAGGACAGAGCAGGCGTCTTTACCCTGGACAAGGAATTTAGGGAAACTCGACTGGTCAAAAAGCGCCACCTGGCTGCGCACTGCCTCACATTCATCATCGCAAGACCCGAACCAGTTCTGGCGTCCGAAACTATATTCATACTCACGTGCCGCACCGTTTGAGGCAAACCAATTCGGGCGCTCCCAACCCATGGTATCGCCAAAAACCGCGCCCAGCCCGTCCCAGCGGTCGTGAAACACGGATCTACGTACGCCGCGTGCCGTCTTGTGCTGGTAGTAGGGCCAGTGCATGGCGTAGAGCAGCCCGAGAGATTCCGTCGTGCGGTCGTGCAGATACTTGGCATTTGTCTGGAACGGGTGGATGCGCCGCACATCAACATCGCATACATCCATTGGCGGATAACCGTCTTTGATCCACTCAGACAACACCTTGCCTGCACCACCAGAAGACTGAATTCCGATGGAATTGAAGCCGCACGCAACGAAAAGATCGCGCAATTCCGGGGCCTCTCCCAGGTAATAGGCATCATCAGGTGTAAAGCTCTCCGGCCCGTTGAAGAAAAGGCCAATCCCCGCCGTCTCCAGCAATGGCATACGGCTTACCGCATCTTCCAGAATGGGTTCGAAGTGGTCGAAATCCTCAGGCAGGGTTTCAAATTCGTGGGAATCGGGAATGCCATCCATACCCCAAGGCTTGGCGACAGGTTCGAACGCACCCAGCATGAGCTTGCCTGCATCTTCCTTGTAATAGGCGCATTCATCTGGAACGCGAATAACCGGCATATCAGAAGGCAAATCATCAATGGGTTCGGTGACGATGTAGAAATGTTCTGCGCCATGAAGCGGCAGATGCACGCCCACCTGCGCGCCGACCTCGCGCGACCACATGCCGGAGGCGACAACCACCTTGTCCGCCATCACGGTGCCGCTTTCAGTTTCAACACCGGTGGCCTTGCCACTATCTGTCAAAATCCGGGTGACCTTGGTGTTTTCAAACACCTTCCCGCCGCGCTGCTTGGCGCCCGCCGCAAACGCAAGTGTTGTGTCAATCGGGTTTGTCTGGCCATCGCCCGGAAGCCAGAGCCCGCCGGCAACGTCAGAAATGTTTAGGTGCGGTGCGCGCTCCTTAATTTCATCAGCGGTGAGTACATCGATGTGCAAACCGAAGTTGCGCGCCATTGATGCCCCGCGCTTGAACTCCTCAAAACGGGGCTCGGTTACTGCAACAGAAAGGGAGCCACTTTGTTTGAACCCTGTTGCCTGGCCTGTTTCCTCTTCCAGGCCCTGCATGAGCTCCGAGGTGTACTTTGCCAGCTCGGTCATGTTCCGCGATACCCGCAACTGCCCTACAAGGCCAGCTGCATGCCAAGTGGTGCCTGATGTGAGCCGTTTTCGCTCCAGCACCACAACGTCGGTTATGCCGATTTTGGTGAGATGATAAGCAATGGAACATCCGATGATTCCACCGCCGATAATTGCGACATCAGCCCGGGTTGGCAGTTCTTTTGCCATGACGTAGCTCCGCTGTTGGAAATTGCCCAGTTTGAGTACAGTAGGGCCACAATATCTGGTCAGCGCAAGGGCCAAAATTGCAACAGTGGTGATCTCAGTTGGCTGATATCAACCAGGGGAAGGGTCCCCCTTACCCGCAGCGCCCAGCTTGCCATGGGTGCCATCACAAAATGGTGCTTTGCCAGTGCCTTTGCAGCAGCACAAAAAGCCCGGACCGTCCTTCTCAGCAATAAACGGTACCGGGTTAAGCCCTGTGCCCTTATGTGAGCCGTCACAAAAGGGTTGGTTAGAAGAGCGCCCGCACTGGCACCAAAAATAACGCTCGCCCGCCTTTAGCTCCACTTTTGCGGGGGTAACATCAGCAATTATGGGGTGCGCCTTTTCGCTCATGGCAAAAGCCTCCCTTGTCAAATAGACCTGTGCATTAACAACAACCTACCGCAGATACGAAAACCCGCCGATTTGGGATGGCGTAAGCTCTAAAGTTTGTTATAAAGAACACTTGTTCGTTATGTCGAACTATACAGTCTATGGCGAAACAAAAGCGAATGAGGCAACTGTCATGTACAAGGGTGATGTCAGACCCGCTGAGGCATATGAAAAGTTGGAAGCGGACAAGGATGCTGTTTTGATTGATGTACGCACGGTGCCGGAATGGAATTTTGTTGGCGTTCCGGTTGTCTCGCGCCTGTTGCGTTTGGAATGGCAAATGTACCCCTCCATGCAAGTCAATCCTGAATTCGTGGAAGTGGTTGAAAATGCTTGCATTGCGAAAGATGCAGATGTGTTTGTGCTGTGCCGGTCGGGCGTCCGGTCCATAGTTGCAGCCGAAGCGCTCACCGAAGCGGGCTTTGAGAACGCTTACAATGTTCTAGAGGGCTTTGAAGGCGACAAGGACCAAAGCGGGCACAGGGCCACGGTGGGCGGGTGGAAAGTCGCCGGTCTGCCTTGGCAACAAGGGTAGTTTTTTAGGGGATTGTCGATGGGTACGACACAAAAAGAATGGCGCGAGGCAACAAAACTCGTGCGCGGTGGGCTTGAGCGTTCGCATCATGGCGAAACGTCAGAAGCCATCTATATGAATTCAGGCTTCACCTACGAAGATGCAGAAACCGCTGCTGCCCGTTTTGCAGGCGAGGCGGACGGATTTGTCTATGCTCGTTATGGCAACCCCACGGTTGAAATGTTTGAACAGCGTTTGCGGCTGCTTGAAGGGGCGGAGGCTTGTTATGCAACCGCCTCCGGCATGGCGGCGGTTTTCGGCGCCTTGGCGTGCCAGGTAGGCGCGGGCGATCATATTGTGTCTTCGCGCGCTCTGTTCGGTTCGTGTTTCCAGATTGTCAGCAACATTCTGCCGCGTTTCGGTGTCCACTCAGACATTGTTGATGGCCGGAACCTG
>JBPCVY010000116.1:0-33514 GCA_051010055.1 Hyphomicrobiales bacterium | reverse complement strand
GGTGGTGACCTCGAAGAGCTGGTGGCCGTTCACCGCATCAGATGAACCGGCGGCCACGCGGCCATCGGCAACACCTGTCAGCAGGTGGTCGCCGAAATAAGCTTCACCGGAAGCGTCGGTGCCTTCTGTCAACGCAAAGTTGGTGAAAGCTGCACCGGAATAAGCTGCAGAGGCTGCAGAAGGGTCAAGTGTAGTGGCAGAGTTTGCGCCAAGGGCAATCGAGTTGTCTGTTGGTGCGGTTGAGTTCGCACCAATAGCGACCGCTTCTACTCCGGCTGCTGTGGCGCCGCTGCCGCAGATAATTGAATCGGCGCCTGTGCCTGTTGCGCAAAGGCCGCCGCTGCCTGACAGTTTTGAGATTGCTGTTGTATTGGCGTCGACCTGGTTGGAGACTTCGAAGAGCTGATGGCCGTTGATTGCATCAGATGAACCGGACGCAATACGCCCGTCAGCAACGCCGGTGTGCAGCCGGTCGCCCACATTCATCTCGCCGTTTGAGGCGTCGGTACCTTCGCTCAGTGCAAAATTGGTGAAATTTGTGCCGGTATAGGCATTCTGCGCAGCGGTAACACTCAACGACGCTGTAGAGCCACTACCGATTGCAACGGCTTTCCCAGCCGTCGCTGTGGCGCCCTCTCCAACTACAAGAGCTCTCTGACCTGAAGCGACTGCACCAGAACCTATGGCAGTTGAGTGGTTTGATTTAGCCTGCGCCCCGGTACCAAGGGCTGTAGTTTTTAGACCAGACGCAACCGTGTTCGAACCCACGGCATTAGAATCACTGGAAGTTACACTGCCACTATTGGCGTTCGCGCCAATTGCCACGTTACGGTCGCCGGTAATTCCCCGGCCCGCTTCCAGGCCTATTCCGGTGTTTTCAATGCCAAAGCTGTCGCGCAAGGCGTTCGTGCCGATGCCGACAGAATCAACTGAACCATTGCCCTGATCGTTACCATTAGGATGCGTATTGGAGCCGGTTCCTGAGGCATCCCGCAAAGAATCCACACCCACAGCAACCAGCCTGTCACCGGTGGCGTTATAGCCAGCTGATTGGCCGAAATAGGAGCTGCTTTGCCCCTCGGCAACGCCCCCTGCCCAATGGCCCATTGCTGTCGTGTCATTGCCTACCGTATGGGCGCCAGCATGGGGACCAACCGCGGTTTGGCTATGTCCCCAGGCAGCACCACCTGTTTGATAACCAACAAATGTTGAAAAGTTTGCGCTATTGACCCCGGCCATACAGTCATGACTACCGGTGTATTTGTTTGGCGCGTTTACATCATGACCAGCACCTGGCCCATATATGGTGACAAAATTTCCCCCGCCGATGCTTCAGCAAGGCGCTCCAACGTTACCATTGTTGATTATTTGATCTGATGCAGAATCTGCACCGGCGAATGTGAAAGCAAACGCTCCGAGCATCAACGCTGCCATTTGCGGCGCGTAACTTGCTGTAACGCCTTTATATTTCGTCATGCGCCCGCCGCGCAGCGTCGCCATGCGCGCGAGGTTATAGGCAACCTGCGCCACCTTGTTCAGTGCCGAATCCAGTTTGGTAACTTTCTTACCTGCTACATCGGCTTGAATAATGCTTGTGGACGTGGAATTGGCTTTTCTTAATGCCATGGAAATAACCTCTCAACTGAAATTCGCGACACCGCTGTCAAAAGCGTTTCTAAAATCTTCACTGATTTTGAATTTCCGGATGTCACCTTCTCATCTGGCTCCGGAATTTCTTCACCCTCAGAAAAAATGCACTTCGCTTAGTGAACCTCCACCATCGAAGCTGTGTGGAATTGGCCCCACACGGCCGCAATGGCCCTCTTTTAAATTCCATCGGTAGAGAACCGTTGCCAAAAGACACCCACTCTCAAACCGTCGAACAAGCCGTAGTTATTTCGAAATCTTCGA
The DNA here is from genome assembly GCA_051010055.1 of Hyphomicrobiales bacterium. GTDB lineage: Bacteria > Pseudomonadota > Alphaproteobacteria > Rhizobiales > CAJQND01 > CAJQND01. The sequence continues at coordinate 31,603 of JBPCVY010000116.1, read as the reverse complement.
TCGAAATTCCCTAAGCCCGTAATACAGACGAAAAGCTCAAACGCTCAAAAATTCGCCTTGTGTGTCATCATGACACCGCCGGCTTTTTTTACATGTCTGTGAGTGCGTTAATTTTAAAACGCGAGAATCAAAAAAAGAAAAAATCGATGTAAAGATAAAAAATTAGTGGTTTTGTGGCTTGTGTTGCCTTTATGCCACAGAAAACTTTTCAACCGGATTCGTTTAGGCAAAGGCTGGAAGAATCAATAAAGCGCGCTCACGTGCCGTTTCCCGCTCGTTGGACATGAAAAATGTAGAGCTGCATGAGAAAGATGCAAAGTTGGCCGGGCCACAGCCAGCTAGGCAAACAATTTGCTCAACAGAAAGTTTGATGTAGTCCCTTGCTGGGATTTACGCCTTGCGGACAGCGTCGAAGGCAAGCAAAGTTGCAAGCAATGATTCCATATCCGAAAGAGCCATCATGTTGGGCCCGTCAGATGGGGCGCTGTCTGGATCTTGATGGGTTTCGATAAAAACGCCTGCAACACCAACGGCAATAGCTGCGCGCGCCAGCACGGGAACAAACTCCCGCTGGCCGCCTGATGATGTGCCTTTTCCCCCGGGTTGCTGCACAGAATGGGTTGCATCGAATATTACCGGGCAACCGGTTGCAGCCATTTCAGGCAACCCGCGCATATCGGTAACAAGCGTGTTGTAGCCAAAGCTAGTGCCACGCTCGGTCAGCAAAATGTCGTTGCAACCGGATGCGGAAAGCTTATCGACGACGTTTTTCATATCCCAGGGCGCGAGAAACTGCCCCTTTTTAACGTTCACCACCTTGCCAGTTTCTGCAGCTGCAACAAGCAAATCGGTTTGGCGGCACATAAAGGCGGGGATTTGGAGAATGTCCACCACTTCGCCAACAACGGCGCATTGTTCGCGTTCATGAACGTCTGTCAGCACTGGCACATTCAGTTCGCTGCGCAAATCCGCAAATACCGGCAGCGCGCCATCCAGGCCCACCCCCCGCTCGCCGGAAAAGCTCGACCTGTTGGCCTTGTCAAAACTGGTTTTGTAGACAAAACCAATACCAAGTTTCGCGCATAGTTCTTTCAATGCGCCCGCCATGTCGAACGCATGCTGGCGACTCTCCATCTGGCATGGGCCGGCAATGAGTGCAAACGGTGCGGTGTTTGAAAATGATACCGCTCCAGCGGTGACCGTAGGATTGGGATTTGTCATGGCACCTCCATAGCGGTTCACAAACGAAGGTGCAATCTTCTTGCAGCGTTCCGCATTTGGGTTTACATCGGGGCGGAAAATAGACGGATTATCCAATGAACCCGGTACACATAATTGGCGGTGGGCTTGCAGGCTCTGAAGCAGCTTGGCAGGCCGCTGAAGCGGGCGTGCCCGTAGTTTTGCATGAGATGCGCCCTTCCACGGCAACTGATGTTCACCAAACCGATGGGTTGGCGGAATTGGTTTGTTCCAACTCGTTCCGATCAGATGATGCCAGTTCCAATGCGGTTGGACTGCTGCATGAGGAAATGCGACGGGCAGGTTCGCTCATCATGTCCTGTGCGGACAAACAACGGCTTCCGGCTGGCGGTGCGCTTGCGGTGGACAGGGAAGGATTTTCCGCAGCGGTAACGAAGGCTTTGAAAAACCACCCGCTGGTATCGATCGAGCGCTCGGAAGTGAGCGGCTTGCCACCAGCTGAGTGGGACAATGTCATTATTGCAACCGGGCCACTCACATCACCCGCGTTAAGCGAGGCCATCGGAGGGCTTACCGGTGAGGATGATTTGGCCTTTTTTGATGCCATAGCGCCAATTGTCCATCGAGACAGCATCGATATGTCGAAAGCATGGTTTCAGTCGCGTTATGACAAGGCGGGCCCTGGAGGCACGGGCAAGGATTATATCAACTGCGCAATGGATGAAACGCAGTACCAGGCGTTCATCGAGGCATTGCTTGCCGGCGGGAAAACTGATTTCAGAGATTGGGAGAAAGACACCCCCTATTTTGAAGGGTGCTTGCCGGTTGAAGTAATGGCAGAGCGCGGGCCGGAAACTTTGCGGTTCGGCCCCATGAAGCCTGTCGGGCTCACGAACCCGCATTCAGATGTGAAACCCTATGCGGTTGTGCAGTTACGCCAGGACAATGCCCTGGGCACGCTTTTCAATATGGTTGGGTTTCAAACCAAGCTGAAGTATGGAGAACAGGTGCGCATCTTCCGCACGATACCCGGGTTGGAAGATGCTGAGTTTGCGCGCCTTGGGGGCTTGCACCGCAACACCTTCCTAAATTCTCCGCGCCTGTTAGATGGCCAGATGCGGTTGAGATTGATGGCCACATTGCGGTTCGCCGGGCAAATTACTGGTGTCGAAGGTTATGTTGAAAGCGCAGCAATGGGGCTCATTTGCGGGCGCCTTGCTGCAGCTGAAAAACTGGGAGAGCCACTTGAAGTACCACCACCCACCACTGCGCATGGGGCTCTCATCAACCATATTACCGGTGGCGCAGAAGCTAAAACCTTCCAGCCGATGAATGTGAACTTTGGCCTGTTTCCAGAGGTGGCGGCTCCTAAAACCGTAGACGGCAAACGACTGAGGGGCAAAGAACGGGGCCGCGCCCGCAAGAATGCTTATTGCGCACGCGCCCTTGCCGATTTTGATGCTTGGCTGAACCAGGTTTCAACGCAAGCTGCCGAGTAAGCGCTGCTAGAAGCGTTTTGTGGCCGCTGCGCGCAAAATCCGCCATTGCCGATTCAACCTTCCGGCGCGGGCCGTGTCCTTCAGCGGATTGAGGCCCCGCTCTTGTAGCTGCCTAAAATCATCTTCTATGAGCGCGCACGGTAAGAATGCCGGTAATGCTCGATCAGGAATATCTTTGCACAGTGCCCTTGCCGCATCCAAGTGCTCGCGCGCGGTGTTGCACAGAGCATTTATGGCTGCTTGTTCTTTCTTTTCCCAACGCCCTGAAAGTATATGGGCCGGGCTGCTCCCGGTATCCGTAAGAATGTCTTTCGGTAGATAGCATTGGCCGCGGGCGCGCATTTTGGGAAGCTCCCGTAACAGCCCAGTCAATCCATACGCAATACCTGCATTTCCTGATGCCGTAGCGGCGGTACGGGCATCATTACCGGTCAAAATCATGGCTGCGAGTTGAAAAAGCGCCGAAGACGTTTCACCCAGGTAACCTTCAAGGTCGTTCAAGGTGGGCATTGGATCGTCGTAGAGATCGAAAGTCCGCGCATCGATCAGGTTCTGAAACGTTTCTTCAGGCAAACGCGCATCACGAATTACCGGTGCAAGCGCCTGAATGACAGGTTGGTTGCCGGCTCTGTCTTGGTAGATTCCGTTGATTTCCTCGCGCCACCATTGCAGGCGGATTTCTCCAAGCGGCGGCTCACTTACCGCATCGCGGATGCGCGTTATCTCGATGTTGAATGCATATAGGCTTATAAGCGCCGGTCTTTTCTCAGCACTGGCGAACAGCGTTGAAAAGTAACGGTCACGGTCGTAGGTGCGCACCAACCCGGCACAATAATCTTGTGCAGAATCATTTATCGCCGTGGCCATTATCTTTTGCGCACAATGTCATCAACGGCAATCAACGCTGCTGCAACGGCGCGCTTTTCACCCAGTACAACGTTATAGGTTCTCGCCGCAGCGCCCGTGTCCATTGGGTCAAGACCGACATTGTGTTCCCGAAACGCAGTCCGCAGGGGATCGCTGGGCAGTCTCAGTTCATCACCACACCCAAGCAAAAGAAATTCTATTTCGGCGGCTTCGGCGAAAACACGAGCGAAGTCATCTGCGTTGATGTCATCGAAATGCACAGGGGGCCACGCATAAATGCCACTGGGCAAAAGAAGAAGCGAGCCGCGGTGGGACGTTTCCGCAAACCGGAAGCCGCCATTGCCATAAGCGTCCAATGGTGCCCTGCCCGGGAAGAAGAGCTCGCCTTCGTTCCCGGCGCCAGCTTCTCCGCTGTCAATCCGCTCAGGCGCCATTGGCGATTTCTGCAGAGCCCTTTTCCGTTTCTGACCAGTCACGCTTCACATTCAGCAACTTCAGAAGCGGTGCGGCAATAGCAATTGATGAATAAGTACCGATCAACACGCCCCAAATCATTGCGAAAACAAAGCCACGCAAAACCTCACCGCCGAAAATGTAAAGCGATAACAGCGCCAGCAGGGTTGTAACCGAGGTCAGAACCGTACGCGACAGGGTGTCGTTGATGGAAAGGTTGAGCAGATCTTCCGTCGACAGCCGCTTATATTTGCGCAAGTTCTCACGCACCCGGTCATACACAACAACCGTGTCGTTCAGCGAGTAGCCCACAATTGTGAGCAGGGCCGCAATAATCGAGAGATCGAATTGCAATTGAAGAATACAAAACATGCCGATTGTGAGCGCAACGTCATGTACCAGGGCGGCCACCGCACCGATAGCGAATTGCCATTCAAACCGGAACCAGATGTATATCAAAATCGCCATGATGGTGGCGAGCACCGCAATTGTGCCATCACGCGCAAGTTCGCCTGAAACCGTGGGCCCGACAACCTCTGTCCGCCGATAGACGACACTGTCGCCGAGTGCTTCGCGAACCTTTACTGAGACATTTTGCTGGGCTTCTTCGCCGCCGGCCTGTTCCTCAACACGGATCAGCACTTCATTGTCGGAGCCAAATTCCTGGATTTGTACATCACCGAGGCCAAGGGCGCCAATCCTGGAACGCAACTCGCCAATATCGGCCGTTTCACCTTTTGTCTGCACCTGGATAAGCGTACCGCCTTTAAAGTCGATGCCAAGGTTCAGCCCGACAACAAAGAACAGAGCAAGCGATACCAGTACCAGAACACCTGAGATCGGCATGGCGATCTTGGCAAAATCCATAAACCGGATTTTGGTATCGTGGGGAACGAGCTTCAGAAGTTTCATGTTCGCGCTCTACTTTCTAAATCGGTACTGCTTTTGGCCGGGAACGCCCAACCCATAGCGAGATCAAAAGACGGGTGACGGTGAACGCGGTGAAAACCGACGTAATAATGCCGATACCAAGGGTTACCGAGAACCCGCGAATGGGACCCGAACCAAGGCCAAACAGGATGACCGCGGCGATAAATGTGGTGATGTTGGCATCAAGGATTGTCGTCAATGCCCGCCCGTAGCCTGTGTCAATTGCATTGAGCGGCGAGCGTCCCTGCTTTACTTCCTCGCGAATGCGCTCGAAAATGAGTACGTTCGCATCAACGGCCATACCCATTGTGAGCACGATACCAGCAATACCGGGCAAGGTAAGCGTTGCCTGAAGGAACGACAACACGCCGACAATGAGCGCAATATTCACCGCAAGCGCAATATTGGCAAAGATGCCGAACAGGCCATACGAGATGAGGATAAAGCACACAACTGCGGCCAGACCAATCATGCCTGCAATAAAGCCGGCCTCGACCGAATCTGCGCCAAGGCTCGGACCCACGGATCGTTCTTCGACGATGACCAGTTTTGCCGGTAATGCGCCCGATCGCAGCAAGATGGCAAGATTATTCGTCTCATCGATGGTGAAGCTACCACTGATCTGGCCTGAACCACCCAAAATGGCCTCGCGGATCACCGGTGCGCTGATAACCTTATTGTCCAGCACAATTGCAAATGGTCGGCCAACATTATCGCGTGTGAGGCGGCCGAACCGGTTCGCACCGCGGTTGTTGAAACGGAACGACACGATCGGTTCGTTCGTGCGCGAATCAAACCCGGGTTGGGAATCAGTGAGGTCCTCACCGCTTACCCGCTTGGTGGTTGAAGTATGGACCGAATAATAGATGCCGTCCTGGGCACGGTCTTCGAGTATATCGCACCCTGGAGACGGCCTGAAAGAATCGATATCGCCGGTCGGCTGCTGATCACAAAGAAGCTGAAAGTCCAGCTTCGCGGTAGAACCGAGCAAAGTGCGCAACCGGTTTGGATCATCAAGTCCCGGCACTTGGATGAGAATGCGGTTCAACCCTTGCCGCTGGATAATAGGTTCGGTAGTGCCAAGGGCATTGATGCGCCGTTCAAGAACACCAATCGATTGCTCGATTGCCCTTTCCGTACGCCGTTCAATGAAATCGTCGGTCAACACCATAGTGGCCAGATTGCCATCCATGGTCATGTCGAACGATTTTGCCGCATTTCCTTGCGAGAAAACTCCCTGGTCAATGGGCTCGGCAAGGGCGCTCAAAGCAGTGCGGGCCTTCTCAAAATCTTCCGGCTTGCGGATACGCACCGTTACGGTGCGCCCGTCATAGCGCAGGTTCTGATAGCCGATTTTCTTCTCACGCAGGGTGGAGCGTGTGTCGGCTGCGAGTTGTTGAACCAAACCGTTCTTTCGAACGGTTCTGCTGCCCTGCTTTGTTTCCTGGCCTTCAACGAGAGATTTTTGTTCTGCCTCTAGCAAGACATATGAGCCGCCCTGCAAGTCTAGGCCGAGCCGCAGTTTTTCATGGGGGAAAAAATCCGGCATGGATTTCAGAACATTGTCAGGCAGCAAATTCGGCAAAGTCATCACAATTCCGAAAAGGCAAACCAACGCAATTGCGATTTTTTTCCAGGTAGCAAAGTGCAGCATTTATAGGATCTCGTACCTCATTTGTCCGGCATGCATAAAGCGGTAGATTATTTCTTACCGCCCTCGTCTGCAGGCTCACCTTTCACCCGCACTTGCGAAATCATGTCTCGAACAACCTTTACTTTCACGCCCTCGGCCAGTTCGACAAGGATTTCAGGATCCTCAGTGACCTTGGCAACCTTGCCAACAATGCCGCCGTTGGTAACGATCGTGTCGCCCCGGCGAATGTTGGCCACCATAGCAGCGTGATCTTTCAGGCGTTTCTGCTGTGGCCGCATCACCAGAAAATAGAAGATGCCAACCATCGCAATCAGTGGAATCAAAAAACCAAACAAGTCTCCGCCACCGCCACCTGCGGCCTGTGCATATGCTGGGCTGATGAACATATAAAGTCCTCTCCTGGAATGTCATTGCATTCATTTATCTTGTTTTCCAGCCGACCTTATAGTGTGACCACCGCAACGCCGCTAGAGGTTGTTGGAAAATAGTTTGTTCGTAGCAATTTGCAATACAACACTGATCAAATACGCCAACATTGAAGAGATGTAATCTTAAGCACTTGCTGCCCACGCGTTCAAACGCTATCCAGCTAGAGTAAAAAGTCACGTTTTGGGGTGTTTTATGAGTGATTCAGACCTTTCAAAGGTTTTAGAGCGCATTGCCGAAAGCCTTGATCGGATTGCGCCGAACCAGGCTTCCGCCCCGGACGTGGACGCAGCAAATGCGTTTGTTTGGCAGGCAAACGGCACCCTATCACCAGTTCATCATGTAAATCGAGTTGAGATGCCACTTTTGAAAGGCATCGATAGAATGCGTGATCAGTTGCTTGAAAACACGGAAAGATTCGCTAAAGGGTTGCCCGCTAACAACGCCCTTTTGTGGGGTGCGCGTGGCATGGGCAAGAGCTCGCTTGTTAAGGCATGCCACCACGAAATTGCCGGCGGTGCAGATGGCGCACTCAAACTCATCGAGATTCACCGTGAAGATATCGAATCACTTCCAGTTTTGATGAACCTGGTGCGCCAGCATTCAGACCGGAGCTTTATTGTATTTTGTGACGATCTGTCCTTCGACGGCAACGATACCTCATACAAATCTTTGAAGGCGGCGCTTGAAGGCGGTATCGAAGGCCGGCCCGCCAATATGATCTTCTATGCAACTTCGAACCGGCGCCATCTGTTGCCGCGCGATATGATGGAAAATGAACGCTCCACAGCCATCAATCCCTCAGAAGCGGTGCAGGAAAAGGTCTCCCTGTCAGACCGGTTTGGGTTGTGGCTTGGATTTCACAATTGCTCACAAGATGAATTCTTCGAGATGATTGACGGATATGTTGGCCATTATAAAATCAAGATAGACAATGATGAATTGCGTGCTGCAGCCATTGAATGGGCAAACACCAGAGGCGCGCGTTCAGGGAGGGTTGCCTGGCAGTTCGTGCAAGACCTTGCCGGGCGAAAAGGTATCCGCCTTGAACGGTCTGGCAACTAAAAAACCCCGCAGAACAAGTCTGCGGGGTTCAAGTTTAGACCTTATGGGAGATGCCAATTAGGTCTATCCGCCTGCTAAACTCGTTGATGACAGGTGTTTCATTGGGTCTACTGCTTCTGCGCCTTTGCGGATTTCAAAGTGCACTTGTGGGCTGGAAACGGTTCCGGTGCTGCCTGCCTTGGCAATTACGTCGCCGCGCGTCACCTGGTCTCCGCGTTTCACGTGGAGTACCTTATTGTGCGCATATGCGGTCACCCATCCGCCTGCATGGCGGATCAAGATGAGATTTCCGTAGCCTTTTAATTCGTTACCAGCATAGGCGACCACGCCATTTTCAGATGCGCGCACGTTTGTTCCTTCCGGCACGGCGATGTTGATGCCGTCGTTGCGCGAGCCATCTGACTTAGGTCCGTAAGAAGATAGAACCCGCCCCTTTACCGGCCACCTGAATTTCGATGAATCTCGCTCAGCCGGCGCAGGAAGCGCTGCAGTCTTCGGCTCAGGAGCAGTAGTCTGCGTGGTTTCAACCGGAGTTGAGATAGCTACAGTTTCTTCCTGCTGACTTGTGGTGGTTGATGTCACCGTCGAAGAACCTTTGCCAGGGATGCGGACGTTCTGGCCAACTCTCAAGCTGTAGGGCTCGGCGAGATTGTTTTCGCGTGCAATCGCCATCGGTGAAATCTTGTAAGTCCGTCCGAGACTGTAGAGAGTTTCACCATTTTGAACCGTGTGAGTTTCGCTTGCTGCAGTTACAGACGTCGTCGTTGCCGGTGCGCTTGCAACGGTGCTTGAGCCAGAGCCGCTACCCGGCAACCGGAGGCGTTGGCCAACGGAAATCTGATATGGCGGACGCATGTTGTTTTCGGAGATGAGCTCTTTGACATCTACCTTGTTGGACCTGGCGATTGAATAAAGTGTATCGCCATTGGCAACAGTTACCACTCCATTCCCGTCGGCAACAGTTCCATAACGACGTGTTGTTGGGTCCGGCAAGGAAGTGGTCGACACGGATCCTTTTTGGGCGCTCGTGCCGGAATAAGGTGACTGTGCGCTGACATTATTGCTGGCCTGATTGGCTGATGAGCCACCAAGCGAACCGGTGATATTGGCAAGACGGTCCGATCCGGTGCTGCAGCCGGCAGCAACAGTTGTCAGGGATACGACGCAAGAAATTTTTAAGATGCGGGAGAACCCGCCAGAGGATTTTTCGACGCTACGCATAATTACGCTCCACAAACTTACTGCAGAGGATAATCGGAGGTTTTGGTTAAGAGGGCGTAAAGCGGAAAGAAAAAAATTTAGATAGCTGTGCATTCGGCTGTTTCAGCCAAAAAAACGGCCATGATAAGCTAAAGCTCGCGGGCGATGCCTGGCACCATGGGTACAAACCGGACATCAATCAAATTTTCGGTTTCAATGTCTTCACCCCGCTTGGTGACCCTGACTATTTTCTGGTACTTGCCTGTATAGCCATCGTCCCTGGTATCAACCGGAAGCACCATTATGCCGCCGTCTTTGAGCTGGTCTACAAGTTCTTGTGGGATTTCCGGAGCCGCAGCCGTTACGACTATCCGGTCAAATGGCGCTTGCTGGGGCCATCCCTTAAAACCATCACCCACCATTGCTGTGATGTTAGCAATTTTAAGCTCGTCAAACCGGGCCTGGGCCTGGCGGAGCAAGGTTCGGTAACGCTCGATGGTGTATACGCGCCGGCACAACCTGGCCAGCACGGCGGCCTGATATCCAGAGCCGGTGCCAATTTCCAGAACCTTGTGGCGTTCCTCTACATTGAGCTTGTCCGTCATATAAGCAACAACGAAAGGCTGCGAAATGGTTTGGCCGCACTCTATGGGCAGGGATTGATCGGCATAGGCTTGTGAAATGAATGGTTCGGGCACGAAGGCTGCGCGGGGCACCCGCTCAATCGCTGCAAGCACACGGCGGTCAACGATGCCGTGATTGCGAAGGCTCATAATGAGCTCAATTTTCTTGTAGTCAATTTCTTGCGTTGCCATCCGGCGCGCCCCTCACGCCACTTTTGACTTGCTTCACCCTTGGTGGCGACGATCAGGCGAGCGCGTCCTTCAGTGTACCAAGCGCGGTCATTTGCGTGAGGTTCAGGTGCAGCGGTGTTACCGAAATCCTGTTCTCATAAATGGCCCGCAAATCTGTTCCTTGTGCAGGATTGGACATTTCCCTACGAAATCCAAGCCAAAAATAGGGCCGCTCGCGCGCATCGACCCGCTCATCAATCAGAAGGAGGTTCTGGTCGCGCTTTCCCTGCGTCGTCACTTCGGTACCCGTGACTTCATCTGCCTCGCAGTCAGGAAAGTTAATGTTGATGAGGCTCCCCTCGCCGACATCAACATCCCAAAGCTTTGCAACAAGAGCTGCACCGTGTGCCTCTGCGCATTGCCAGCGGATGGTTGAGCGGGTGGAAAAGCCATAGCTCTGCGAAAGCGCCATTGAAGGTATGCCCAGCGCTGTGCCTTCCATTGCTCCGGCCACGGTGCCGGAATACGTCACATCATCTGCAATGTTCTGCCCGCGGTTGACGCCGGAAAGAAGAAGGTCTGGCGGGTTGTCCAAAACATTGCGGATTCCCATCAAAACACAATCGGCCGGCGTTCCTTGCACGGCGAACCGGCGTTCTTCGATTTCGCGCAGCCTTAAAGGGTGCGATAATGTCAGCGAGCGCGATGCACCTGAATGTTCTGTCTCCGGCGCAACAATCCAAACGTCATCACTGAGTTCGCGGGCAATCGCCTCAAGCGATTTCAAACCAGGCGCATGAATGCCATCATCATTGGTCAGCAAAATCCTGACAGGATCGCCATTTGGTTTTCTAAGCGCTGTATCAGCCATGAGCCGGGCCAATTACCTCCGAACCGTTCATATAAGGCCGCAAGACTTCCGGTATGATAACAGAACCATCTTTCCTTTGATAATTCTCAAGCACCGCCACAAGAGTGCGTCCAACAGCCAAACCAGAACCGTTTAGTGTGTGTACGAATTCCACGGAGCTACCATCTTCCTTTCGGTAACGGGCGTTCATACGCCGGGCCTGGAAGTCTCCGCAAACCGAGCAACTTGAAATCTCACGATATGCATCCTGGCCAGGCAGCCACACTTCGATATCGTATGTCTTGCGGGCGCCAAAGCCCATATCTCCAGTTGCCAGAACCACCACCTGATAGTGAAGCTCAAGCCGTTTCAACACCAGTTCTGCACACTCACGCATGCGCTCCAGTTCATCGAACGAAGTTTCCGGCGTTGTGACGCTGACCAGTTCCACTTTTGAGAACTGGTGTTGGCGTATCATGCCACGGGTATCGCGCCCGGCAGCACCTGCCTCAGCGCGAAAGCATGGCGTGAAGGCCGTCACCCGCAGGGGAAGCGCGGTTTCATCAACAATATCATCACGCACAAGATTGGTGAGCGAAACTTCAGCTGTTGGTATCAACCAGCGGCCATCTTCGGTGCGGAACAAATCTTCTGCAAATTTCGGAAGTTGCCCTGTTCCATACATTGCCTCATCGCGCACCAGCAAAGGCGGGGAGATTTCGGTGTATCCATTTTCCTGGGTGTGAAGGTCCAGCATAAACTGGGCGATCGCACGCTCAAGGTGCGCCATTGCGCCCGTCAGAACGACGAACCTTGAGCCCGATAGCTTGGCAGCCGTTTCAAAATCCATTAGTCCGAGGTTTTCGCCAATCTCAAAATGCTGTTTGGGCTCGAACGAAAATTCCGGTTTCCTGCCGGTCTGGGAATGTTTGACGTTGTCGCTTTCATCCTCACCAACCGGCACATCGTCCAAGGGAAGGTTGGGAATGGCTGCCAAAAATTCTTCCAGATTTGCGCTCAGGCGCCGTTCTTCATCCTCACCGGTTTGAATGAAGGACTTGATTTCGGCTACTTCCGCAATCAGGGCAGCGGCTTTTTCCTCATCGCCACCAGCTTTTGCCTGGCCTATTTCCTTGGAGGCGGAATTGCGCCGTGTTTGTGCATTTTGCAGCTTCTGCACATGCTCGCGGCGTACTTCATCGCGCTTGAGCACCTCTACCGACAGTGGCTGAAGGCCCCGTTTCGCCAGCAGGGCGTCAAAGGTTTCGGGATTTTGGCGTATCCATTTAACGTCGAACATCGTCACACTCTTGCGGAAAAAGGGCCTGATTCCAACACGTGAATCGGCGCTCATAATTGAGTGTGGTTTATTCGCATGGCGAACGCTCTAGAGCAACAACCAATCGCGTTGGAATTAAGCGCCTCTGGCAATCGGCAGAGTAGATCCCGTCAGAGCGCTTAGAGCCCCTAAGCTTCCTCGCGGGCCGCGCGTTCTTCCTCGCGCTTCCTCTCTACCATTTGCACTGCATAGATGGAAAGCTCGTACAAAAGCAGCGTCGGGATGGCCAATCCAAGCTGACTTACCGGATCGGGCGGTGTGAGAACCGCGGCGGCAACAAACGCGATCACAATCGCGTATTTGCGTTTCGATTTCAGCGTATCAGCCGTGATGAGTTCCGCCTTACCCAGCAATGTTAGCAAAACGGGTAACTGGAAGGACAGGCCAAAAGCGAAAATGAGTGTCATGATGAGGCTGAGATACTCGCTCACCCTCGGCATCAAAGCGATTGTGGCCTGTTGATCTCCCCCCTCCTGCTGCATGCTCAGGAAAAAGCCCATGGCAAGCGGCATAATCAGGAAATAGACAAGCATGGCGCCGGTAAGGAACAGTATCGGCGTTGCTGCAAGGAACGGCAAAAACGCCCGGCGCTCGTTCTTATAAAGGCCAGGGGCAACAAACATATAAAGCTGGCTGGCAATTACAGGAAACGCGATGAAAAGCCCGCCAAACAGGGCAATTTTAAACTGCGTGAAGAGATATTCCTGAGGTGCTGTGTAGATCAGCTGCAGTTCGCCAACATCCCCTGCCGCCTGCTCGTAAGGAATAAGGAGGATATTGAAAATCTTATCGGCGAAGATGAAGCACACAACGGCGGCTATTCCGAGCCCGATGACGGATCGGATAAGGCGCGTTCTAAGCTCTGTGAGATGCTCAATTAGTGGCGCCTGTGTGGATTCGATATCTTCTTGGCTCATAATATGACCGGAACTCAGGAACTGGACTGCGCTGACGCTTTTGCAGAACGCGGTTTGGTTTTTTCGGCAGGTTCTTTAGAAGCCTGCTTTTTCGGCGCTGATTTCTTGGTGGCCGGCTTTTTCGCAGCAGTTTTTGCTTTTGTTTTAGACGCACCGGATGAAGGTTTCTTCTTCGCCGGAGAAGGCTTTGCCTTGGTTGCACCGTTTGCTTTTGGTGCAGCCGATGCTTCGGCAGTATTAACAGAATCAGATGCAGCCGATGGCTTGTCGCCGGCTTTATCAATTTCTGACTTTACTGACTGCACTTCTTCACTTATCGGATCAAAAACTTTTCCTATATCTTTGGTAACAGTGAAGTTTTTTACGTCGCTGACGCCCTTGGTGATTTCGTCAATGCCTGTGTCTTTGGCCGCTTCTTCGAATGTATCTTGAAATTCGCGGGCCATTTTCCGCATGTTACCGACAAATTGTCCGAACGAACGCAACATACCGGGTAGGTCTTTCGGACCCACCACAATGATGGCCACAACAGCAATGACCATCAACTCTATTGCACCAATGTCAAACATTAAGCTTTCGCGCCTTGCGCTTTGTCCAACCAACCATACGGGCTATTAGCTTTCAGCCTTAGTCTTGGCCTTGGTTTTTGCGGTTTCGGCGGTTTCGGTAGCTTCGTGGTCAATAGTTTTGACCGCTTCTTCGGCGTCCCCAGGTTCTTCCTGAATGCCTTTTTTGAAACTTTTGATGCCTTTGGCGACATCGCCCATGAGTTCGGAAATCTTGCCTCTGCCGAAAAGCAACACAATGACCACCAGAATCAAAAGGATCTGTACAGGTCCAACTGACATAATTGACTTCTCCCAACGGAATAGTTTTTTCTTCGCGGCACTATCGCAAAATCACTTGCTTGCCGCAACACGAGGTAATGTTAAGTGATAACGCATTCAAGGCCATATTAGTCAAGCGCGAATATCATGATGTGCTCAGGGGCCGCTTCAAAGGTTAACAGATCTCCCTGATTCACCGCCGCTGTAGCTGGTACACGAACTGTAACTGGCACATCAAGCCCTTGAAAGGCAACAGAAAGAATGTTGCTGTCGCCGAGAAAGCGGATAGACGTCACATAGCCTTCAATACCGGTTTTCATTTTTGTAATGCGCAAACCTTGAGGGCGCACCAGAACGCGCGCGTTTTTTCCTTCACCAATGTCAGGTGCTGGAATCGGGCCAATTTCAGTCAGAACGGCGCCGTCTTTCACGGTTCCGGAAAATTCGTTAAAAAGGCTGAAGAACCGGGCAACTTCTGCATCAAGCGGATGATTGTAGAGTTCATCAGGGGTGCCAATCTGCACCAGCCGGCCACGCCGCATGAGCGCTATTCTATCCGCCAGCCACATTGCCTCAAGCGGATCATGAGTTACAAGAAGGCAGCTTGAACGGGTTTCTTTCAAAAGCGCCAATGTTTCCTCGCGCACACTGTCGCGCAAACGCTGGTCAAGGCCTGAAAATGGCTCGTCCATGAGCACTACTGCCGGGCGCGGGACCAGCGCCCTGGCAAGTGCTACCCGTTGCTGCTCACCACCTGACAAGGCATTTGGGTAAACATCGGAATAGTCTTCAAGCCCTACCCTTTTGAGTGCGATCGCAACTTCTTTCCGGGTGGTTGCCCGATCGAGGGTTTTGAGGCCAAACGCAATGTTTTCGAAAATTGTGAGATGGGGGAACAGGGCATAGTCTTGGAACATCAACCCGACACCGCGCTTTTCCGGCGCGACAAATGCATCTGGTCCGGCGACTTCCACACCGTCTAGAACCACCCGCCCGCTGTCTGGCCGTTCTACACCGGCAGCAATCCGCAGCAACGTCGTTTTCCCGCAACCGGAAGGCCCAAGCAGGCAAACAATTTCCCCGGGCGCCAGTTCAAATGAGATATCATCCACAGCCACGGTGTCACCAAAAGCGCGGCTCACATTCTCGAATTCCAAGCGCGCAGCGAAGGTTGCAGCAGCAGTTCCCCGTTTTCCCCAGGGCTTTCCGCGGCGGCCAGATTCGGTATTTTTGGTTGCCAGCGACATCGAACGGTGGGTTTAGACTAATTCATGCCTGTTTGACACGAGAATTTTACAATAGAGAACTGAAATTCCGGCTTACTCTCCACGCATATCAACATCTTCTGGAAGATGCATCTCAAGGGGAAGCTCTTGCTCATCGTCCTCAATTGGGTCCTCATCGGGCGCCAGAACACCCTCTTCGCCAGGTACCGGCATTTCAAAATCTGCCGGCAAGGTTGCCGATAACAGCCCTGCCCCTTTTAACTCGTTGATGCCAGGCAAATCGCGCGCGGTGTCCAGGCCGAAATGGCTCAAGAAGTCATCCGTCGTGCCATAGGTTACCGGCCTGCCTGGCACACGGCGGCGGCCGCGCAGTTTGATCCAGCCGAGCTCCAGAAGAATATCCAGCGTTCCTTTTGACGTGCTGACGCCCCGAACTTCCTCGATTTCTGTCCTGGTGACCGGCTGGTGGTAGGCGATAATCGCGAGGGTTTCTAACGCAGCGTTTGACAGTTTTTTCTGTTCAATTGCTTCGCGACGCAAAAGGAAACTCAAATCATCTGCAGTACGGAATGACCATTTGCCTGAAACCCGCCGCAGGGTAACGCCGCGCTGCTCGTAGTGGCTGCATAGCTCTTCCAGCAAGGAATCAATTTCGGCGCCCTCGGCCAGGCATTCGCATAGCTGCGCTTCTGAAACCGGTTCAAACGCCGCAAATAACAGCGCTTCCACGACCCGCAATTGGTGTGCTCGGTCGTGCCGTCGGAACGGGGTAACGTTTTCTGCACTATTGGTTTCAGACACTTCTTCCTGTGCAACCGCTTCTGTTACCACGGGATCAGTCATGCCGGTTTTCCCTTACAAATTTGCGTCCGGACCATCATGTTGCGTCGGCCCGTTTGCGGATAAAAATTGGTTCAAAGGCGTCTGTTTGCCGAATTTCCACCTTGCCGTCGCGCACCATTTCAAGGGCCGCACTAAGGCTGGAGGCAAGTGCGGTTGCGCGCTCTTCGGGATTGGAAATGAAATCAGTGAGAAAGGCGTCGAAACGGCCCCATTCCTCGAGTTCTCCTACCAGCCGGGTGAGGATTTCGCGGGCCTGGTTCAGCGACCAGACAGGCCGTTTATCGATATGATAGGCGTTATGAGCGGCCCCGTGCTGGCGCCTTTCAGCATAGGCTTTCAGCAAATCGTAGAGATTGTCGGCGTAGTCGGTCTGAATATCCACCACGACAGGTTCGGGCTGGCCGCGGGAAAATACGTCCCGGCCAAGTCGGTTGCTGGCCATAAGTTGGGCGGCGGCATCGCGCATTGCCTGCAGACGCTGGAGGCGGAACGCCAGTCGGGCGGCGAGTTCATCAGCTGCCGGCTCATCATCTTCATCAACCACTGGCAGCAATAACCGGGATTTCAGATAAGCTAGCCAGGCGGCCATGACCAGATAATCCGCGGCCAATTCGATCCGTAACTTCTTCGCCTGTTCAATGAATTTGAGATATTGTTCGGCCAGCGCGAGAATGGAAATCTTTGCAATATCAACCTTTTGCGTGCGAGCAAGATTGAGCAGCAGATCAAGCGGGCCTTCAAACCCGTCAACATCAATTATCAGCGCTTCATCAGATTTGTCAGCTTGAGCAGTTTCCTCAACCCGCAGCGGACCGCCGCCATCGGGCCAAAGGGAAGCTTCCCCCAGCGGGGTGTCTTCGACCGATTTTTCTTCCGCTTCCGCTATCATTACCTACTTCCGGACACGCGAAACTGCCGCGTCATTTTAAGCGATTCTACTGTCAAATTTGGCAATTTGGGGCAAAATCGTCGGTATTTATCCCCGGGATTCTATCTGATTCGCATTTCAGGCGACCAACTTTGCCCGCTCCAGTGTGGCAAGTGCACTTTCGGTGTTAATTGGGGCAGGTTCGCGTAAACAGGCAAGCGCGGCATCCGCACGGCGAAGGCCATCGCCTGAAAGCTTGGGAACCACTGCAGCGACTTCACCCATTTCGTCCATTTTGCCATTGCAGTGAAGAACCATATCGCAACCGGCCTGCAGCGACTTTTCCGCCCGCTCACCAAACGAGCCGGAAAGAGCCTGCATCGACAAGTCGTCAGTCATTAGCAAACCATCAAACCCGATTTCGCCACGGATTATATCGCCGATAACAGTCTTTGACTGAGTGGCGGGTAAGTCCTTGTCGATGGCGGAATAGATAATATGGGCGGTCATTGCCATTGGGATATCGTTGAGCGCCTTGAACGGCTTGAAGTCACTCGCCCTCAGCTCCTTCAGCGGGGCATCCACAACAGGTAAATCGAAATGGCTGTCAACATGGACCCGGCCATGGCCTGGAATGTGTTTGAGGATGGGCAGAACCCCGCCAGCCAGTAATCCCTCGCATACCGCCCTGCCAATAGCGCCAACCTGATCCGGACAGTTGGAATATGCACGATCACCGATGACGTCGTGTACATCCGGCTGGGCCACATCAATAATCGGCAGGCAATCCACATTAATGCCTATTTGAATGAGTTCAGCCGCAATGAGCTGACTTATTTCCCTTGCAGCATCAATCCCCTCACCTTCCTGGGCGGCCTCCAGCGCACCATAGATGCGCCCTGGCGGATAAGCGCGCCAATGAGGCGGCCGCAGGCGCTGCACCCGCCCTCCTTCCTGGTCAATGAGCACAGGTGCATTGGCGCGGCCAACACAAGCACGGAAATCATCCACAAGCGCCTTGATTTGCTCCGGCGTTTCGCAATTGCGGGCAAACAAGATCAATCCCCACGGCGTTGCCGTTTCGAAAAAATCCCGTTCGATTTGTGAAAGTTTTGTGCCCTCGCAACCGCTGATGAATGCTTTCGTCATTATAATGGCTCCGGGAATGACAAGGTGAAAATCTCAGAACAAGCCTGGAAAAGCGTACAGACTAACGTCTTTTTACAATGCAGTCTTTTTCGCCGGATGCCAGCAGGGTTGAGCAGATTTGCCGGGCAGACTGGGCATTTGCAATCGGGCCGATTTGCAGCCGGTAGAATGTTCCAAATGCGCCTACCTTTGTTTCACTGATGAGCGGCTGATAACTCCCCAAAACTCCGGGATGCCTGTTTTGCAAGTTCCGGTATCCGCTGCGGGCGCTCAACTCGTCCTTGTAAGAAGCAAGCTGGACGACAAAGCCGCCACCTGTTGCCGGCGCCGTTGCGGCAGGCGGTTCAGGCTGTGGCGCAGGCTGCGCCTGCTGCACCGGTTGGGGAGCCGGTGCAGGAGGAGCGGTCTGCTGTAATGATGCTACCTGGTTTGAAGGCGCGGGTGCAGGTTCTGGAGCTGGTGCCGTCGGTGTGGCGCTGCCCGAGAAGTTTGAAGGCGAAAGGTCCAAAGGCGCTGCACCGCCGCCAGGCGCAGGTGATGTATTAGAATCAACAACTGCAGCCGTTTGGGCTGCAGCTTTGGCCCGTGCGGCCCGTGCGAGATCAAGTGGCTTAGGCCGTGGAACTGGTGGTGGATCAGCACTTGACGCCACTTGTGGCTGGGCTGGCGCCGCAGGTACCGGCACCCCTTGAGCATTTTGTACACCGAGTGACTGCTTTGCACTTGTTCCTGCAGGTGCAACAACCGTACGTGATGTCTTGCCGGAATTGGCCGATGCTTGCTGGTTCAGGGAATCGCCGCGCTCAAGCGAACCAGATTGTCCCGGAAGGGGTGGTGGCAGTGGAACCGGCAGCTGCCCTGGCGCAAGCTGGTCAGGACTAAGCGGCTGCAACGGTGCCGGTTGTCCGGTGCCCTGCTGGGGCTGAACAGGCTGGCTTCCGGCAGGCTGTGGTAATCCAAGTTGCTGGGTGCCTTGCTGAACGCCCTGCTGATTACCTTGCTGAACACCTTGCTGAACACCTTGCTGGATTTGCGGAACGCCCTGTTGGATGCTCTGGCCGGGATCAAGCGGCTTTTCTTCGCGCGGCACAATCCTCTCAGCTTCAATCGTTTCTTCACCGACTATGCGATCATAGAACAATTTGGTTTGTTGCCCGCCCTGCTGGCCCGGTGCTGGTTGTGGTGCAACTTTCACCTGCTGTTCAGGCGGCGTCACCACAGGCGGCGCGCCAGTGGTTTGCAAACCGTCCTGCTTCTGGGTGAACCAGAATATCAAGGCAGCCGCGATCAGCCCGATACCGGCAAGGCCGAAAAACAGCAGCAAAGGCCCCTTTCGGCTGCGCGGTTCATCATCATAACGTTCATCATAATCGTTGTAGGCGTCTTCATAGTCCGCCGCAGTTGCGCGGCGCCCGCCATATGCAGAGCCATACATATCGTCATCTTCAGCATATTCCAGCTCACGAGCGTGCGCACTCCGGTAAACCTGGGGCTCTTCTTCTTCGTAATAATGCTCGTACTCTGGTTCTTGCCGGTACTCTCCGGGTGTTCCGGGCGCAGCAGGTGCTACGGGCGCCGCAGTTGATGCGGGCGCCACGGTTCCGTACTGCGGCGTTCCATAGGCGCCTGGCGTCGGTGGAGGAGCAGCATACCCCTGCGGTGGCACTGCCCCAGTGACGGCAACTCCGGCGACTGGTACCTGTCCTGTATCTTGTGATGATGGAGCCACTACCGGTGGCGGCGCATAGCCCGGTTGCTGGACAGGAGCAGCCGGTGCAACAGGTTGCTGCGCTACCTGAGGCGGCTGTGGCTGCGGTGCCGGTTCGCGAACTGCTGAATAATCATAAGTTGCCCGAGGAGCCAAGCTCGGCGCTGGCACAACAGGTTCGGGCTCTACCGGTTGAGGCGCGACCTCGGCCTCTTCAACGGCTTCAGGTTCCTCTGCCGCTTCCACCGGTGCAGGTTCTTCTTGAACAGGAACTGGCGCTTCCGCTTCCTGTTCAACCTCTACTGGCTTTTGCTTTTGACGGCGCAAGCGGCCGAAAATTGGTGACTTGGCCGGTTCCTCGGCTGCTTCGGGTTCAGGAGCTGCTTCCGGTTCTGGCGCTATTGCAACTTCCGGCTCTGGTTCCGGCGCCGCTGCTGGGCGCACTGGCGCAGGTGGAGGCGGAGGTGGAGGAGGCAATTCCACACTCTCTGCCGATTGAAGTGTTTCCGGAACGGCACTGCTGGCCCCCTGAGGAGCTTCCACCGCTTCTTCGGTGGTGACTTCAGCGGGAGCCCTTAGATGAAGGCCCTTACCCAGGCCTTCTGTAGAAGATTTACCGGCTTGTTCGGCAGCCTCACGGCGGGCCCGCAGGCGTTCCGCAAATGATTGCGGTGCAGATGGACGCGGATTTTCGGTCTCTTCTGCAACATCGACCTCTTCCGGTGCAGGCGCGAGCGGCACCTTGATTGATACCTCAGCAGGTTTCACCGGTGCTGCTTCTGCTTCTGACGGTGCAGGAGGCGGCGGAGGTGGCGCCGGTGGCGCAAGTCTGGTGGTGGGTTTTGCTGCAGGCGGCGGCAACGCAGATGGTGCCGGCGCAGCTATACCTGGCTTGGGCGCTTCAGTCTCAGCGACTTCAGGTGAAGACGCTTTCGCATCCCGCCCCGCAGACGGGTCGTCGCCAAATTTTGCCGCCAGTTTCGGCAGCCCACCCTCTTCGGATTTATTGCCGATTTTGTCGCGCCAGCTGGGTTTGGTGTCACTGTTGTCCATATTGCAGGAACATTCCTCATGCTGTGAACCGGGCTATCATATCCGGTTTTTACCTTATTTTACATTTCCTCGACAGGTTTAACGCCAAGAATTTTCAACCCATTAGACAAAACGTATCGCACCGCCGCTAAAAGCGCGATGCGAGCACGCGTTGTTTCTGTGTCGTTTTCGTTGATAAACCGCAATTGTGGTGACTCTTTGCCCCGATTCCATAAGGTATGGAATTCACCCGCAAGTTCGTAAAGAAAAAATGCGATTCTATGGGGTTCATGGTTAACAGCGGCCGATAGAACCAGTCTTGGGTACTCTCCAATCTTTCGAATCACTGCAAATTCAGCCTCATCCGACAAAAGCTTGAAGTCAGCTCCTTCCAAAGATTCCTGCGATAAATCGAGTGATGGCATTTCAACTTTAGCCTTCTCGAACACCGAGCAAATTCGCGCGTGGGCATACTGGACATAAAATACCGGATTGTCGCGGGACTGTTCTGTTACCTTTACAAAGTCAAAATCCAGCGGTGCCTCGTTTTTCCGGTACAGCACAACAAATCGCAGAACATCCGGACCAACTTCCTTAATAACTTCGCGTAACGTTATGAAATCACCCGCTCTTTTGGACATGCGAACAGGTTCACCGCTACGAAAAAGCTTCACCAGCTGGCAGAGCAGAACGATGACCTTTGCTTCATTGCCTGCAAGCGCGCTGCACACCGCCTCAAGCCGTTTCACATAGCCGCCATGGTCAGCGCCCAGCACGAAGATGAGTTGCTTATAGCCGCGTTCAAGCTTGTCGTGCATGTATGCAACATCGGCAGCAAAATAGGTGTAGCTGCCATCAGATTTCATCAATGGCCGGTCAATATCGTCCCCATAGGCTGTGGCACGGAAAAGGGTTTGTTCCCTGTCTTCCCAATCTTCAGGCAGTTTTCCCTTTGGCGGGGGAATGCGGCCTTCGAATACATCGCCCTCTTCGCGCAATTGATTTATGGTCTGGTCGACTTCGGATATACCGTCGTTGCTTTCATGCAGGGACGATTCATTGAAATATATATCGTGATGGATGTTCAGCGCGTGCATATCTTCCCGGATAGCTGCCATATTGTGGGCAACCGCCTCGTCACGGATAATCTTGGTGGC
Organism: Hyphomicrobiales bacterium; assembly: GCA_051010055.1. Taxonomy (GTDB): domain Bacteria; phylum Pseudomonadota; class Alphaproteobacteria; order Rhizobiales; family CAJQND01; genus CAJQND01. The sequence goes on along the minus strand of JBPCVY010000116.1, from coordinate 9,599 downwards.
TTCTTCCGGGTCAGTCTTCAGCAGGCTGTTACCATGCTTTCCGGCAATCTCCTTCCCAATATCGATAAGGTATTCGCCAGGATAAAGGCCTGATGGAATTTCACCGATATCCTCGCCGAGAGCCTCGCGGTACCGCAAAAACGCGGACTGTGCCAGGACATCAATCTGCACTCCTGCATCGTTGAAATAATATTCCTTATCAACATCATAGCCGGTTTCCGTCAACAAGCGGGCCAGCGCATCCCCATAGATCGCGCCCCGGCAATGGCCGATATGGAGGGGGCCTGTTGGGTTGGCGGAGACATACTCCACATTCACCTTTTCCCCATTGCCATAGTCCGACGAGCCATAATGGACGCCCTCCTCCAGCACGGATTTTATCATGCGCGGCCAGAAAGCCTGCTCCAGGGTGAGGTTGATAAAGCCGGGTCCGGCAACATCCGCCGCCGCAATGTCCGGGTGGTTCATAAGCTCGCCGACAAGCAGTTCGGCGATTTGCCGCGGCGCCATTTTCGCCTGCTTTGCCAATATCATAGCCGCATTTGTGGCGATATCGCCGTGGGTTGCATCGCGCGGCGGCTCAACGCTGACTTTACTGGTATCTTCGATGCCCGGCAGCTTGCATTCTTTCTCAAGCGAGGAAATAGCGTCAAGCACGGTTTTGGTGAATGTCTGGAACAGGTTCACGAGGAATGTCTCACTTGAAATGAGGTGGCCGGGTTCGAAATGGCCGGCCTTGAACCGGGCTTCAATTTTACTTTAGACCAAGGTTCGAAACTTATCGATCCGCAACAGGTCCTGGCGCTGCGGCTTATCTGAAAAGCGGGGCAAGGTCAAATAAGCGCTTGTGTTCATCAATGGCATATCTGTCGGTCATGCCGGCAATAAAATCGCAAACCTGGCGGGCATGCACGGTTTCATCATCACTGCCGGCGAACCCGCGCCACTCCTTCGGCGCAGTTGAAGGAGTTTCCATGTAGCAATCGAACAGTTCGCGGATGACCCGCTTGGCTCGTTCCATGATTCTGTGAACTTTTTCGTGATGGTACATGCGCTTGGAAAGAAACGCCTTCAAAACCCGGTTGTTTTCCGCCAATTGCGGGGAAAATACCACCAATGGTTCACCAAGGTCTCGCACGTCATCAACATTTGCAACACGGCTCTTTTCGATGTTCCTGCGGGTGCGGGAAACAACATCGCTCACCATCGCCGAAATAACCCGGCGCACAGTTTCATGCACAAGTCGTGAGCGCTCAAGCTGCGGGTGAATTTTCAACACCTCTGAAAGCGCTTCACCCGCTAGGGGCACATCGGCAAGATCAATGACCTCAAACAGCCCCGCCCGCAGGCCGTCGTCAATGTCATGGGCGTTATAGGCAATATCATCGGAGATCGCGGCAACCTGAGCTTCGGCAGAAGCAAAACTTGCCGGTTCAAGCTCATCAAGATGCGAAAATTCAGTAAAACCTGCCGGAAGCTCGGTTTTCTCATATCTTCCAACCGGTTTTCCACGTTCATCTACCAGCGGACCATTATGTTTTATTAACCCCTCCAGGGTCTCCAAGGTGAGATTGAGGCCGTCAAATCCCGCATAGCGTCGCTCAAGCAATGTCACAATCCGCAAGGATTGGGCATTGTGGTCGAACCCGCCCCACTCTTCCATGCATGCGTTAAGGGCATCTTCGCCGGAATGCCCGAACGGAGTGTGGCCGAGATCGTGGGCCAGCGCCAACGCCTCGGTTAAGTCCTCATCTAGCCCCAAGGAGCGCGCAATTGACCTGGCTATCTGGGCAACCTCAAGGGAATGGGTAAGCCTTGTGCGGAAATGATCACCTTCGTGATATACGAACACTTGTGTTTTGTGTTTCAGCCGCCGCAGGGCTGTTGAATGAATAATCCTGTCCCGGTCGCGCTGATAAACAGAGCGGCCTGTGCTTTCCGGCTCTTTATGGAACCGGCCACGGGTTTCGTTGGGATCGCAAGCAATCACATTACGTTGTCTAACTTGATTTCCCATTTTTAAGCTGTTTTTTCGATGTTATTGACAAGCCGAGCCCACCGCCTACATTCATATCACCCAAACATCAATGGACAAATGCATCCAATGACGACCGGCGCCCAAGATATAGACGTGACCCTGTCGGCAGCAGCGGCGAGGAGAATCGTCAGGATTCTAGCCAATGAGCCGGAAAAACAGGCCCTGCGCATCAGTGTGTCCGGTGGCGGTTGTTCGGGATTTCAATATGGCTTTGAACTTGATGGCGTGTCCAATGATGATGATATCGTCATTGAGCGCGAAGGCGCCAAGGTATACATCGATTCCCTGTCACTTATGTACATGCAGGGCTCTGAAATTGATTTTGTAGACGACCTCATTGGCCAGTCCTTCCAGATAAAAAACCCCAATGCGACGGCTGCTTGCGGCTGCGGCACCAGTTTTTCCGTCTGATTTCTCTGGATAAACACGGCGAAGAATGATCTGCGTGTTGCGGTTTCACACTGCTCTGGGCACAGTGTGCGCCATGTATATCGCTACCTGGAACATAAACGGCATCAAGGCACGGATTGACGGGCTCCTCTCTTGGCTCAAAGAGGCTTCGCCAGACGTGGTTTGCCTGCAAGAAATCAAATCGATTGATGAAAATTTCCCGCGCGGTGCAATAGAAGAGCTTGGCTATAACGTGGAAACTCACGGCCAAAAGGGCTTCAACGGCGTTGCGATCCTCTCAAAAGCGCCTTTTGAAGAAATTTTGCCACGCCTTCCCGGTGACGATGAAGATGTGCAGGCACGGTATCTTGAGGCGGTTATTGGCACAGGCTCCAGCGTTGTTCGTGTTGCGTCGATTTACCTGCCCAATGGCAACCCGGTTGATACAGATAAATATCCTTACAAACTCGCGTGGATGGAACGTTTGGAGGCTCACGCAAAGGGATTGCTCGAGTTGGAAGAACCGCTGGTTCTCGCTGGTGACTACAATGTTATTCCGCAGCCGCAAGATTGCTACTCCCCGGAAGCGTGGGAAAATGATGCGTTGTTTTTGCAAACAACCCGGGAGAAGTTTTATGCCCTGACGGCGCTCGGCCTCACCGATGCGGTGCGCAACATCAGCCCGCATGGCGGCGACTTTACTTTCTGGGACTATCAGGCCGGCGCCTGGCAGAAGAACAATGGCATCCGCATTGACCACCTGTTGCTGTCGCCACAGGCTGCCGACCGGCTTGTTTCATGCCAAATCGACAAACATGTGCGCAGCTGGGAGAAGCCTTCCGACCATGTGCCCGTGCGTGCGGAATTCAGTTTCTGAGAAAAGTTCTATTCGTCTTTTTTGCGTAAATCGCTGCCGGCTGGCACAGGTGCTGCGCCAATTTGCTCGGGAGATGGGTATTTCTTGGACCAGCGAAGCGCCAGTTCCCGCGCCCTCTCCTGCTCTGTTTCCGGCACAAGGGTCGACAAGGTGTCGTAACGGTTATGAATGTCCGGATGCACTTCAGGCGCAGCAGCCGTGGTGGCAAGCGTGTACCACATGAAAGCCCTTATCTGATGGTTATCGGCGCCCTCACTGTTCCAGTAGATATCGCCAAGTTTGGCCTGGGCCGGAGGATAATGTTTGCGCGCCGCCAGCATAATCCAGCGTACACCGCGCTTCTTGCGCTGCGAAGTGCCTTCGCCGGCAAGCATCATATCGCCAATGTTGAACTGCGCGCCAGGATGGCGGTATTGCGCCGCTTTCCGGAAGATGCGCAATGCCCGTTCTGGCTGCGGCAACAGATTGGCTGATTCTATGCCCACCCGGTAGTAGTGACCGACTTGAACGAGTGAATCGAGCTTTGCCCGGAACAGCGGCCCATGCCTGTCTGTGCCGTTAAACGTTACGGCAACCTTGTAGAAATGGTTGTAGGCCTGTGCATCATCCAATGACACGCCTTGGCCGAGCTGATACATGCGGCCAAGCCACCATGACGCCATGAGATCGCCATCGTCAGCAGCTGCCTTGAACAGCTCATGGGCCCCCCTATAGTCGCCCTTTTGATAGGCTTGAAGGGCCTTTTCCCGGTCGCTTGCCCAAATCTTGAAGTCAAAATCAGGCGTGGCCTTTTTGAGGGTGTCGCGGAAAGAATGGAACACGGAAGGCGCAAAGCTCGTGTTCGCACCGTCTTCGGCCCATGCATCGCCGCTGACAGCCAGGCCCAGCCCAATTGCCAGACCTGCAGCGGCGCTTAGAGCGCGTACTGGCTTGCGTACATTATATGTCCGCGTAACAAGCACTTTCCGCTTTACCTCCAGGATGTGTCACAGCACCTTTGCGGGCATTGCCCACCGTTTGTGCATATTTCCAAATTGCACCAGAACCAAAGGTTGCCTCTTTGGGTTTCCAGCTTTTCTTGCGTTCGGCCAATTCCTCGTCGCTCAAATCAACAGAAATGGTTCCCTCAACAGCGTCGATAGAGATCACGTCGCCATCTTTGAGCATTGCGATTGGTCCGCCGACCGCTGCTTCCGGGCCCACATGGCCGATGCAGAAGCCGCGCGTTGCTCCAGAAAAACGGCCATCGGTAATCAGAGCAACCTTATCGCCTGCCCCTTGTCCGTAAAGTGCAGCCGTTGTTGCCAGCATTTCACGCATGCCGGGCCCGCCTTTGGGACCTTCATAACGGATGACGAAGACATCGCCTTCTTCATATTGCCGGTTTTTGACGGCCTCAAAGCAAAGCTCTTCAGAGTTAAAGCACCGTGCCGGGCCGGTAAATTGCAGCCGCTCCATGCCAGCCACTTTTACAATGGCGCCATCTGGAGCGAGGTTTCCCTGAAGCCCGACAACACCGCCGGTCGGCGTGATCGGCGTATCGGCGGGATAAACCACATCCTGGCCCGGGTTCCATTCAACCGAGGCAAGGTTTTCCGCAATGGTACGCCCTGTTACGGTGATGCAATCGCCGTGCAGGAAGCCATTTTCCAACAGCGTCTTCATCAAGAGCGGAATGCCGCCGGCCTCGAACATATCCTTGGCGACATATTTGCCGCCTGGTTTGAGGTCTGCGATGTATGGGGTTTTCTTAAAAATTTCAGCCACTTCAAGAAGGTCGAAATCGATACCGCATTCATGGGCAATTGCCGGCAAGTGCAGTCCTGCATTTGTAGAACCACCAGAAGCGGCAACCACGGTTGCGGCATTTTCCAGCGCCTTGCGGGTAACAATGTCGCGCGGGCGGATATTTCGAGCAATCAACTCCATCACCTGCTCACCGGCAGCCATGCAGAACTGGTCGCGGAATTCGTAAGGTGCCGGCGCGCCAGCCGAATATGGCAGCGCAAGGCCAATCGCCTCAGAAACGGTCGCCATGGTGTTGGCGGTAAACTGTGCACCGCATGCGCCTGCACTAGGGCATGCCACATGCTCGAGCTCATCCAGGTCTTCATTCGACATTTCCCCTACTGAATGGCGGCCAACAGCTTCGAAAACATCTTGAACGGTAACTTCGCGGCCACGGAAGTTGCCCGGCAAAATTGAACCGCCATAAATGAATACGGACGGCACATTGAGCCGGCACATGGCCATCATCATGCCGGGCAGAGACTTATCGCAACCGGCAAGCCCGACAAGCGCGTCGTAACAATGCCCGCGCATGGTAAGCTCAACTGAATCTGTGATCACATCGCGCGAAACAAGCGATGCCTTCATGCCCTGGTGGCCCATGGCAATGCCGTCAGTTACGGTAATTGTGGTGAATTCTCTGGGCGTGCCGCTTGCCGCTGCAACCCCGGCTTTAACAGCCTGCGCCTGGCGCATGAGCGCGATATTGCATGGCGCTGCCTCATTCCAGCAGGTCGCAACTCCAACAAATGGCTGGTCAATCTGCGCCCGTGTCAGCCCCATTGCATAATAATAAGAACGGTGCGGTGCACGCTGAGGACCCACCGTCACATGACGGCTGGGAAGCTTCTTTTTATCGAACGTTTTGGCGTCCATTATTATCCTATCCTGTTGCCTTAACCGCTGGCTTTGTTAGTACATTTGGTTGCCCAACCGTGCAGTTTCAATGCGCCGGTAACCGGCGAATTTCCTGCAAATTTCAATAATTTTGCGAGGTCACTTCTCTCCGCCGGACAACCTGTTCATCCAGGCCAGCTTTGTTGTTTTTTATTCATGCCCGAACGGTTGCGAAGCTATGCCCGTTTTGAGGCGGAAAAAAGATCGAACTGCCAAAGTTCGGTCACATAGTGCATTCTTCCAACACCTGTGACAATTTTGTCACTATTTCGGCAGTTACGCCACACCTTTCAGGCGCTCAAGTGCGGCATTGATTTTCTCTGCCCGTGCCTGAGCATCATCGCGCCTGTTGCGCTGTTCCTCGACCACATGGGCTGGTGCTTTGGCGGTGAAATTTTCATTTGAAAGCTTGGCGGTGAGCCCCTTGATTTCACCTTCCACCTTGCCGAGTTCTTTGGAAAGCCGCGCCGTTTCAGCTGAAATATCAATAACATCGACAAGCGGAAGCGCGATGGTTGCCTCATCAACAACTGTTTGAACCGAGCCTTCCGGCGGTGTTTGCGCAAACTTGATTTCGCTCAGCCGTGCGAGCCGTGAAATTTCCGTCTCCCAGCTCAGCGCGCGCTTGGTTGACCCATCATTGGCGCCTGTTATCACACACCTGATTTTGGCCGATGCAGGAACGTTCATTTCCGCGCGCACGGAGCGCACTTCTGAGATGAACTTGATGACCCAGTCAAGCTCGCTATTGGCCGCTTCATCTTCCAATCCATCAAGCTCAGGCCATTCGGACAGGATGAGCGCACTTTCGCGCTCAGGGCCCACTTCGCCCGTGCGTTGCCACAGCTCCTCCGTGATGAATGGCATAAAGGGATGCAACAGACACATAATCTGGTCCAGCGCCCATGCTGCGGTTGCCTGTGCTTCGGCCTTGGCTTCTTCATCATCGCCGTTCAGTGCCGGTTTGATGAGTTCCAGATACCAATCGCAAAACACATTCCAGACGAACCTGTAAAGGCTGCCAGCTGCCTCGTTGAACCGGTACTGTATGATGCCTTCGCTCACTTCAGCGGCTGTCTGGGCAGATTGCGAGACAATCCACTTGTTGGCGGTGTGTTTCACCGTCTTGGGATCGAAACCTTCAGCGCGCACGCAATCGTTCATTTCCGCGAACCGCGCGGCGTTCCACAGTTTGGTTGCGAAATTCCGGTAACCTGCCACCCGCGATGTGGCAAGTTTGATATCGCGCCCCTGGGCGGCCATCGCCGCAAGCGTGAAGCGTAGCGCATCCGCGCCGTACTCATCGACAATCTCAAGAGGGTCGATAACGTTCCCCTTGGATTTTGACATCTTTGCGCCCGTTTCATCGCGCACCAGTGCGTGAATATAAACATCAGAAAACGGAACTTCAGGAACGCCCTTTTCGTCTTTCATAAAATGCATACCAAACATCATCATTCTGGCCACCCAGAAAAAGATGATGTCAAAACCGGTGACCAACACGCTGGTTTTATAGAAACGGTCCAGCTCCGGTGTTTCATCTGGCCAGCCCAGAGTCGAAAACGGCCACAGAGCTGACGAGAACCAGGTATCAAGTACATCCTCATCGCGGGTCAGCATGGTGCGAGTGCCATAGTGGCGTTCAGCTGCCGCAAGCGCCTGGTTCTCAGTTTCCTCAACGAAAACTTCGCCGTCGGGCCCATACCAAGCAGGGATTTGGTGTCCCCACCAAAGCTGGCGGGAAACGCACCATGGCTGAATGTTGCGCATCCACTCGAAATAGGTCTTGTCCCAGTTTTTGGGAATGAACTTGGTATCGCCCTGCTCGACAGCCTTGATCGCCGGTTTGGCCAGGGTTTCAGTATCCACATACCATTGATCGGTCAAGAACGGTTCAATGACATCATGCGAACGGTCACCGTGCGGAACCACATGGGTGTGTTCTTCAATTTTCTCGACCAGGCCCAAAGCCTCAAGACGCACGACGATTTGTTTCCGCGCCTCAAACCTGTCCGTGCCGTGCATCTGGAGGGTTTTCTGCAGCTCGTCCGAGTCAGGAAGTTCTTCCAGAAACTCTTCATTGCCTTCAAGACTGAGGCAGGCGTGCCGATCAAAAATGTTTATGAGACGAAGATTTTGCCGTTTTCCAACCTCGAAATCGTTGAAATCGTGTGCAGGTGTCATCTTTACAGCGCCGGAACCCTGTTCCGGGTCGGCATATTCATCGGCAACGATTGGCAACCGCCGCCCAACGAGCGGAAGAACGCAGTTCATTCCGATCAAGTCCTTGTAACGCTCGTCGTCTGGATGAACGGCGACGCCGGTATCGCCCAACATTGTTTCTGGCCGTGTGGTAGCGACTGTGAGGAAGCGCCCCTCTTCTCCCTCTACAGGATACTTGAAGTGCCACATATGGCTGTTCACCTCGACCTGCTCCACTTCCAGATCGGAGATAGCTGTCAGCAGGTTGGGGTCCCAGTTGACCAAACGGACATCTTTATAGATCAGGCCTTCTTTGTAGAGCTGAACGAAAACCTTAAGAACGGCCGCGGAAAGTCCATCGTCCATAGTGAACCGTTCGCGTGACCAATCGCAAGATGCGCCCAGCCTGCGGAGCTGGTCGGTTATCGAGCCGCCGGAAACGGCCTTCCATTCCCAAACTTTTTCGACGAATTTCTCCCGGCCCATATCCCACCGGGAAGGCTCGTTGTTTTCCTGAAGCTGGCGTTCAACCACCATCTGTGTGGCGATGCCCGCATGGTCCATTCCCGGCTGCCAAAGCACGTCCTTGCCCCGCATCCGTTCAAACCGGATGAGGATGTCCTGAACGGTGTTGTTGAGCGCGTGGCCCATGTGCAACGAGCCTGTGACATTGGGCGGCGGAATGACAATGCAATAGGGTTCTGCGCCGGGTCGCTGGCCGCATTTAAATGCGTCGGTAGTCTCCCACGCCTCATAAAGGCGTGGTTCAATTTCATGGGGGTTGTATGTCTTTTCAAGCATATTCAAATACCGGCAGATTTGTAGATGGGGCGCTTGCCACGCGGCAAAAACACGTCCGCGTCCAGGTAAGGGCCGAGAACATAGCCGTGTAACACAAAAATTCCGAGACATTGTCAACTGCGTTGACGAGAAACCTGCTTAATTTCCTCACGGAGTATTTCTTCCACTAGCTCCGGGAGATTTTCATCGAGCCATTCTTTGAGCATGGGCTCAAGCATGGTTACCACCAATTGTTCGATTGACAGAGAACCTGCGGTCTTGAGATCCAGGCGGCTCTTTGCCCTTTCAATCGAACGCGAGACAATCGATTGGGTGCGCTCAGACAATACGCTCGGAGCCGAACTTGCCTGCTCGCGCGGCCTTGGCGGTGAGCGGTCCGGTTTTTCTTCTTCACGCCGCTGCACATTTTGCTCGCGGGTTTGCACCCTTTCGCGCCAGGACGATTGAGTCTTTTCAGCATCTTTTACAGAACTTTGGGCTTTAAACTCGGCCTGGAAACTTGATGCCACCGGCGTGGATGGGGCAGTTGTTGCAGGCCTTGTGGGTTGAGCTTCCGGTTCACGGCGGCGTTCTGGCGCCGGCGAGGTTGGCGGTTTAACCGGTGCG
>JBPCVY010000115.1:0-3205 GCA_051010055.1 Hyphomicrobiales bacterium | reverse complement strand
TTTTACAATTTCGGTGAGGCAGGCACCAAGCTGGCGCGGGCAACCATGGAAACTGCTGTGAAGATGAAGCCTGATGACCCGATGGCCCTTGCCATGCTGGCGCATACGCACTGTCACAGCTTTCTGTTTGCCCTTGAAAACACAATCGATGCAGATCGGAATGAGGCGCTTGCGCTGGCCAACCGGGCGATTGAACTGGGCCCGGAAGTAGATTTTGCGTTCCGCACCCGGGCCGCAATCAGGATGTGGCTGTTTCATGACAATGAGGGCGCAATTGCCGATGCGCGGCGCGCGCTTCAAATCAACCCCAGCTATCATCTGGCAATGCAAACATTGGCCACCGCTGAAATCATGTCCGGGGAGATTGAAACCGGCCTGGATCACGCCCGCAAACTCCTCGGAAAAATACCTAACGACCCGCAACTGCCCTATTATCTCTCGCTGATTGCCCTTGGCGAACTCTTGCGCGGGAATGAAAAAGAAGCTTTTGAAAAGGCCCGTGAAGCGCGCGAGAGAAGGCCATCATCCCAATGGATTGGGATGATTTATGCGGCAGCTGCCGCACACAAAAAGGAGATAACCGGTTCGGACCGGTTCAAGGACATGCTGAAGCGTCTAGAAATCGACACCGACAAGCTTTCAAACCAGCCCTTTTCGCGTCCTGAACATGCTGAATTGATGCGTGCAAGGCTCACGGCCGCCGGCGCAAAGCCGAAGCCCGAACGGGCGAAGGTTTAAAAATGGATACTCGCGGAAAGTGAAAAGAACTTGAACCGCAAAAACGAAATGCTTAAAAGGCGTCGCAGGCCACGCGCTTTGGGGACTCGTCTAATGGTAGGACAGCGGACTCTGACTCCGTAAGTCCAGGTTCGAATCCTGGGTCCCCAGCCAACTTTCATTCAATTTGGAAACTGTTCGTTCCGGCGCCCGGCGTCGGGCTGCAACCACCCTTCTAGCTCTCTTTTTCCGGCACTTTATAGGCATTCAGAGCCTTTTGAGCTTGCGGCAAGAACTCACCTTTGCGCTTTTCCAGCCAGCCCTGGAACACCGCCTGGATTTCGGGGTCGAGTTCGCCGACGCAATTTGCGGCCCGCTTTTTCTTGCCGTTTTCATCCCGGTAAATGCGGGTGCATAAAACCCCGCCAACCGCCATCTTGATTTCCCCGCCTACATCGGTTGCTTCAATCATGACATTGGGGACAGGCGCTATGGGCTTTCCATCAGGATCGGTTCCAAGTGAAAAATCGGTGTAAAAAATTATCGTTGCCATTATTTTCCTCAAAACTGAAAATCGCTTTGAAAATCCTCCCATCGAATAATTGCATTAACTGAAATGCATTTCCAACAAAAACCGGCATTTCATGCGCTTCTATTGCGCCCAGCGCCCAGCGCCCAGCGCCCAGCGCCCAGAAAACAAGCCACAATGCGTCGACAATACATTCATATTTCCCTTGCAAATTTCTCCATAGGAAATTATTATTCCTATTATTAAATCAACGGTGAAAGCGAACCAGATATGTGTGGAATCGTTGGATTGTTTCTAAAAAACCCGGACCTGAGCGGCGAGCTCGGCAAACTGTTCAAGCCCATGCTGGTTGAGATGACAGACCGCGGGCCCGACAGCGCAGGCGTTGCGATCTATCACGAGCCCGCCCCTGACGGCGCCGCCAAGATAACCGTGTTCCACCCGGACCCGGATTACCATTGGGGCGCATTGAGCGATGCCTTGCGCGATGAATTTGACAGCGCCTTTGAGGATGAGGTGAACGAATCCCATTGTGTCATCACCACAACGGAAGAGGCGGAAAGCGTGGTTGCCAGCATTGAGGCCCACGACAAAGAGCTGCAGGTGATGAGCTATGGCTCCACCATTGAGATTTACAAGGAAGCCGGCCTTCCTGAAGAGGTAGCCGACCGGTTTGAAATGGATGCCATGACAGGCACCCACGTTATTGGACATACCCGCATGGCGACCGAAAGTGCTGTCACCACCGCGGGCTCACACCCGTTTTCAACCGGTGCGGACCAGTGCCTGGTTCACAATGGTTCGTTGTCAAACCACAATCGGCTGCGCGAATATCTCACTACCCACAAGGGCATGAAAATCCGCACCGAAAACGATACCGAAGTGGGCGCAGCATATATTTCAAGCCGGCTAAAGGATGGCCGCACCCTGCACGAGGCCTTTGAAGACTGCCTTGATGCGCTTGATGGTTTCTACACCTTCGTTGCCGGCACAAAGGATGGCTTTGCGGTGATGCGCGACCCTATAGCCTGCAAGCCCGCTGTTCTGGCCGAAACCGATGATTATGTGGCGTTCGCCTCTGAATACCGAGCGCTGGTTGGCCTGCCGGGCATCAAGGATGCAAAGGTGTGGGAGCCCGAACCGGCCACCGTTTACAGTTGGGGTAAGAAAGCGTAATGGCGAGTACCAACGTTAAAGAAATCGATCTTGCCAAGGTTTCCCTGCGCGAGGCGAATGTCGAACTGCAAAGCCTCAACGGCACGGATGAAACCGGCGCATTCCGCATCAAGAACCCGCTTGGCTCCCACGCGCTGGCGTGCGGACTCGATGCACCGCTTGATATCGATATCAAGGGCCATGTTGGCTATTTCTGCGCCGGCATGAACAAGAGCGCCAACATTGTTATTGACGGCAATGCAGGCCAGGGCGTTGCGGAAAACATGATGTCTGGCCGGGTTCACGTTAAAGGCGATGCGAGCCAGTCAGCTGGCGCAACCGCTCACGGCGGGCTGCTGGTTATCGATGGCAATGCCGCGGCGCGGTGCGGCATCTCCCTCAAAGGCGGCGATATTGTTGTTAAGGGCAATGCCGGGCACATGAGCTGCTTCATGGCACAGGCGGGAAATGTCGTCATTTGCGGTGATGCCGGCGAGGCCCTGGGAGATTCCCTTTACGAAACACGCATTTTTGTGCGCGGCAAGGTTGCCGGGCTGGGCGCTGACTGCGTCGAAAAGAAGATGCGGAAAGAGCACCTCGAACAGCTGCAGGCGCTTCTGGATGCAGCCGCCTGTGACGGCATGAAAGCCAGCGAGTTCCGCCGCTATGGGTCAGCACGCGAGCTGTACAACTTCAAAATCGAAAATGTCGACGCCTACTAGAGGTCTTTGCTGAAATGTCAGACATGAAAACCATGAAGCTTCGTAAGTCGGGAACATTCGACGACTATTCCATCGACTATAT
>JBPCVY010000114.1:0-4526 GCA_051010055.1 Hyphomicrobiales bacterium | reverse complement strand
GCACATCAAGCCGGACCTTGATGCCGAGCTCATCGATGTTACCGAGGATTACGGCACGCTGTCGCTGTTCGGTCCCAGAGCCCGCGACATCCTCAGTGTACTGACGGATGATGATATCAGCCATACGGGCTTTCCGTTCGGCCATGTCCGCGATATCACGCTGGCCGGTCACAAGGTACGCGCGCTGCGCATCACCTATGTCGGCGAACTGGGCTGGGAGCTGCATATGCCGATCGGCGCGACCGGCGAGGTCTTCGATGCCCTGTTCGAGGCCGGTGCCGCGCACGGCATCGCGCCCGCCGGCTACCGCGCCATTGAATCATTGAGGCTCGAGAAAGGCTACCGCGCCTGGGGCAGCGACATCACGCCGAACGATTCTCCGTTTGAAGCAGGCCTCGGCTGGGCAGTTAAACTGCGCTCCAACATTGATTTCATGGGCCGGGCTGCATGTGAGGAAACGGCAGTGCGCCCACTTACCAAGAAATTTGCCGGCTTTACCGTGGATGACCCTGACGTGGTGCTTCTTGGCCGCGAGACAATCCTGCGCAACGGGGAAGTTGTCGGCTACCTCACGTCAGGCGGGTTCGGTTACACCGCAGGAAAGCCAATCGGCTATGGCTATGTGCGCCACACGGATGGGGTGAGCGATGAGTTCCTCACCTCCGGACGGTATGAGCTGGAGGTGGCGTGCGAGCGCATACCGTGCACACTGCACACTGAGCCGCTTTATGACGCCGCCATGGAACGGATCAAGCGCTAACCTGAAGGACAAGCCTTTATGACCAGCACCGCCGGAAGACATGCAAAGATTGTCATCGTTGGCGGCGGTGCGATCGGCTGTTCGCTGGCTTACCATCTTGCCCGCAACGGCGAACAAGATGTTGTTCTTCTGGAAAAGGCGCAAATCACCGAAGGCTGCACCTGGCATGCGGCGGGCCTCGTGGGCCAGCTGCGCGGAAAACGCAATCTTACACGGCTGATGCAAAACTCGGTGGCCGTTTATGACCGGCTGGAGGAAGAAACCGGCCTCACCATCGACTGGAAAAAGGTAGGCTCCCTGCGCCTTGCCGGCTCACCTGAGCGCTGGAGTGAAATCCGCCGTTCCATGACACAGGCGCGCTCGTTCGGCTTTGAATGCCATGATGTTTCCATTGCCGAAGCCAAGAACATGTTTCCCTTTATCGAAACAGAAGGGCTGGTGGGCGCAACTTTCATTCCCTCCGATGGTTACATCGACCCCTATTCCCTCACCCAGGCCTATGCCAAGGCGGCGCGGAAATATGGCGCGACCATACAGGAAGGGGTTCTCGTCACCGATATCGTTACCAAGGAACGGCGCGTTCATGCGGTGGTGACAGATAACGGCACCTACGAATGCGAAGTGCTGGTGAACTGCGCCGGGCTTTGGGCCAAACGCATTGCAGACATGGCAGGGGTTGCGCTGGCCGCCGGCGTGGTGGAGCACCAGTATTTGGTTACTGAAAAGTCCCTGGAATTTGACCCAATGCTGCCAACCCTGCGCGATCCCGATAACAATTTCTATCTCAAGCCCGATGTCGGCGCTTTTGCCATTGGAGGCTGGGAAGACGGTTCAAAAAGCTGTTGGAGCGCGCGCCCGCCCTTCGAGTTTGGCCGCGAACTGTTCGCAGAAAACATGGACCGGCTGGCGCTTTTTGCGGTTCCCGCGTCAGACCGTTTGCCCGTTTTGAACGAAACCGGAATTCAGACGGTAATAAACGGCCCCATTCCCGTTTCTGCTGATGGTGAGCCGATTATGGGGCTGGCGCCGGAGCTGGACAATTTCTATCTCGCCTGTGGCTTCACCGCTGGCATAGCAGCATCAGGCGGCGCCGGCGAGGCTATGGCCGCTTGGATTATGGAGGGCGATCCGGGCATGGATTTATGGCCGTTCGACGCCCGCCGTTTCGGCAAGACCCACGCCAATACCCGCTTCCTTGAAGAGCGTTCCGTTGAAGCCTATTCCTCCTACTACAAAATCCATTGGCCGGGCGATGAAGCAGATGCTGCGCGGGGCGTGCGCCGCAGCCCGCTCTACGACACGTTGAGAGCCGCAGGCGCCGTCTATGGCTCAAAAGCAGGCTGGGAGCGGCCCAACTGGTTTGCACCAAAAGGGGTCAAGCCGAAAGATGAGCCAAGCTTTGAAGAAAAACCCAACTGGTTTGAGCATGTGGGCGAAGAAGTCCGCGCCATCCGCGCGCGGGTTGCCCTTGTCGACCAGACATTCTTCTCCAAGTTTGAAATCACCGGCCCCGGCGCGCTGGATGCACTCCAGTATATTGCCGCCAACGATATTTCCGGCGGGCCAGGACGCTGCGTCTACACCCAATTATGCAATGAGCGCGGCGGCATAGAGGCAGACCTCACCATTATGCATATGGACGATGAACGCTTTTATGTGGTCACCGGTTCGGGATTTTCCGTGCGTGATGGCCACTGGATTGCCACCCACCTGCCACGCGATGGCTCGGTTGCCATGCGCGATGTGACATCCGGATATGCGGTGATCAATCTATGCGGGCCAAAGGCGCGCGAGGTGCTGCAGGCGGTAACAGGGGAAGATGTTTCCAATGAGGCCTTGCCCTTCCTTTCGTGCAAGGAAATTGAGCTCGGCAACGGGTACGCCTTGGCTGCGCGCATCGGCTATGTGGGCGAGCTTGGCTGGGAGCTGCATATACCGGTGGAGCATGCGGCTTACATTTATGACTTGCTATGGCAGGCTGGCGCTGCGCACGGAATTTCCAATGCCGGCTACCGAGCCATCGATTCATGCCGTCTTGAAAAGGGTTATGCCTATTGGTCAGCGGAAATCGGGCCGGATTATTCACCCTTTGAGGCCGGGCTTGGGTTTTGTTTGGCCCTTGAAAAAGGCGGATTTCTGGGCCGTGAAGCGCTTGAGAAAATCGCCAGCAAACCCCTGGCGCGCAAGCTTTGCACATTCTCCGTTGACGGCTTTGCGCCCTTTCATGGCGGTGAGGCCATTTTGCACAAAGGACATGTCATTGGTCTCACAACGAGCGCCGGTTACGGCCATCATCTGAATTGTTCTATTGCCTTTGGCTATCTCCCGGCGGAAATTGCCGAAGAAGACGAATTCGAAATTGAGGCGTTCGGCAAAAGCTATCCGGCAAAACGGGGGCCGCGCAGCCTCTACGATGCACAGATGAAAAGGTTGAAGGCTTAGATTTACAACGGCAGGGAGCGGAAAATAATGAGCGATGAGGCGATTGGGCAGGCCCGCGAGGCAGTTGCCAAACTGGGGTTGTTTGACGGCGCTGATGCCAGCGAAATTGACATCCAGCGGCTCGGCGGGCTAACAAATATGGTGTTCCACATCGCCCACAATAACAACGCGTTATGCCTGCGCCTGCCGGGCAAGGGCACAGAGGAGTATATCGACCGCGCGGTTGAGGCCCACAATGCCAAGGCCGCCGCCCGCGCGGGCGTTTCCCCGGACGTCATCCACGCGGACCCGGAGACCGGCATAATGGTCACCACCTATCTGGACGGGCTGGTGACGATGACCGCAGAAAATTTCGCCACCAGGGCCGGTTCCCCGGCGCGCGCTGCGAAGGCCTTTCACAAGCTGCACACAAGCGGGCAGACATTCCAGTTCCGCTTTGAACTGTTTGCGATGATTGATGAATACCTCAATGTGCTCTCAACCAAATCTGTCGATTTTCCCGAAGGTTATCACGACGTGTTGAAGGAAGCTGAGGCGGTGCGCGCAGCCCTTGATGCCGACCCGGCAGAGCTTGCGCCATGCCATTGCGACCCGCTCGCGGAAAACTTCCTTGATGATGGCAAGCGCATGTGGATTGTTGATTGGGAATACTCCGGCATGAACGATCCGCTTTGGGACTTGGGCGATACTTCCGTTGAAGCTGGCTTTAGCGATGCCCAGGACGAGGAGATGATGAACGCCTATTTCGCTGGCGGGCCAAGCGATGCCCAAATGGGCCGGATGATCATCTACAAGGCTATGTGCGATCTGCTATGGACCTTGTGGGGGCTCATTCAGTATGCCAACGACAACCCGGCAGAAGATTTCTGGGCCTATTCCACAGGCCGTTTTGAGCGCTGCAAGGCGCTGATGGGAACCAAGGAATTTGAAGCCCACCTGCGCGCCGTGAGACAAGAAACTTAGGGAGAGCCAGAATGTCTGCCCCGTCGTCTGATAGGTTTTCGAACCTGCCGCCATCGGCCGTATCTGCCTATTTTCGCGAAGAGCACGAAATGCTGCGCGACCAGGTGGCCCGCTTCATCGAGGAGGAAGTCAAACCCCATGGGGAAACCTGGGAAGCGCAAGGACATGTGCCGCGCGATGTTCTGAAGAAAATGGGCGGGCTTGGATTTTTCGGTATCCGCTATCCGGCACAATTTGGCGGCTCTGAAATGGACACCATCGCCACCGCCGTTTTTGCCGAAGAACTTGGCAAGTCCACATTTGCCGGATTTGCCATTACGGTGCTTGTGCATACGGACATGGCCTCCGTTCACCTGTTCAA
>JBPCVY010000113.1:0-36130 GCA_051010055.1 Hyphomicrobiales bacterium | reverse complement strand
GTTCATATTTGCCGTACCCGCATCAAGCGCCATGGCAAATGTCACCGCCTTGAACACCGAGCCAAGCTCAAAAACCCCGCCGGAAAAACGGTTCAGCCGGTCTTTCTTTTGCGCATCTTCAGGATCGTTCGGGTCATAATCAGGCAGTGAGGCTGCAGCAACCATCTCCCCGGTCTCGACATCCATAATGACGCCAATGGCGCCCTTCGCGCTGAAATAAGCAACCGCCTTGGCAAGCTCATCGTTAAGCGCATGCTGGGCGCGTACATCAATCGACAATTGAACCGGTGCTGAGGCTTTTTTGTGCGGGTCGGCAAGGGATGCGGCGAAC
This sequence comes from Hyphomicrobiales bacterium, assembly GCA_051010055.1. GTDB lineage: Bacteria > Pseudomonadota > Alphaproteobacteria > Rhizobiales > CAJQND01 > CAJQND01. The sequence continues at coordinate 35,799 of JBPCVY010000113.1, read as the reverse complement.
AGGCGGCCCCTGCCGTCGAGATATTTTTCAATGCCGGCAAGCCCTTGCGAATCTACATCTACAAAACCGATCACATGGGCCGCGAGGGACCCCATGGGGTAGAACCGCTTTGTCTCGTTGCGAAACCCAAGTCCGGGCACACCGAGATCATGAATTCTCTCTTTCGTGCGCAGTGATAACTCGCGCTTGAGCCAAATAAAACCCTTGTCGGCTGTCAGCCGGCGGCGCAATTCCTCAGCATCCTCATTCGGCAGGACTTTCAGAATTTCCTCAATCGCCTCATCAGGATCGATAACCTTGCGCGGATTGGCAAACAGTGACCACATCTGCAAATCAGTCGCCAGAACCAGGCCCGTGCGATCGACAATATCGGGCCGCGTGAGCTTGCCAGTGGAAATACTGGCGGTTTTTATCGGGTCATAACTCGGCGATGTTGCGGTGAGCTGCACAATGCGCCCACCAATGGCCGCAAAACACAAGATGAAAACGGCGATAACCAGCCGCGCCCGTTTTCTGCCGCGAAACGGGTCCGCTTTAGCGGAATCATGGCGGTTTGGCGCGGCCATCATTGCATCCCCTTCAACATATTGGCGATCGGGTCAGCAGCAACGCCGCCATCGACCGCTTTGCCCGTGGGTGCAACCTTGCCGGTCAGAATATCGCTGATCGGGTCACCGCCACCCGCCGCGCGCTGGCCTTCAAGGGCGGGCACTTTTTCGGCGATCTCATCCAGCCTGACGATATTGACCACTTCTGTCGGCGCAAGTTTGAGATGCTTGCGCGCCAGCCCTTCAAGCCGCGATGGCCGGTTCAGATGGCTCCATTCTGCGTGCAGCAAGCGAACTGCCTCGCGCTCATCGGCGATGGATTTGGTTATTGACGCAATCCGTCTGTCGAGCTTGCGGCTCTCATGCTCCAGAGCGTAAACCCAGCCGCCGCACAAAAGCACCGCCAATACAAGCACGCCGTTCAAAACCTGCATCATCGGCGCCACCCCTCAGAAGGCTCAAAAACCGGCAAGCCGAGTGCCTTGGCGCTTACCGGCAAGAATGGCGCAGATGTGCGCTCGCCTGCCCGCAACCGGGCGGAACGCGCGCGCGGATTAAGGGCAAATTCTTCAACGCCGGCACTGATATTGCCTTTGAAAATTTCCTTGAAACTGGGCTCAGGGCCTTCAGCTTCGGGCATATGGCGCGACCCCCTGCCAGCGCGGCCAGTGCGCCCGGCAAAGAACCGTTTCACGATGCGGTCTTCCAGGGAATGAAACGAGACAACCGCAAGCCTGCCACCTGGCGCCAATATTTGTTCAGCTGCCGAAAGGCCGGCTACCAGCTCATCCAGCTCGCGGTTTACATAAATCCGCAAAGCCTGGAAGGTGCGGGTTGCCGGATGAATTGATTTTTGCGCCGGATTGGCATGAACCACCTTTTCTACCACATTGGCCAGCTGGCGGGTTGTGGCGATGGGTTCTTCATCCCGCGCCCGCAAAATCGCACGGGCAACGGCCTTGGCCCGGCGCTCTTCACCCAGAACGGAAATGATGCGCACCAGCAATCCTTCGCTGGCTGTGTTCACCACATCAGCCGCGCTTGGCCGGCCATCGCCTGCGCCCTGGTCCATGCGCATATCAAGCGGGCCGTCAAACCTGAACGAGAACCCGCGTTCTGCGCTGTCGAGCTGCATGGAGGACACCCCGATATCGAGCGCAACGCCGTCAACTTTGCAAAGGCTGAGTTTTTCAAGCAATCCGGCCATATCGCCGAACCGGCCTTCAATGAGGCGCAAGCGGCCTTCATACTGTTTTACAAGCGTATCACCGGCGGCAATTGCATCCGGGTCCTGGTCAATTGCTATGACCTGACAATCGACAGCATCCAGCATGGCACGGCTATAACCGCCCGCCCCAAACGTACCGTCAACGTAAAGCCCGCCATCGCGCACGCCCAATGCGCCTATTACTTCAGCGCACAGAACCGGCACATGCCGAGTCTCGTTTGCAATTTGTCCCGTTTCGGACATCAAATCCCCGGATGCGTTTTCGGCTCTATAGTCTGTTGAGATTCATCGAACAGGCCCTAAGCCGCCAAATCCGCAATCATTTAAGTACTCTCAGTTTTCGCATTTTTTTGCTTAACAAAAGGTTGCTGAAACGAACCGAATTGAATCAAAAAGCGGCAAATCTCTGAGAAATTTGGTGCCAGTTCAGCACAAGATCAGCATCCAATTGGATTGAATTATTTCTGAGCGATTCAATCCAATTGGATAAAGCTGATCACTCCAAAAAACGCACAACTCAATCCAGCCACACAGAAACCCGAAATTTCTGTGTGGCTGGATGTTGTTCTTGCCGGACCGGCACAATTGTCGTCCAGTTGGCCTGTAAGCCGGGTTCTGTCCACAGAGCAAAGTTGCCTTTGCGCCGTTGGATGGCCATTCATCTGGGATGCATGTTGCCATGCACCTCAAGCAACCAACCCGGACGGTAGCCTGGATACTGGCCAGGAGCACGAAGCTCCGCACCGCCCCTATTCGGTTTTGCACCCGGTGGGGTTTGCCATGCCGGATCTGTTACCAGCTCCGCGGTGCGCTCTTACCGCACCCTTTCACCCTTACCCGGTTTTGACGCCGGGCGGTTTACTTTCTGCGGCACTTTCCCTGGGGTCGCCCCCGCCGGGAGTTACCCGGCACCGTGTATCCATGGAGCCCGGACTTTCCTCACACAGCGCAACGAAGCGCCAAGCGCGGCCATCCAGCCAACTGAACAGCTCTCATGTAGTGGCTGACGGCATGTTGCGTCAAGCTTTTTGCTTGAAAATCAACTAATTGCGATGAATTTAGGAATCATCCTGTTAATGGCGATTCCGGCAAGGTATCGATCAGCTCCCGCAAGGTGGTGATGGTTGAAATATCAGCAATTCCATCCACTCTCTCCTGGCGCCAATGTTGCTGAAAAGCTGTCACGACATTAGCGGTTGTCTCATCGAACACGCCGGAAATTTCCAGCCCATAGCCATAGACCTGGAACATGGTCTGAAGAGCTTCCACCGGTTTTCCGCTATCGCCCTGCTGCAAGAAATTCCCGGAAATAATCGGGGATGATGGCGCCCAATGGCCGATTTCGTTCTCGAAAAGCAGCTGCCAATTAAACCGTTCACCGGGATCGAGTTTGCGGCCAGGGGCTATATCTGAATGGGCCACTACATTGTGCGCTGGAATGGGGTGCCGGCTCAATATATCACGGCAAAGCTCGATAACCGCACCCATCTGTAATTCCGGAAAGTCATGGTAGCCAAATTCATGGCCGGCATTTTGTATCTCTATACCGATAGAGCGTCTGTTATTGTCGCTGACGCCGCGCCAGAGGGATGCGCCTGCGTGCCAGGCCCGGTTTTCTTCCGCAACCATTTGCACCACCGATCCATCCAAATCGACCCCATAGTGGCAGGAGACCTGCGAGCCGGGCGTGCACATACGTTCAACCGCCTCATCGAAACTTTCCATCCCGGTATAGTGGATGACCAGCATGTCGAGCCCAGCACCAGCCGGGCGGTCATTGAAGTTTTCAGACGGTATCCATCTATGCTCAAGTCCGGTGCGGCTCATATACCCCGCTCCAATGAAATCTCATCATAGGCAGCATTAATAGTGGCCAGCGTTTTTGTCGCCACATCCACCGCTTCCTGGGGTAAACCCTGAGCAACCAGCCGATCAGGATGGATTTCAGCTGCCAGAATTCTGTACTGGCGTTTTATCTCATCATTGGTTGCATCCCGGCCAATTCCAAGAATGAGGTAAGGGTCGATGTCTTCGATCACATGGCGGGCCTTTATGCGCGCAAATCGTCGTTCGTCGAAGCCAAACTCACACGCAACCGATTCGAGAAAATTGAGCTCGGCGGGATGAACAATGTCGTCCGCCTTGGCGATGTGAAACAAATCATCAAGAAGGTTTTCGAGAACTTCAGAGCGGCCTTTGAACAGGCGCGCAAGCTGGCGGGCGTAAACGTCGTAGCCGGCAACATCCCTTTTTGCCATGTTAAACACCCGCGAGACATTCGGCAGCTCGCGATCACTCACCTTAAAAACCTGCTTGAACGCCATGATCTCCCTGTCGGTCACTACCCCGTCGGCCTTCGCCATCTTTGCCCCGAGCGCAATGACACCTACTGTGAAGGCAATGGACCGTTCTGGCGCCTCTGACCTGAACAAATCTGCAATCGATTCTATTCCGCCGGAAAGAGCCGCGGATATTTGCTGCCAGATCGTCATGGCGCGACCTTAATAGGTGTTTCAGATTCCGGCTATGGAAAGGTTTCCAGGCAGGCAAATTTTTGGATCAGGCCCCGGTCCTATTGCTGCGGCTGCGTATCGAGCGGCTGCAGTTTTGGCAATGTGAGACCCTGGGTTGCGTTGTTTGCCGCGCCCGTCGCAGCATCCTGACCTTGCTGGGCGGCGCCCTGAGCTGCCTGATTTGCCGCATTGCTTGCATCTTGCACTGCTTGATTTGCAGCCTCAGAAGCACCTTGGACCGCCTGCTGGGCAGCTTCCTGTGCCTGTTCCTGAGCTGCTTCAGCAGCTTTTTTTGCCAGCTCAGCCGCATCGTCAGTTGCTTGTTCGGCAGCGCCTGTTGCCTGCTGGGCAGCGCCAGCAGCCGCTGCGCGCGCAGCTTCTTCAAGCGCTTGGCGTTGGGCCTCTTCCACCGCCTTTTGGGCAGCTTCCTCAGCCTTGCGGCGCTCTTCTTCTATCTCAGCCTGGGTTGGTTCTTTTGCCGGCTGGCCAGCTGTCGGGTCCGCTGAAACTCCCTGGGTCACCGGGCCCCTCTGTGTTGCCTTTCTTGCCGCCTCAGAAGCTGCACGCAATTGCCGCGCTTCTTCTTCCAGGATAGCCTGATCGCTGGTGTCGTAGCAGCCGGCCAGCGCAAGGCCCGCAACCAGAAACGGAGTTAACTTACGGATTTTCATTAATTTTCCAACCTTGGTGTACGCAAACTGATGAATCGTTAGGCTAATTATAACAGCCAATTGAGTCGAAAAAAGACGGCAAAATCTATAACGACGTAGCTGCGCGCGCCGCCTGGTCATAAATGCCCGATAATGCCCGCAACAAACCGGAGAGTCGGCTCAGATCGTCACGGTCCAGATTAAGGGTTTCAAGCGCACTGATAAGGCATCCTTCGCGCACATCACGGTATTCCTCGCACGCCTTGTTTCCTTTCGGCGTGGCGGCCACCACCTTTTCCTTTCCCTGGCGGGAACTTTTCACAAAGCCTGATTTTTCGAGCTTTTTGAGGGCATAAGAAACCGTGTGAATGTCTTCCAAGTTAAGCATGAGGCAAATATCGGCCATGCGCTTTGCCTTGCCGCGATGAACCACAACATGCAGCACCTGCACTTCCATGGGCGACATATCCGGATGTCCAGCAGCAGTCATGGCCCTGGAAATCCATCGTTGAAAACCGTTATTAGCGAGATTGAGTGCGAACTCCATTTCCGACAATTCAGGCACCTTGGAATTTGCTAAATGAGCCGAGGATACGATTGGTCCGGATGAAATCTTGTCGTCTTGCACGAGGCGTCTCCTGTGTTTTCAGCCAGTATAATAAAAAAACATCCACAATTTGTCGATAATTTATTGACGTGAGTGGTGATTTTTGCTTGAAGAAATCCTCAAACACTTAAGGGAGCAGTCAGATGGATGCCGGAACCTGGGATTTTTGGATCGATCGTGGCGGTACATTTACAGATATTGTGGGTCGCGCTCCCGACGGCGAAATTCACGCCCATAAGCTGCTTTCGGAAAATCCGGAAAGTTACAAGGACGCCGCCATTCAGGGCATCCGCGATCTTTTGGAGCTCAAGGGGGTGGCTGCAATTCCCGCTGGCAAAGTTAATGCGGTAAAAATGGGTACAACCGTTGCCACAAACGCTTTGCTGGAGCGCAAGGGCGACCGCACCCTTCTTGTCACCACCGAGGGGTTTCGCGATGCGCTGGAAATTGGCTATCAGGCGCGTCCTCACCTGTTTGATTTGCACATTATTAAGCCTGAACTTCTTTATGAGCAGGTTGTGGAAGTGCCTGAGCGGGTTCTTGGCGATGGGACCATTGAACAACCGGTCAATCTCGATATTGCCCACCAGAAACTGCGGGAAGGTTTTGATGCAGGCATTCGCGCGGTTGCCATTGTGTTCATGCACGGGTACCGCCATTACGCTCATGAAAGAGCAGTTGCAGAAATCGCAAGCGAAATCGGGTTTACACAAATCTCCGTAAGCCACGAAGTCTCGCCCTTGATGAAACTCGTCGGGCGCGGCGACACCACGGTGGTTGATGCATATCTCTCCCCGATTTTGCGCCGCTATGTGAAACAGGTGGCCGGCGAATTGGGTGGTGGCGGGCAGGAAAACGCGCCAAAGCTTATGTTTATGCAGTCCTCTGGCGGGCTCACCGCTGCGGATATGTTCCAGGGCAAGGATGCGATTTTGTCCGGCCCCGCAGGCGGAGTCGTCGGGGCAGTTGAAACATCGGCCATGGCCGGTTTTGAGAAAATCATCGGCTTCGATATGGGGGGCACATCAACCGATGTTTCCCACTATGACGGCAATTTCGAGCGCGCTTTTGAAACCGAAGTGGCAGGCGTTCGCATGCGCGCGCCGATGATGCGCATTCACACCGTTGCTGCAGGTGGCGGCTCCATACTTCACTATGATGGCGCACGGTTCCGGGTGGGCCCAGATTCAGCTGGCGCCAATCCGGGCCCAAAATGCTATCGGCGCGGCGGCCCGCTAGCGGTAACCGATGCAAACGTCATGCTCGGCAAGCTGCGGCCAGATCTTTTCCCGGCCATTTTCGGGCCGGGCCAGGATGAAGAACTTGATGGGGTGGCGGTGAAACTGGCCTTTGCGGAGCTGGCAGAAGAAATCGGCGATGGCCGCCCGGCTGAAGATGTGGCCGAAGGTTTTTTGCGCATTGCCATTGAAAACATGGCCAATGCGATTAAGAAAATCTCTGTTCAGCGCGGTTATGACGTTACAGAATACGCCCTTACCTGTTTTGGCGGCGCCGGCGGCCAGCATGCCTGCATGATTGCCGATACCCTCGGCATGACAACTGTTCTCGTTCACCCGCTTGCGGGCATCTTGTCTGCCTACGGCATGGGCCTTGCTGACATCCGCGCCAACCGGCAGGAAACAATCGAAGCACCGCTTAACGAGGCCTGCCTTGCGGTTCTCAATGCATCAGCGGAAAGGCTTGCCGCAGAAACCTGCGCAGAGCTTGGCTCCCAGGGGGTTGATGAAAAGGACATTTCAACTATCCCCCGGGTCCATTTGCGCTATGACGGCACGGATTCGGCGCTGGAAGTCACTCTTGGCACAATCGATGAAATGGTTGCCGCATTCGAGGCCGCCCACCGCCAGCAGTTCGGTTTCATTTCACCGGGCAAAACCATAATCGCCGAAGCCCTTGCGGTGGAAACTGCAGGCGGAGGCGCCAAGGTATCAGAGCCTGACGCAGCGGAGACAGATGCTGAGCCTGCAGCCACGGGCCAGACAAGGTTTTACTCCGGCGGGGCATGGCACGATGCAGGCATTCATACCCGCGAAAAGCTGCTTCCCGGCCAAACCGTTTCAGGCCCGGCAATCATTGTCGAGGCAACCGGCACAAATATTGTCGAGCCGGGCTGGTCTGCCCGCATCACCCCCAAGCGCCATCTCGTGCTCACCCGCACCACAGCCCTTGAACGCAAGGCCGCCATCGGCACCGATGCGGACCCGGTGATGCTTGAGGTGTTCAATAATCTATTTATGTCAATTGCCGAACAGATGGGCGTTACCCTTGAAAAGACCGCCTATTCAGTCAACATCAAGGAACGGCTCGATTTCTCATGCGCGGTTTTCGATCATGAAGGCGCGCTGATTGCCAACGCGCCCCATATGCCGGTTCATCTCGGGTCCATGGACCGCTCGGTGGAAACCATTATCCGGGAAAACCCGGTGATGCATCCGGGCGATGTGTTCATGCTGAACGCCCCCTACAATGGCGGCACGCACCTGCCTGACATCACCGTCGTTACGCCCGTATTTGATAATGCCGGCGAGAGCATTCTCTATTATGTGGCATCACGCGGCCACCATGCAGATGTGGGCGGCATGGCGCCCGGTTCCATGACCCCACGGGCCACCAGCATTGAGCAGGAAGGGGTTGTCATCGACAATTTCAAGCTTGTCGACAAAGGCAAGTTTCTGGAAGCTGAGCTTCAGGAGTTGCTCACATCAGGCCCCTACCCGTGCCGCAACCCGGTTCAGAACACCGGTGACTTGAAAGCCCAGATAGCTGCCAATGAAAAGGGCGTGCAGGAGCTGCGCAAAATGGTTGCCCATTTCGGGCTCGATGTGGTGAAGGCCTATATGGGGCACGTTCAAGACAATGCGGAAGAAAGCGTGCGCCGTTTTATCGATGCCTTGCATGATTGTGAGTTCACCTATCCCATAGATCAGGGAACCCAGATCTCCGTAAAAATCACGGTGGACAAGCAAAACCGTTCCGCAAAGGTTGATTTTACCGGCACTTCACCCCAGCAACCGACAAACTTCAATGCGCCGCGCCCGGTAACCCGCGCCGCCGTGCTTTATGTTTTCCGCTGCATGGTTGCTGACGAGATACCCATGAATGCCGCCTGCCTGAAACCTATTGAAATTATCCTGCCGGATGACTGTATGTTGAACCCCAAATTCCCGGCTGCCGTTGTGGCCGGCAATGTGGAAACCAGCCAGGCGGTAACGGACACCTTGTTCGGCGCATTGGGCGCGCTTGCCGCCTGCCAGGGCACTATGAACAATTTCAATTTCGGCAATGACCGCTACCAGTATTACGAAACCATCTGCGGTGGCTCCGGCGCTGGCCCGGACCATGATGGCACCAGCGCGGTTCACACCAACATGACGAACACCCGGCTCACCGACCCGGAAGTTCTGGAATGGCGCTATCCTGTGGTTCTGGAAGATTTTCATGTGCGCCGGGGCTCCGGCGGCAAGGGCAAGTTCACCGGCGGTGATGGCACATTGCGCACTCTCCGTTTCCTTGAAGATATGGATGTGAGTTTCCTGGCCAGCCACCGCAAGGTGCCCCCGTTCGGCCTTGAAGGCGGTGCGCCGGGCGAATGCGGTGAAAACCATATCCGCCATCTGGATGGCACCGTTGAGCAGGTTGAAGGCTGTTCACAGCATATGTGCCCTGCCGGCGAAGCGGTGATTATCAAAACCCCATCTGGCGGCGGCTTTGGGTCTGCTTAGCACTCAACGTTTGTGAATTTTCACTGTTCTGAGTGCACCGGTGCGCTTCGGCAGATTTGGGCGAAAACGAAAGATGGTGGTTTTTCCATCGCCATCATCCTCGTACCGCATCATCAAGGTCGCGGTGGCGATTGCCGCACTGCCGAAGGTTATGGCAAAGCCCGCACCGAGCATGGCGACCGCCAAAATGCCATCGGCGGACCGCGCAACCAAGCTGCCAAGTCCCCACACATCGGCCCACAACATTGCGGCCAGAAGCGCCCATGAAGCGACAATCCCAAGCGAGGCATTGGTGAGAAGAAAGCTGAACATTTTCGGCATGGCAGCGCTCCCAGTTTTGTATGTTCAACGTTACGCCCGACCGGCCGGATTGCAAGGCTAAATCGATTTGACAAGCTCTACGAACCGGGCGATTTCATCTTCGGTGTTGTAATAGTGTGGGGAAACACGAACCAGCTCCGGCAAATTGCGCGCTTCTGCATCAAGCCTAGTGCTTGCGGGTGATGAGGTTGAGACATTGATTCCATTCTCTGTAGCTAATTCTTTGATTTGATTAGCTTCTCGGCTCTCGTGCGTAAGGCTGGCGATAGCGCATTTTTGTGCTCCAATATCACGCACACTCGTGGCAGGAATGGCAGCAAGCTCAGCGCACAATTTATTTGCAAGTCCGAAGGCCTTGGCTTGGATGCGCTCAAGACCAATGCTCATTGCATAGTCTGCCGCCGCGCCCAGCCCCAATCTCAAAGCATAGGCATTTTCCCAATTCTCGAACCGGCGCGCATCAGCTCGCAGTTCATATTTTCCGGTGGCCGTCCAGGGAGCTGAGAAGAGATCGATGAAGGGTGGCTCCAAACCGTCAAGCCATTTGCCTCTCACATAGAGGAAACCGGTTCCCCTCGGCCCTCTTAGAAACTTGCGTCCTGTGGCGGTCAGGAAATCGCAATTGAGTTCTTCAACATCAACAGGCATCTGTCCGATGCTTTGGCAAGCGTCGACAAGATAGGGAATTTTGTTTTTTGCAGCGACGGCCCCGATCTTTGCAGCAGGATTAATCAACCCGCCGTTCGTTGGAATGTGGGTAATCGAAATGAGCTTCACCCGCTCATCCAGCATCGCTTCAAGCGCCAGCGGATCGCTTGCCCCTGCCTCATCATCGGGTATGGTTTCAATCAGCACACCACATTGGCGCGCCTTTTGGAGATAGGAAACGTAGTTCGCAGCATACTCTGCCCGCGCGGTGAGAATTCTGTCCCCGGGTGCAAAATCCAGTGCATGAAAGGCCATGTGCCAGGCAATTGTGGCATTATCCATCAGCGCAATTTCCTGATTCGATGCACCAATTCAGCCGGGCAACTGAATCATAGACGCCTTCGCAGCGTTCAGCCTCTTTCGCGGCGGCCTCATAGCCGCCGATTTCCGCCTCAAGCGTGAGATGGTTTTGAACCGCATCAATTACCGGGCGCGGCATGAGTGCTGCGCCCGCATTGTTAAGATGGATGCGATGTGCCGTACCTGGTGTTTCGGCGCGAAGCCGGTTCAGTTCATCTTTTGAAAACATGCCCTAAGTACTCATAACTGCCGGGGCGTCGGCGGCCTGGGTTTTGCGCTCCGCCACCCAAAGCGAAACCGTAAGTCCGCCTTCTATTTCCAAATCAGGCGGCATGCTTTCATAGGCCGATATGGAAAGCCCTGCCCGCTCTGCCCAACGTTCCATTTGCTCCAAGGTTATGCCGAGCCGGCGGTGCGCCTGCTCCTCGCGCAGAAATTCCAGCTCATGGGGGGCAAAATCGACAATCAGCATCCTGCCGCCCGGTTTCAACACCCGTGCTGCCTCGGCAAGCGATGCTGCCGGATCGTCGAGGAAGTGCAACACCTGATGGATTGTAACGAGATCGGCAGTGCCAGTGGAGAACGGCAAATTGTAAATATCGCCCTGGCGCACTTGGGCATGTTTCAAGCCGCTTTGTTCAAGGCGCGCGCGCGCGATTGAGAGCATTTCATGGCTGGCATCAATGCCGATTGCAGATTGGGCGAGTGGCGCGAACATTTCCAAAACCCGCCCGGTGCCCGTGCCGGCATCGACGAGCATCTCAATCTTGTCACTGCCAACCGCATCAGCCATGGCCTTTTCGACAATTTTTTCAGAAACGTGAAGCGAACGAATGCGGTCCCAATCCCCGGCAATGGCATCGAAATGGAGGGCCGCCTTTTCGTTGCGCGCCTTGCGCACCTTTTCAAGCCTTTTAAGGTCATCGCGCAGAACTTCATCATCACCCGGCAAAAGCTCAACGATCATGCGCGCCAGCGCGCCCACCCGGCCATGTTCGGAGAGCCGCAAAAACACCCAGCTCCCCTCCCGGTAACGGCGCACCAGGCCCGCCTCATCCATAAGCCGGATGTGGCGGCTCACCCGCGGCTGGCTTTGATTGAGAATCAAAGTCAGTTCCTTGACCGTAAGCTCGCCATGGGAGAGCACAAACAGAATGCGCAAGCGGGTGCGTTCGCCCACGGCTCTCAGGCCCGTCAAAAGATGTTCCATCGCCTCATCCAGTTTCCTCGCCAGCCCGAACCCGTGAATCGGCCTACATTAAGACGGTTTGCCATGGGTTTGAAAAGTCCCAAAAACACTCACGATAGGCAATGCTTTCCCCTTCCGGGAAGGTAAATTTGATGGTTTGCACGCAATATTGCCAAATTTCGGCCCCATTGAATGATGCAGAATCATTGCACGCGGGCGCAAGGTTTTCTATGTAAAAGGGGTAAGGCAAAAATTTCTTTGCGCCAAACCAAAAAAATAAAAGCTCCTGCAGCTATCACCGGGGCGTCAGGAACAACCAGGGCACACTAATGAAATTTATTAATTTTGGCCAAACTACAAAAGCAATTTGTTTGTCTGCATCACTTGTTGCTGGCGCTGTTTTTGCGCTCAGCGCGCCTGCTGCCACGCCTGTGGCCGCTGCTGCCAGCTGCCCGGCAGGTGTGGTGATACAGACTGCTGGCAATCAGCTTATGGCCGCTGCCAAAGCGGGAACCCGTTCAAAGTTCCTGGTTATTTTGAAGCGGTACGGTGATTTGCCCTACATCGCCACGCGGGCAATTGGGAAGTACAAAAAGAAATTGCCGGCCAGCCAGCGAAAGAAATATAACGACCTTGTCGCGCTTTATGTGGCAAAGGGCCTTGCGGAGCATTCGCGCAAGTTTACCGGGCGCGGCTTCAAGGTAGTTCGGTGCAAGGGCAACCGGGTTGAAACGTCGGTACAACGCGGCACCCGCTTTCACAAAATTGTGTGGAAGATGCGCAAACGGAACGGTTATAAAATCGTCGATATTAATGTCCAGAACATCTGGGTTGGTGAGGCATTGAAAACTGATTTGGCGAAAGTCATGTCTGAAAGTAAGGGCGATTATCGTGCTTTGTTTGCCTATCTTGATAAGTGGAGCAAACAAAGTTGGTAATTTCTGCTTTTCTTGCCTAAAATCTCTTGAACACAAAAACTGGATAGGGCTGTCAGTTGACGCGAGCGGAAAATCTGGTTTTTACATGAACCTGTCTGGGCGCGGTACGTACAAAGTTGGCGAATGGGTTGGATGCTAGACGTTAAGAGTGAGCAGAATGCTGCGCGCTATGGCTTGCGCAGGCTCTTGCCGATTTTGGTGGCAGGGGTTTTTGTATGTGTAGGCCTTTTGTTTGCGCCGGTTGAGAGAGTCGATGCTGCGCGTGTCGATCCGGCCGCGAAGTTCATGCAAAGAGTTGCCAACGATTTACAGGCCGCAGGGCGCCTTGGCAGCCGCAACGCATTCCACAAATCCATCCAGAAATATGCCGACATTTCCTATATCGGCACCGTTTCGCTGGGCGTTTACTTGCCGAAACTGAAGAAGTCGAAAAAGAAGGACTATTACAACGGCGTAAAGCGGTTCATGGCGAAGTATTTCGCCATCCAGTCGCGCAACTACAAAGTCACCAAAGCGCAAATCCTGTCACAATCCAAAAAGCAGGGCCGCAACATCCTTGTCGACAGCCGGGTCTACTTGTCGAACGGCAAGTCCTACAAAGTCACCTGGAAGCTGGTGCGATCTGGCAAAAGTTACCGGGTGCAGGATGCACGCGTGCTGGGCTTCTGGCTGACGCCGTTTCTGCGCGATGCCTTTGTTGGCTATGTGAAGCAGAACCGTGGCAACGTGAACAGTCTCATCGTTGCCCTCAAGCGCTGAAGCTTACCGCCTTACCCTCTATCTCGCGAACTTTTTGTAATTGATGCGCTTTGGCTCAACAGCGTCCGGGCCCAGCCGGCGCTTTTTATCTTCCTCATAGTCTTCAAAGTTGCCTTCGAACCATTCCACATGGCTGTCGCCTTCAAAGGCCAGAATGTGGGTGGCCAGACGGTCAAGGAACATCCTGTCGTGCGAGATAACCACGGCACAGCCGGCAAAATCTTCCAGCGCGTCTTCCAAGGCGGCAAGAGTTTCAGTGTCCAAATCGTTGGTTGGCTCGTCAAGCAGCAGAACGTTGGCGCCCGATTTCAGCATCTTTGCAAGGTGAACCCGGTTGCGCTGGCCACCTGAAAGGGTGCCAACCGGCTGTTGCTGGTCGCCGCCTTTGAAGTTGAAAGCCCCAACATAGGCACGCGAGTTCATCTGGTGCTTGCCCAGTTCGAGCACATCAAGCCCATCGGAAATCACTTCCCAGACGTTCTTCTTGGGATCGAGATCATCCCTGCTCTGGTCCACATAACCAAGCTTCACTGTATCACCCAGCCGGATGGAGCCGCCATCTGGCTGCTCTTCACCGGTCAGCATACGGAACAAAGTGGTTTTACCAGCACCGTTCGGGCCGATAACACCAACAATGCCGCCCGGCGGCAGGCGGAACGACAAATCATCGATCAGCAGGCGGTCGCCAAATCCCTTGGAGAGGTTTTCAGCTTCTATAACCATATCGCCAAGGCGCGGGCCCGGTGGAACAATAATCTGCGCCTTGCCTGGAGCGCGTTCAATATTGCGCTTGAGCAGTTCATCATAGGCGGCAATACGGGCCTTGGATTTTGCCTGGCGCGCCTTTTGGCCCTGCGCCATCCATTCGCGTTCACGCGAGATGGTGCGCTGGCGGGCAGCTTCCTCGCGGCCCTCCTGGGCAAGGCGCTTGGATTTCGCTTCAAGATAGGCGGAATAATTGCCTTCGTACGGAATGCCCCTGCCCCGATCGAGTTCCAAAATCCAGCCCGTAACATTGTCCAGGAAGTAACGGTCGTGGGTAACGATCAATACCGCGCCCTTGAATTCGCGCAGGTGCTTTTCAAGCCAGGCAACGGTTTCTGCATCTAGATGGTTTGTCGGCTCATCGAGCAGCAAAAGATCGGGCTCTGCGAGCAGCAGCCGACACAAGGCCACCCGGCGCTTTTCACCACCAGAGAGTTTCTCAACCGCTGCATCACCCGGCGGGCAGCGCAGCGCTTCCATGGCCATCTCAACCTTTGATTCAAGATCCCAAAGGTTTTCAGCATCAATCTTGTCCTGCAGCTTGCCAGCCTCTTCCGCCGTTTCGTCGGAATAGTTCATCATGAGCTCGTTATAGCGATCCAGCACGGCCTGCTTTTCGACCACGCCGTCCATGGCATTGCCCTTGACATCTTTTGAGTTATCAAGCTCAGGCTCCTGGGGAAGATAGCCAATTTTTGCCCCTTCGGCTGCCCAGGCCTCGCCCTGATACTCGGTTTCGAGCCCTGCCATGATTTTGAGCAACGTGGATTTACCCGCACCGTTAGGCCCGAGCACGCCGATTTTTGCGTCCGGGTAGAATTGCAGGTGGATATTGTCGAGAACTTTCTTGCCGCCGGTATAGACCTTTGAAAGCCCTTGCATGAAATAGATGAACTGCCGCGCCATGGCCGGTTTTGACTCCAGACTGGAAATTGGGAATGAGGGTTTACCCTTGTTGGATGCGCTTTTAGCGGTTTCGGGGCGATTGGGCAATTGTAGCGTTGACGCAATCAGACGCGAAAATGCCGTTGCTGTTCTTTGCATACATGAATTTTCGGGAATAGGCTGCATTAGAGCCCAACTGGAAACTCTGGAGCACGTTTGATTTTGCCAGAATTTTACAATATCAAGGGATTAAGCGCAGGAACGGCTTGCCGCCATTGCAAGCTTGAGCCCGAAGATAGTGGACAATTCTGGCAAAACCCGCAGAGCGGGGCATATTTTGGCGCTTTTCGTCAAAAATCAAAACCAAAGGGAAATAACCCTATGATATTGATTTTTAACGAAAATCTCTCAAAATCTACTCCCGTCAAACGCCACCAGAATTTTCGGCTGGGCTCTTATCCATAAGGAATTGCGCCATGACCCTTATCGATCCCAACATGCTGGACAAAGTCCGCGAAGATGTGGCCACCGCCCGCGGTCTCCCGAATTCATTTTATACCGAACGGGACGTGTTTGAGCTGGAAAAGCGCACGGTGTTCGGCGCAAACTGGGCATGCATTGGATTTGCCAAGGATATTCCAAACCCAGGCGATGCAAAGCCGATAGACTTTCTTGACCAGCCCTATCTTGCGGTGCGCGGGAAAGATGGCGAAGTGCGGGTGTTTGAAAACATTTGCCGGCACCGGGGCATGATCCTTCTTGAAGAGTCAAAATCAACCAACGGCATTATCCGCTGCCCCTATCATTCCTGGTGTTACGGGCTAGACGGATCGCTGCGCACAACGCCGCATGTGGGCGGGCCCGGCCAAAACACCCATGATTGCATCAACCGCGATGAACTGGGGCTCAACGAAATCCGCTCGCACGTGTGGATGGACATGATTTTCGTCAATCTTTCCGGTTCAGCAGCGCCGTTTGAAGAATATGCAGCAAGGGTTATCGGCCGCTGGGCGGAATTTCAGGACAAGCCGCTCTATCATGGCGGCCCCGAATCATCGTTCTTCCTGGATGTGAACACCAACTGGAAGCTGGCGGTTGAGAATTATTGCGAGGCCTATCATTTGCCCTGGGTGCACCCAGGTCTCAACAGCTATTCGCGCCTGGAAGATCACTACAACATTGTCGAGCCGGGCCGTTACTCCGGCCAGGGCACCGTTGTCTATAATCCAAGCCTTGAAGACAACGGCAACCGGTTCGCAAACTTCGAAGGGCTTTCAGACAAGTGGGACACAGGTGCGGAATATATTGCGCTTTATCCGAACGTTTTGCTGGGCATTCACCGCGACCATTTCTACGGCATTCTTCTTGAGCCGGTGAACGAGACGCGCACCATTGAGCGGGTGGAGATTTATTACACCCGGCAAGAGGACACGGGCGATGATTTCGCCACCCTCCGCGCCAAGAACGCTGCCATGTGGCGTGAAATTTTCGAAGAAGATGTATTCGTGGTGGAAGGCATGCAAAGCGGAAGACGGGCAGCGCATTTTGATGGCGGGAAGTTCTCGCCTGTTATGGATGCGCCGACCCACAATTTCCACCACTGGGTGGCAGGAGAAGCACTGCGCGAGCTATGAACTTGGCTTGCGCGCCACAAACACTGCCCAGAAGTATTTTCTGTAGATGGTCTCAGCTGAGGCAAAACCGCCATCGCACAACCAGTCAAGCTGGTCTTCAATGGTGGCGTTTTGATCAAACTGCTCCATCCGGCTGATGGCGGCATCAAGGTCTTCCTTACCAGCTCCAGCCTGGCGGCAATCTTCCAGCCAGTCATGAAGCAGCGCTTCGTCGCGCACCTCGCATTCGGTAGTGAACTGGTCAACGCTCACAAACAAACCGCCTGGTTTCAGTGCGCCCGCAATGCGTTTGAAAATGGCAGCCTTTTCACCATCGCTCATGTGATGAATGACGTAAGAGGAAATCACCGCATCGAACGGGCCCGGCATTGGGTCCGAAATGACGTTGCCTTGCACAAAGCTGAAACGGTCATCACCTTCAAATTTTGATTTCGCCTGTTCCAGCATCTCCTCAGAGATATCCGCAAGAACGAAGGTACAAACAGGGCAATCATTTGCGAGCTCCGCCGCGAAGGCGCCGGTTCCCGCGCCGACGTCCAGAATCCTGCCGCCATTCGACAGGTTGGGCACAAGCACACTGAGGGCTGCGCCATAGACATCATCGTAGTCTGGAATGAGCGCAGTTCGAACCTGATCATAGGTCGCCGCGACCGCGCCAAATGCCTGGTCAATATTCGTCATAAAATAGTCCTTAAGCTTGCAGTTCAGCTTTGCGCTGAGCCATCAGCTTTTTCTGATAACGCGATTGCACAACGTCAACGATCACAAGGACCGCGATGACGAAGTAGAATGTGCTCTTGGCCATGGCCTCAATTGGGTGACCAAAGAATTTGAGATGAGCCAGATGCCCGCCTTCCGATAACAGCATGATCCCGACAATGAACAAAATGAACAGGCCGAGCACTTCATACATGCGGTTCTTTTTAAGAAATTCCGCAACGTGATCTGCCAGCCAGTTCATCATGATGCCGGACAAAATGATCGCAATCGCCATGATCGCAAAATTGTCTGTAAGCGCGATGGCGCTCAAAATGGAATCAAATGAAAAGATGAGATTCATGGCGACAATCCAGAACATCGCCCAGCCAACCGAGCGTTTTGCATCACCATTGGTTTTGTCAATTTCTTCCACCGAGAGCATGGAAAGATTTCCTTCACAGCTGTGTAGATGATGAACACCCCGCCAATCAGCACGATAAGCGCGTGCACATTAATGGAGCCTTCGACAATTCCAGGATAATCGATGGTCAGGAACGGGTTCTGAAAATGCTGAATTGCGCCGGTAACGGCGAACAGCAGGACAATGCGCAAGATTATCGCAAGGCCAATGCCAATCCGGCGCACAATCTGCTGACTTTCCGGCTTCACCCGCTTCGATTCAATCGAGATGTAAAGAAGATTGTCGTAACCCAAAACCGCCTGCAGCAAGATGAGCATGAAAAGGGTAAAAATGGCATCGAAGCTAAAAATTTCAGCCATAGCGCTGCCCCCGCTATAAATTTTGCACAATCAAAGTTTCAAAAAAACGGTCAACCCGTGGGTTACTTCTCATGAAGTCTGGTTGTTCTGTTAAACGCGGGGACTGGGCATGGCAATGAAAATTTGTGCCCGTACTGTCGCAATACAAAAAAGGCGCCCGGAACTACCAGGCGCCTTTTTCACTCAAATTTGCTGTCAAAAATGCCTCAGCCAGCAGCCGCAACCGGCTCGGGTTCAGCAAGGGTTTCATCCAAAACCCGCTTCAAATCATCACGCTGATACGGCTTCATAATGAGGTTGTCTTTGATGCGTGGCTCTTCCTGATGCACCATGGCCCCTCTTGGGTAACCTGAGGCGTGCACCACTTTAAGCCGGGGGTTGAGCTGAAGCGCTGCCTGGGAAAGATCGAACCCGTTCATGCCACCCGGCATCACCACATCGGTGAACAGGACATCGATATCCTTGTTGGCCTGCAGAACCCCAAGCGCTGAAATACCATCTTCGGCTTCCAGCACGTCATGGCCGAAGCTTTCCATCATACCCACCGCCACATTGCGCACTTCCGGTTGGTCTTCGACCACCAAAATGAGCCGACGTTTGCCTGGCTTGTTCGCCAGCACAACAGGTGACTTTTGCGCCTTGCCGTTTTCGACTGCATCAAGGCGCGGCAAGTACATTTTCACCGAGGTTCCGTGACCGGGCTCAGAATAGACTTTGATGTGCCCGCCCGACTGTTTGATAAAACCATAAACCATCGAAAGACCAAGCCCTGAGCCCTCGCCCACATCCTTGGTGGTAACAAACGGCTCGAAAACATTATCGACCACACTTTCAGGAATGCCGCAGCCGGTATCTGAGACCGCCACCATGACATAGTGGCCCGGCTCCACTTCACTGTGGGTGCTGGCATATTCCTCATCCAGGTACGCGGCAGATGTTTCAATAGTGAGCCGGCCACCAGACGGCATGGCATCGCGGGCATTGATTGACAGGTTCAGCAACGAGCTTTCAAGCTGCGAGCGGTCCACGCTCACTTGCGGTGCGCCTTCCATGAGGTCGATTTTCAGCTCCACCGTACCGCCGATGGTGCGGTCAAGAATGTGGCTCACGCCGTCGATCATTTTGTTTACCGACGTGATTTCGGGTGCCAATGATTGCCGGCGGGCAAATGCCAGCAGCTGGCGGGTAAGTTGCGAGCCGCGCGAAGCAGCATCCATGGCCTCAATTGCCCTGCGGTGCGCCTGTTCGTCCTCTTTAAGTGATGATTCAACAAGTTGTAAATTTCCTAAGACAATTTGCAGCAGGTTATTGAAATCATGGGCAATACCGCCAGTGAGCTGGCCGACGGCCTCCATTTTCTGGGCCTGCTTGAGTTTCTCTTCAGCTTCGCGCCGGTTGGTCAAATCAACAATCTGCACAACGAAATTCAGCACCCTGTCTTCGCTGTCGCGCACGACTGAAATCGACGTCAGGCCCCAGATTTTCTTACCCGCCGTGGTGTTGTAGCGCAACTCCATCTGGCACGATTTGTCCTCACCAGACAAAAGCCTGCCGACACCATTCAGCAATGTATTCTTGTCAGCTTCATCAACTAGCGACTGAAGCCTATGCTTCATGAGCTCGCTTTCAGGGGTTTGCAGTAGCTCACAGAAAGCCTCGTTACCGGCCACCAGATAACCGTCAGGCGAAACAAGAACGATGCCGTGAGCTGCGGCCTCAAACGAACCGCGGAAACGTTCTTCGCTCTGGCGCAGAGCAGATTCAGCAGCCCGTTCACGGGTCACATCAGTCATCACCACGACTGATCTGTATATCCGGCCTTTTGAATCGGGGTAACCGATCACCGAGAACAGCACATCGCGCTGTTTTCCATCCTTTTTCACAAAGACGATGTTTTCATTTTTGATGGACCCGGATTTAAAGAACACCGGCAACACTTCCGCCATCAGGTAGTTGTGGGAATCCGGCTTCATCAGGTCACGCTGATGCAGGCCTTTCAGCTCATGGGTTTCATAGCCGGTCCAATTGCACCATTGCTGGTTTGCACCGGTTATCATTCCTTTCCCGTCCACGAACATCAACATGACGGGCAGATTGTGCAGGAGTTTTTCGTAAAGCTCGCTCGATTCTGTCGGAAAGACGCTCACCTTCTCACTTTCACCGAGTTTTGGCTGGCCATCGTCAGAAAAAGGCGTCGGTGCTGAACGCGGCGTCATATCGTGTCTCCTGGAGCTTTTTAGTTCGACTACTGGCATAGTGGAATTTCGTAAATCGGCGGTTCGATTCGCTTTGAAACTTCGATTCAAATTCTCAACAGTTGGAGCCCCAAAACTATGGTTAACCTGGCTGCAAACCTCTCAATGCTGTATTGCGAGCGCCCGTTTCTGGAGCGGTTTGAAGCGGCTAGCACGGCAGGTTTTTCGGGGGTGGAATTTCAGTTTCCCTACCCGTGGCCGGCAGCACAGATTGCTGAACGAATTGATGCAACGGGCCTGCAGCAGGTGCTGTTCAATTTGCCCCCCGGCAACTGGGATGAAGGTGAACGCGGGTTGGCGTGTTTGCCTCACCGGGAGATGGAATTTCAAGACACCGTCGGCCACGCAATTGACTATGCAAAGGAACTTGGAACGCCGCGCCTTCATTGTATGGCTGGTATCTTGCCGGATGGAGGAGATGCACCAAGGGCGAAGGAGCGCTTTATCGGCAATCTGAGATTTGCCGCACGTGCCTGCGCTCAAGAAGGGCTGATGCTCATGATCGAGCCCATAAACACGTTCGATGTTCCAGGATACTTTCTTAACCGCTCCAGCCAGGCGCTGAAGATTTTGGCTGCAGTGAACGAGCCGAACATCTTCCTGCAATACGACATCTATCACATGCACAGAATGGGTGATGACATGGCCAAATTCATCGCCAGAAACATTGATGCCATTGGCCACTTTCAGATTGCCGGCCATCCCGGCCGCCATGAGCCGGACGATGGCGAAGTGCCTTATGCAGAAACGATTGAAGCAATCGAGTCAACCGGTTTTGAAGGGTGGATCGGTTGCGAATATTTGCCGGCCCAAACAACGGAAGCGGGCCTCAAATGGGCCCGCCCCTGGCTTTGAATAGCTTTTATGAAGGCCTTCGCCCTAAAGGGTTAGCTGCCCGGTGAAAGTTCAGCCACCCGCTTTAATGCGGCGGAGAAACCGGAAAGCGAAACCGTGAAGGCGACGGGTTTACCGCTGCCTGCGTTGACCATTCTGAAATTTGCCGATGCGCCCGATTTGAATGCCCCCTGCAGTTCAGGAGACAGGTTAAACCGCGCAACACAGCCACGTTGGCCACAATTGTTGAATGCGACTCCGAGCGGATTTGCACCCTTGGCTGAAACCACCAGCCCTTTCGGCAGCAACACGCCAAGCGGCGCCAGCACGACGGCTGAATATCCAACCGCATTGCGCTGTTTTAGTATCAACACCTGAAAAATGGTCTTCTTTGTTTCGATCACTTGATGCACCTGGATCATGTAGCAAACGCGTTTTTGCTGCTGCGGCGTAATGCACTCTACAATCCAGTCGGCATGCACTTCGCGCTCAACCTTCGGCTTTGCATCGGTTTTCGTTTGCCCGTTCACGTTTGCGGCCAAGCCGCCCGTCAAAATCGCTGCAGAAAGCAATGCTGCAGCGGTTTGGAAATTCCTAAATTTCAATGGTCTGCTCCAAGAAAAAATAACCCGGTTCAAAATAAAAATCACACCATCGAAAGGATTTTCTTTCGAGTCAGCGGTGCTAAAACTTCGGCCACCCTAAAGAAACTCCCGAAATCAAACTAGCTTTTTTGCGCAAAGAATTGCCCTCAGGCGTATCGTTGCGTGCATTTTAAGTGGTTTTTCTTTTGCGTTACCTGCTTGACCCCATCTCGCTCAATTTTCACAGGGATTTTTATTTAACTGTTCTTGTTTCTTTGGTTGTTTACTGGTGTTTTATTCCATCCACACCCGATTCAATTCTTACCACCCCCTCAGAAACCATTCCGGAATTTTCTGAGGTGCGCCTCATCAAAATATCTCTTTACGGAAGTATTTGCAGGGCGAATGATTAGACGGTGAAGAGCCCTTGCTTCCGGTACTAACCGCAAACGGAATTTCTAAAAATGATTGCTTTCAAAAAGTGGGCGCAAAAAGCCGTCGAGTGGAGTGAAACGTACTTCGAAACCTTGCGCGAATATCCGGTCCGGCCGCCAGTGCGCCCGGGCGAAATTGCAAGCCTGCTTCCACCCTCCCCTCCAGAGAAGGGTGAGGCCATGGAAGCGATTTTCTCAGACTTTGAAAAAATCATCGTGCCGGGCATCACACACTGGCAGCACCCCCGGTTTTTCGCTTACTTTCCAGCCAATTCCAGCCCGCCTTCTGTGATTGCCGAATATCTCACCGCCGCGCTGGCAGCGCAATGTATGCTGTGGCAAACCTCTCCGGCGGCAACCGAACTTGAAACGGTCACCATGGACTGGTTGCGCCAGGCACTTGACTTGCCGGAGGAATTTGGCGGCGTCATCCAGGATTCTGCCTCATCGGCAACCCTTTGCGCGATATTGACAATGCGCGAGCGCGCGCTCGAGTGGAAGGGAAATTCCGAGGGCCTTTCCGGCAATGCCCGCATGCGGATTTACTGTTCCGGCCACGCCCATTCTTCAATCGACAAGGCGGTGCGCATTGCAGGTGTTGGCGAGACTAACCTTGTGAAGGTTCCTGTTAAGGGCGAGCGTTTCTCAATTGATGGCGCTGCCCTGAAAGCTGCAATCGAGAGCGATATTCAAGACGGCTTTATCCCTGCAGGGATTGTTGCGCTGACCGGGGCGACAAGTGTTGGCGCCTGCGATGACATAAATGCCGTATGTGATATTGCTGAAGAATTCGGGCTTTATGTGCATGTTGATGCGGCCTGGGCCGGTGCTGCCATGATTTGCCCCGAATTGCGCGCCCTGTTCGCCGGCGCCGGGCGCGCCGACAGCATCACTTTCAATCCCCACAAGTGGCTGGGCGTTAATTTTGACTGCAATGCGCATTTTGTGCGTTCACCTGAAGATTTGGTTCGCACCCTGGCTATTCAACCGGACTATCTCAAAACCCATGGCCACGACAACATCATCAACTATTCAGAATGGTCTGTTCCACTAGGACGCCGCTTCAGGGCGTTGAAATTATGGTTTGTGCTGCGGGCTTACGGCCTTGAGAACTTGCGCGAAATGATCCGGAACCATATTGCCTGGAGCGAAGAGCTGGCAGCAGACATTGTCGCAACCGAAATTTTTGAACTCACCAGTGCGCCCATGTTTTCCCTCTTCAGTTTCCGCTTTGCCCCGCAAGGGGCCAAAGACTTGGACGCTCTGAACGAAAAACTTCTCAACGCCATCAATGATGATGGCCGCATCTATCTGACGCAAACAAACCATAACGGGAATTATGTCATCCGGTTCCAAACCGGCCAGTTCAACACTACCCGGGAGGATGTGCGGTTTGCGTGGGATGTTATTCAGGATATGTCGAAGCGGCTGTAACGGGCGGGACCGCACCAATTTTGGCGCTGCGCCCCTGCCCTTTTTCCCGTCAATGATGACGCGATTGATGGCGCCATTCACGCGCTGTGCACCCAAAGTGGGTTTTGAACGCCCGGCTGAAATGGGAAAGCTCGTTAAAACACCAGTCAAATGCAATATCACCAATCTTGCGGTGAGCATGATCGATGGCTTTCAGCTGGGAAGCGGCACCTTGCAGGCGCCGGTTAAGAATATATTGCCCGACTGTCAGTCCCTTGCCTTCAACAACCTTGTGAACCTGGCGCACAGAAATAGAGAACTGACGTGAAATCATGTCGTGATTGAGTTCTGGGTTTTTCAGGTTGGCGTCGATATAGCGTTGAATGGCAAGGCGCAGCCCGGCATGGCTGTCGTGCCTGTCAAATCCGTTGCTCAAGTTGGCGTTGACCAGCGCCAGCGCGGCAAGATCCAGGAATGCATTGATCAGTTTGCTGAACCCGACAAATTCCGACGATAGGCACTCACGGGAAATGACGTTGAAAATCTCCTTTACGACAATTCCCAGGCTGGGATCGTAAATGGCTTTCCCATCAAAATTGCTCTGATCGATACCCACCCACTTATTCAAAAGCGAGCGGGGAATTTTGAGAACGGTAATACCGAAACCCACCTGACCATCTGAGCGCAAGGAGAACGGCCGCGCCAAGTCAACCAGCGCAATGTCTTCGCCAAACAGTTCCGCTTCGCGCTCTCCTGTCGTCAGCATGGTCTTGCCAATCGGCTTGCCAATCACCGCGATGCTGTCGCAGCCATCGGTGTAGATCTGTTCCAACGTACGCTCCATCGCGAGGCCGGAGCCGACGATTGCCACAATGGAAAACCCATCCTGCGTGCGCGATGTAACCTTCGCAGAAAACTCATTATGCCAGAGGCACGCGCCTCAGTGGAGAACCCGCACAGATGTTCCTGGAGCATCTCTTCAAACCGGACCAACCGGTCTTCGCGCTCAAACGTCTTCAGGTCTTCTTCAAAATGTGAAAAATCAAAATTTTCATGCAACATAGCTCTAATTTCTTACTTCAAATCGATGTCAAAATTTACCGCTTGCTCGGTGATCCCAGCCAATCGGCGCGAAAATTTTCTCAGCTGCACAACAGCTGGAATTCAAAAATTTACTGAAGGCGAAAACCGCCAACATTAATAGCAAATACGGAATATCCGCTGATTAATCTCTCAAAACAGTTCTAGAAACCTTAACCGGCTTCAAACATCCCAAACGGATTGTCCGTTTGCGCACGGCAACTCAATATTATCTGCTATTGCTAGTGTAACAGGCACAAATAGAGTGCCTTCCCTCTGTCAAAATCACTCCAAATCCCCTCAACCTACAATATCAATATTTACTCATAAATGCAAAACATATACATTTTATGCCCAGTTTTTTACAGGTGTGCAAGATTTTGAAAAATTGGGCGCTTGTCAAGCGAAAATACACCCCGCAACCGCGCCGCGATCATTTCGAAAGATTCCGGCAAAAAAAAGACAGCAAAACAAAATTTTTTACTTTGAGTGCTATTGTATCAAAAAAGCAACTTACACATCGCAGCCAATTCCGCTCACTTTTTAATGGGTGTTCCGGGCGTCTTTTCTACTGTTTTTGCGGATGAATTTCATTCAAAGTCTGGCGACGGGTTATCTTCAGGCACTTCGTCCATTTCATACTTCTGAGAACTGGATTTGCTGATCTGCCAGCCGAGCTTTTCTGCCACACGCCAAATAGCCGCCACCAGATCTGCGCCAATTAGTTCCCTGCTTTCTACTCCCTCGATCAAAGGGAAAAGAAGACCTTCTGCCAGTTTGAACTGCGCCTCAAAAACCGAACGTGCCCGGGTGGCACCAAAGATTTTCCCATGAGGGCACATAACGGCAAATACCGGATAATCTTGCTGATCTGACATTGCACAAAAAATTCTTCATCTACTTATCGTTGTATAATCTCACGCAATTCCTAACAATCAATCAACATGGATGCCAATAAAACCAACGAACTTACACAGATTTAATTTCGTTAAACATCAATTTTTCTGCGCATTTTTCTGTAAATTGGAAAATATCCACTCACGTTCAACAAGAACCATTTCTGGACACCGAAAATTTGCCTATAATAAATCACATCAATTTTGCACGTTAAAGGTGTATTTCGTCTTCTGTCATCCTATGCCCGCCTTCTGGTTTGAAAGACACACATCAATTTGCAAACGCCCTTCATTCATCAACCATGGCCGGATGGTGTATTCCTTCTTGCCTTCCTTGTGCATTGGGTCGTTGTCAGCCAGAACTCGGGCGGCTTCAAGCGAAACGGCATTCAGGATGATAAGTCCTTCCATTGACCACACGGCGCCATTTTCATCCGCCATCGGCCCAGCAGCGAAAAGAACACCTTCAGCCTCCAACTTCTTCTGATAGTCGAGATGTGCTGGAAGCGTTTCAGCGATTTCATCTGCACTTACAACTGGTTTGGAGTGAACCACGAAAAGTTCCTTTGCCAGAACACCGCGCCCGCGGGCATATTCAACAAACTCTTTCCAGTCTTTACCCATGTCCCAACCTCCAATTTCCACCGTCGGCAATCTATTTCAATCGATTTTATTCCACAACTGCAAAAAATATCGATAAAATTTGACGCCTAAATCTGGCCGGGTTATTGTCCGGTGAACAACAAGAAAAGTGCACAAGGGTTGGGAGGAACCATGCGGCTGATTTCCTTTGAAAAAGCTGGAAAGCTGGCCGTCGGCGCTGTAAGCGGCGACGACATTGTTGATCTGACGATTGCAGCGCCAGACCTGCCGGACGATATGAGCCGGTTCATTGCGGCCGGCCAGAAAGCCCTGGACACTGCCGCCGCAGCAATCGATGACGCCCCGGATAATGTCAAGCTCAATCTCGGCGATATTAAACTCCTCCCGGTGGTGCCTCACCCCGGGAAAATCATTTGCCTGGGCCTGAATTATGCCGATCATGCCGCGGAAGGCGGTCATGATTTGCCAACCTATCCTTCCCTGTTCTTGCGTACGCAAAGTTCGTTGGTTGCCGCCGGCGCTCCAGTGTTGAGAACACACTTGTCCGACACCCTCGACTTTGAAGCAGAACTCTTGTTGGTGATTGGCAAAACCGGCCGCAACATTACCCAAGCGGACGCGCTTGATTATGTCTACGGTTACTCATTGTTCAATGATGTCTCGGTGCGCGAATACCAGCGCAAGGCCAACCAATGGACGCCGGGGAAGAATTTTGACGGCACCGGGCCGGCCGGTCCATGGCTTGTCACCGCTGATGAACTGCCGGCGGGAGCTGACGGCCTGAAGATTGAATCCCGTCTCAATGGTGAGGTCATGCAAAGTTCGAACACCAAGAACATGATTTTCAACGTGCCGCGCACCATCGAGATCCTGAGTGAAATCTGGACCCTGCAGCCAGGCGACATTGTTGCCATGGGCACGCCTGAAGGAGTTGGCTATGCCCGTACGCCACCGGTTTTCATGCAACCGGGCGATACGGTTGAAATTGAAATTGAAGGTATTGGCGTTTTGTCGAACCCGATTGTTGCTGATTGAGATTGAAAAGGATCAGGCGCAAAAATGTCCGGACCCGCTGATATCCCGGCTGAAAAGCTAAAGGCGGCGCGCGATGCGGTTACGAATGCCCATGCAGCGCTTTCCCGCCTGGACGGGCCGGCGCTTGATTTATTGTTCCGGCATGCACGAACCCACAATACATGGCAGGAAAAGCCGGTCACAGACGACGATCTGAAGGCGATTTACGAGGTCTACAAATGGGGCCCGACCAGCGCCAACGGAAACCATGCCCGGGTGTTGTTTGCCAGATCGGTTGAAGCAAAGGAAAAGCTCGCCGGCTGCGTGGCGGAAGGAAATGTTCCCAAGGTGCGCGCAGCCCCGGTGGTGGCCATCCTTGGATATGAAACCAAGTTCTGGGAACGGCTGCCGGAGCTCTTTTCTCACCGGGACATGACCGGCCCGTTCAGAAACAACCCCACACACACTGAAACCACCGCGTTCCGGAATTCAAGCCTGCAAGGCGCCTACCTCATGCTCGCGGCCAGGGCGCTGGGGTTCGATATCGGGGCAATGTCAGGGTTTAACAATGAGGCGGTGGATGAGGCTTTTTTTGCAGGTACGTCGGTAAAATCCAATTTTCTGTGCAATATTGGGTATGGCGATGTGTCCGGTCTGTTTCCGCGTCTGCCACGGCTGGCGTTTGAAGATGCCTGCAAGATCATCTAACGGAGGACCAAGCGTTGGCAGCGATACGGTTGAAAACAAAGGTGAAGATCGGCGTAAAAGCGAAATGCCCAAGTCATTCCCGCTCCAATATCACCGCGCGTGATACAACAACAATTATTGATGAGCCGCCTGAGCGCGGAGGCACCAATGCTGGCCCCGCGCCGACAGAAACCGCCCTTGCTGCGCTTGCCGGCTGCACAAATGTCATCGGCCACAAATGCGCCGCCAAATTGGGCATCAATATTTCGAATGTCACTGTTGATGTGACCGCAGATTTTGATCGCCTCGGCGTCACATTGCAGGAAGAAATCGACGTACCGTTTGAGAAAATCCAATTGCGTGTCGAGCTTGATAGCGATGCCAGCCAGGAAGAAATCGACCGGCTCGCAGTTGAAGTGGGTAAATTTTGCCCGCTGTCAAAACTATTTGTCCAGGCAGGAACTGAAGTCTCTGAAGAATGGGTCGTGCGCCAACCCGATTGAGATACCGGGTTTCAGAGCCTGACTTTAATAGGTTGCAAACAAAGGGAGGAAAGTATGGGTATGAAATTGACCAGGCGTTTTGTTCTGGGCGCCGCAGCAGTTGCCATGATGGTTTCAGGAGGACTGTCACCAGCATCGGCCATCGAAACAATCAAACTCACCGCGATTGACGGTTATCCGGCCCGCGCCATGTGGGTAAAGGAGTTTTCAAGCTTCTTCTTGCCGAAGGTGAACGAGATCCTCGCCAAAGAAGGCAAGTATAAGATCGCGTGGACGGAGGCTTATGGTGGAACCATCGTGAAACCCAAGGGTGTGCTTGAGGGCATAAAACTCGGGCTTGGCGATGTGGGTGTTGTCACAACCGTGTTCCATGGCGACAAGATTCCGCTTCAGGCGGTCGCCTATGTGACGCCATTTTCATCGATCAATCCGAAACTGGTTGCCCAGACGGTGGACAAACTCGCAGAGAAGTATCCGCAATATAAAGAGCATTTCGCCAAGCAAAATCAGGTGTATCTGACGTCTGCCTGCGTGCTCGACACCTATCAGGTGTTTTCCAAAAAACCGATCAACAAGCTTGCGGATATGAAGGGGCTCAAGATGGCTGGCGCCGGATATAATCTGCGCTATGTCGAGGGGATCGGCGCAGCAGGCGTTGGCGGCCCTCTGGTGAGCTATTACAACAAGCTGCAAACCGGCGTGGTCGACGCAATAATGTTGTGGCCGGAAGCTGCCGTAACGTTCAAGATTTATGAAGTCGGCCCGCACATGCTGGAAGCAAATATCGGCACCGTGAACTCGAAAGCTGTGACGGTGAATGCCGATACTTGGAAAAAACTGCCAGATGAAGTGAAAGCTGCTCTGAAAGAAGCATCCATCATGTACCGCGACCGGTTGGCCGATGTTGCTATGGACCGTGCTGCAGCAAAAGTTGCCGCTTACAAAGAAAATGGTGGCAAAGTTGTTACGCTCTCCGACGAGCAACGCAATGAGTGGGTAAAGTCCATGCCCAACATCTCAAAAGAGTGGGCGGACAAGCTTGAGGGCAAGGGTGTTCCAGCCAAGAAAATCCTGGCGGATTATATGAACTTGTTGCGTGAAGGCGGCGCAAAGCCGGCCCGTAACTGGGATCAGGAACTGACCAACTAGACCTGGCAAGTAGCTGAAGTGGGAAATTACGCAAATGCCGTGGGCCGGTTATCGCGCGCGATAGACCGGCTCGCCATTTCCGCCAACGTGCTCGGCGCGCTGGTGGTATTGTTTCTGATTGCCGTGATCAATCTGGATGTGTTTATGCGCACCGTATTGATCGCGCCGATCAGGGGCGCGGTGGAAATTGTCGAAATTTCCATTGTCGCCATCGTATTCCTGCAGCTGGCTGATGTGGTGCGTACGGGCCGGCTTACCAGGTCCGACGCCTTCCTGGAGCGGATTACAGGGGCAAGTCCGTCCATCGGTTTTTCCATGCGCCGCCTCTTCGATCTGATGGGTGCAGGTTTCATGGCGCTGATTGTATATGCACTGGTACCGGAAGTGATCGAAGCCTACGAACAGGATGCCTATGTGGGAACGGAGGGCGTCTTCACATTCCCCGAGTGGCCGATTATGGCAGTAATGGTTATCGGGGCCACATTGTGTATGTGCCGGTGGTTTTTCTGCGCCATCGCGCCTGTCTATAAAATTGCCCGGCCTGACCCCCACGATGGCGGCAACAATGATGCGGATTCTGGACCATGACCGGCGTTGAAATCGCGATTGGCTCCATCATCCTCATTGTGGTGCTCATTTATTGCGGGCTATACATTCCCGTTGCATTGGGTGTTGTTTCCTTCATCGGCGTGTGGGTGCAGCGTGGTGACCCCCAGCTTGCAATCAATCTCCTCAAAATCGCGGTATCTGATTCCATTACCGAATATGCCTTTGCCACAGTGCCGCTGTTCACATTCATGGGGCTGGCGGTTTCAAAGGCCGGGATAGGTAAGGACATTTACGAGGTAATGAACGACACCTTCCGCCGGGTACGCGGCGGCCTGGGCATGGCAACCGTCGCCGCAAACGCGGTGTTCGCCGCTGTAACAGGTTCATCGATTGCCTCGGCCTCCGTATTTACCCGCGTTTCGGTGCCTGAAATGCTGCGGTTCCAGTATGGGCCACGGTTCGCGGTTGGCGTTGTTGCCGGAAGCTCGGTTCTGGGCATGCTGATACCACCCAGCGCCATGCTCATCATTTATTCGTTCGTTGCCGAGCAATCAGTGGGCCAGATGTTCATGGCCGGCATTGTGCCAGGCTTGTTGCTGTCGGGTGCTTTCATTGTTGCAATTATCATCATGGCGCGGCTAACGCCCAACTTCGTTGGCGGCGATGTGGAGGCTGCGAACCTGCCGCCTGAAACAACATTGAGCGGCCTTGAGGTCTTTAACAAAACCGCCCCTGTGGCCGTGCTTATTCTGGTTGTTCTGGGAGGCATTTACCTGGGCGTGTTGACGCCGGTCGAGGCGGGCGCAGGAGGCTCAACTGTCGCCCTTCTTATTGCCTTTGCAAAACGGCGCATGACCGCAAAACTCTTCTGGGAAACACTGATTGAAACCGGGCACGTTACCGCCAATATCCTTTTCCTCATCATGGCGGCATCCATGTATTCACGCATGCTCGGCATTGCGGGCCTGCCCTCAATGTTCGGTGACTGGCTGACCGGCATGGACTTTACCCTGTGGGGCATCATGCTGACCTATGTGGTGCTGATGCTGTTCCTGGGAACCTTGCTCGATACCGCCTCAATCATCCTCATTGTGGTGCCGCTGTTCCTGCCGGTCATCGAACCAATGGGGGCAAGCCTTGTCTGGTTCGGCATCGTTACCGTAATCGGTGCTGAAATCGGCCTGCTCACACCGCCGCTCGGCATTTCCTGTTTTGTCATCAAGGCAACCATCGACAATCCGTCCATTAAACTGAAGGATGTGTTTCTCGGCGCCTTTCCGTTTGCCGTGGTCATGCTGGCGGTTCTGCTCTTGATTATCCAGTATCCGATTTTGAGTATCGGGATTTTAGGTTGATAGGAGATTGCCATGCGCAATGTGGACAGAAACTCCATAACCGATGCGGTGAAGAACACCTTCAACTGCAAGGATGAAAGAACCGGCTACCTGCTTGAACGCCTTGTAGATCATATCCATGATTATGCGCGCGAAGTGAACCTCACCCACGCGGAAGGGCGCAAAGTCATCGAGCTTCTCACAAAGGCCGGTGAAATCACTGATGATGAACGCAACGAATTCGTTCTGTTTTCAGATATCTTTGGACTTTCCTCGCTGGTCGACATCATCAATTCACCACCGGGGGGAACGGAATCAAGCGTTCTTGGGCCGTTCCATATTCTCGGCGCACCCGAAGTTCCTGTCGGCGGCGATTTGAAAAAGGACAATGAAGGCGACACTTCAATCGTTTCCGGCGTGGTGGCGGATATGCAAGGAAACCCCATTTCCGGTGCTGTGCTCGAAATCTGGCAAACCGCCGATAATGGCCTTTATTCCAACCAGGACGCAAACCAGGAGCGGTTCAATCTGCGCGCACGCCAGACAACGGGAGCTGACGGCCGTTATGGCTTCACAACCGTGCGCCCTGCCCCCTATACGGTTCCCGACGATGGGCCGGCAGGCGAATTCCTTGAGGCAACGGGCCGGCACCCCTGGCGCCCGTCGCATCTGCATTTCATTGTCATGGCCGATGGCTTTCAGACACTCGTCACCGAGCTGTTCCCGGAAGATGATCCCTATCTCGACGAAGATGCAGTGTTCGGCGTGCGTGAAACCCTCATCCTGAAATACCGCAAACATGATGACTTGGCCGAGCTGCCTGCTGGACTTGCGGCAGCAGATAAAATCACCGTGCCATTCTATTCGGTTGATTTCGACTTCACCCTCGTCGCCACTTAAAGAGGGCCGAAAAACAGATATAACAAGGGGAGGATATTATGTTCAAACTACTGCTTTCGGGGCTGGCGATTGCAGCGTTTCTCATCACCAGCGCCCCTGATGCGCGGGCACAGGACAAGTCCGACTTTGAGGTGATACTGGTTGGTACGGGAACCCCGCCGCCATTGATGCACAGATTTGGCCCGGCAACCCTTGTGCGGGTGGCTGGCAAAAACTTCCTCGTTGATGCCGGACGCGGTGCAACCCAAATGCTCTGGCGCAAGAAAATCCCCTTCGGCAAGCTCGACTCCCTCATTCTCACCCATCTGCATTCTGACCATGTGGTCGGCATTCCCGACTTGTGGCTTACTGGCTGGCTGCGCGGGCCCTATGGCCGGCGTGATGTGCCCTTCCCTGTTATGGGACCGAAAGGCACTGCCAATCTGATGAACTACTTGCAAAAGGCCTATGCCTGGGATGTGGATACCCGGGTTGTTGACCAGAAAATGTCACGGGAGGCGGCGGGCGTCAGTGTGAAGGAGATTGGGCCAGGCGTTGTCTATGATGCAGACGGCCTCAAGATTACAGCTTTTGAGACAGACCACGGCAAGCTGATCAAACCGACCCTTGGCTACAGGTTCGACTATGACGGGCGCTCGGTGGTTGTCTCGGGAGACACAAAATATTCTGAGAACCTCATCAACCATTCAAAGGGTGTGGATGTGCTTGTGCACTCCATCGGTGCAGCAAAGAAAGAGCTTTTGGAGGCTGCCCCCATATGGAAGCTCATACTTGACCACCATATTGAGCCTGAAGATGCCGGCAAGGTTTTCACGGCAACCGCGCCGCGCCTTGCCGTCTATACCCATGTGGTCTCCCTAACCAATGGCAAGATCAAACCGGTGGGAGCTAAAGAAATTCTTGACCGCACCCGCACCACCTACAAAGGCCCGCTGGTGATGGGTAAGGACTTGATGTCAATCATCGTTACCAAGGACACAGTGAAAGCTGTGCCTTTTGTGGCGAAGAAAAAGTGAAAGATTGAACCTGAAAGGCTGGCGGGTCAGTCGATTTTCCGCTCAAGGAACCCGCCGGTGTTTTGGTAGTGGGCGATCAGGCATTCAACGGCGGCATCCTCGTCACGGGCAAGGCTTGCGTCCATAATGTCCTGATGCTCTGAATTGATATCCCGCTTTGGATAAGAAACCGGCCCTGCGAGGTTGCGGTAGCGCACATTTCGGTCATAAAGCCTGTCACAAATTTCCAGAAGCGTTGGTGAGCCGCACGCAGAAATGAGCTGCAAGTGAAACTCCTTGTGAAGGCGTTCCCATTGAGGATTTGCAACAAAATGATCCTTATCGCCAATGGAACGCGGCTCTTTTGAAATCCGGAAAAAAGCCAGCACAACCGCCTCTTCCCAAGCTGTATCGCCCTTCTTGATGGATTCCCGGAGCGCGCGCTCTTCCAGCCAGCAGCGCACGTTCAAAATGTCGGCGAAATCTTCAGCGCTCACGACCGCAACACGGAACCCACGTTGATCAATGCGGTCAACCAGGCCATCGGACGCCAACAGGCTCAACGCTTCACGCACCGGGCTTGCGCCAACATTGTACCGCTTGCGCAATTCTTCCACTTTTAGTTTCAAGGCAGGTTTGAGTTTTCCAGCAATTATATCAGCGCGCAGGCCATCATAAACCTGGCTGGTGAGTGATACCGGGCTGTCTTGTTTATCAAGTGTTGGACTGAGCGACATCCTATCCTTCGCTTATGAGTGCGGGTTTTGGGATAATTGATTTTCGCCAAAAAAAATCGATAAAACAAGCAATATCGCCATTTCATCAATTTTTTTCCAAGATTCTCTGATTTTCACCCTGAATTCGGTGACTTTCAAACACCTGGCATGTTGAGACCGTTCTCCCGAGCGCAATCGATTGCCAATGCGTAGCCAGCATCTGCGTGGCGGACAACCCCCATCGCTGGATCGTTCCACAAGGTACGCTCAAGACGCCTGTCGGCCTCCTCTGTGCCATCGCAGCAAATCACCATGCCGGCATGCTGGGAAAATCCCATGCCGACGCCGCCGCCATGATGGAGCGATACCCAAGTCGCACCAGACGCGCAGTTCACCAGCGCGTTCAGCAATGGCCAGTCGGACACCGCGTCCGAGCCATCTCTCATAGCTTCGGTTTCCCGGTTGGGGCTGGCAACGGAACCGGAATCGAGATGATCGCGCCCGATGACCACCGGCGCCTCAAGTTCCCCATTGCGCACCATCTCGTTGAAGGCAAGCCCGAGCCGGTGGCGCTGACCGAGCCCAACCCAGCATATCCGCGCCGGCAAACCTTGAAAGCTAATGCGCTCACGCGCCATGTCGAGCCAGTTGTGAAGGTGCGCATCGTCAGGGATAAGCTCCTTCACCTTTTCATCAGTGCGGTAGATGTCTTCCGGATTGCCCGACAATGCCGCCCAACGGAATGGCCCAATGCCCCGGCAGAACAAGGGCCGGATATAGGCCGGCACAAAGCCTGGGAAATCAAACGCATGGGTGACGCCCATTTCCAGTGCCATCTGGCGGATATTGTTGCCATAATCGGCAACGGGAATGCCGCGTTCGTGAAACGACAACATTGCCTGAACCTGAACGGCCATTGAGGCCTTTGCGGCCTGAACTGTTCCCTTTGGATCAGAAACGCGCCGCTCATCAAATTCCGCCAGCGACCAGCCTTGCGGCAGATAGCCGTTCAACGGATCGTGGGCGGAGGTTTGATCAGTTACCGCATCGGGCAAAAACCGGGCGTCATTTTTTGATTGCTCCGCAAATTGAGGAAAAACGTCAGCCGCATTGCCGAGAAGGCCGACGGAAACCGCCTTGCCCTGGTTGTGGGCATCTTCAACCATCGCCACAGCTTCTTCGATGGTGTCAGCCTTCTTGTCCAGATAGCGGGTGCGCAGCCTGAAATCGATGGACGAGGGTTTGCACTCAACCGCAATCATTGATGCACCAGCCATAGTCGCCGCCAATGGTTGAGCGCCGCCCATACCGCCGAGCCCGCCGGTGAGAACCCATTTGCCCGACAAATCACCGCCAAAGTGCTGGCGGCCCATCTCGGCGAAGGTTTCGTAGGTGCCCTGCACGATGCCCTGGCTGCCAATGTATATCCATGAGCCCGCCGTCATTTGCCCGTACATCATGAGCCCCTTTTTATCGAGCTCATTGAAATGTTCCCAATTGGCCCATTCAGGAACCAGATTGGAATTGGCGATGAGGACGCGTGGGGCGTCGGCGTGGGTTTTGAGAACGACAACCGGCTTGCCCGA
>JBPCVY010000112.1:0-6613 GCA_051010055.1 Hyphomicrobiales bacterium | reverse complement strand
CGATAACCGCGCCGGATGCCATCAGCTCAAGGCAGGCTTCAAGCAGGCATTTTTCGGTGAACGGGTCGCCAACCTGAACGGTGGGGCGTTTTTCTTCAGAATCATCAGCAAATTCCTGGCTTGCCATGGAGGCGCCATGAATGCCATCGCGGCCCGTCTTTGCGCCAACATAAACAACCGGCAGCCCGACGCCTTTGGCTTCGGACAGGAAAATCTTGTCCGCATCGGCAAGACCCAGTGCAAACGCATTCACAAGAATATTGCCGTTGTAGCGGGAATGGAAATTCACCTCTCCACCAACCGTTGGCACGCCGAACGAATTGCCGTAGCCGCCAATGCCGGCCACAACGCCGGAGACGAGATGGCGGGTTTTGCTGTGTTCAGGCGCGCCGAACCGCAACGCATTCATGGCCGCGATAGGCCGCGCGCCCATGGTGAACACATCGCGCAAAATGCCGCCCACACCGGTAGCAGCCCCCTGATAGGGCTCAATGTATGAGGGGTGATTGTGGCTTTCCATTTTGAAAATCGCCGCCTGACCATCGCCAATATCGACCGCACCGGCATTTTCCCCCGGCCCGATAATGACCCGCTCACCTGTCGTTGGCAGGGTGCGCAGCCACTTTTTCGAGGATTTGTAGGAACAATGCTCGTTCCACATGGCGGAAAAGATGCCAAGCTCAGTTATTGTCGGCACGCGGCAAATTAGCTCGAGAATACGGTCGTACTCGTCAGGTTTTATTCCGTGCTCTGCGACGAGCTCCGGCGTAATTTCAATATGATCGGCTTTGGACATGAATGTGAGAAATTCGTTATGAAACGGGAGGTTTATTGCCAGCATTTTGCCCCTAGAAAACTTGTGCAACAACATGCGCACGCAAGTGGCTTGTTGAAAACTCGAGCTTGAGGGCGTTTAGTAGGGGAATGACATAAAACCGGGTTGGGAACAATGATGAAATTTCGTGTTTTTGCTGTAAAGTTCTGTGCACTCGTATTCATCTCGATTTTCGCTGTCGGTTATACCGGGTCAAGCCGGCCAGTGCTGGCCCAGGAAAGCACTTCTGCGGTGGACTCGTTGCAGCCATTTTTGGAAAAGGCGCGTGAATCCGGCGCAACGGTAATCGTTGTCGATCCATCTGCAAAACCAGCTGAACCTCCAAAAGGGCAACTGCGCAATGTTGGTGTGACATCGGAAAAGGTGCGCGCCGGCATCAAGCGCATTCTTGGCAATGCGGGGAACTTTTTTTCTGACATGGGAGCGGCATTTGATAAAGCTGCCCCCGGCCAGGGCAGATCGTGGATATTGATGGGGATTTTGCTTGGCGCAGCAGCCCTTGCCATTGGCTACTGGATCGGGCGGATGGCCGACCAGTGGGGCCGCAACTCCTTTGCCGGTGCTTACAATCCCAATCCAATAAGGCGCTCGGAAAAGGTGGGCTATCTTTTGTTCCGCGCGCTAATGCTTTTGGTGATGGCGGCAATTGCCAGTGGCACGGCCGCTCTCATTGTGTTGGCAATTGCCGGTGACAACCGGCCAGTCTTCATCACCGCCATTACCATCGTAGGGGGTTATGCATTTATCCGTATGGTGCGGTTGATTTTTTTAAATTTGCTGGCTCCTGATGTGCCCAGCCACCGCGTCATCAATATGTCTGATGAAGATGCAACTGGCCTCTACAAGGGTATGATCGGAGTTTACAGCTTTGCTGTGGTTGCGATTGGCATTTGCATCTGGATGGCCGCCCTGGGACTGTCGGAAGATGCCCACACACTAGCCCTGATTACCGCATCTTTCCTGGCCACCCTCATGGTGTGCGGCGTGGTTGTTCGCTATCGCAAGGCAGTTGCCGGTGCAATCATGGGCTTTGGTGAACCTGAGCGGAACCCGTGGTGGGTGAAGCTCATTGCCAAGCTTTGGCATGTTTTGGCGATCGCCTATTTCCTGTTTGCGTGGACGGTTTCAGCTGTCCGCCAGATTTTGGACCTTCCGGCTGCATCTGGACTTATCGGCGCCCCCATAACCGTGCTTGTTGCCGCTCTGGGCCTCTATGGCGTGTTGTTGTTCATCATCGACAAATCCTACAGCGACAGGCTTGCCATTTCGCCTGATGAAAGCGACACCGAGGAAGACCTGGAGCGCCAGATTGAGGCGCAGACGCCGGTTTTCAAATCCCTGGCTGAAAGCGCAGCGGGAATTCTTGTAACCGTTGTCGCGCTCTTCATGCTGGCCGGAATTTGGGGTGTAGACGTTTGGCGCTCGGAAGGTGTCACCGCCGACCTCATCTCGGTCATCATTATCCTGTTTCTGGCCTACATCGCCTATCAGGCCGTCAAAGCCTGGATTGACCGGGAAATTGCCCGCGAAGAACCTGCCTTGGATGGCATGCCGTCAGGTGATGCGGAAATGGGAACTGGCTCGTCCAGGATTGCGACCCTCTTGCCGATTTTTCGCAATTTCCTTTTGATCACCATATTGGTTCTCGCCGGCATGATGACGCTGGCCGAGCTTGGGGTGAATATAGGCCCATTGTTCGCTAGTGCCGGGGTTATCGGCCTTGCCATTGGTTTTGGCGCGCAAACGCTTATCCGGGACATCTTTTCCGGCGCGTTCTTCCTGATGGATGATGCTTTCCGCAAGGGGGAATATATTGATATCGGTACGGTGAAAGGCACCGTGGAGAAAATCTCCATCCGATCGTTTCAATTACGCCACCATAATGGCCCGCTCAACACTGTTCCGTTCGGTGAAATCCGTCATCTCACCAATTTCTCCCGTGACTGGGTGCTGATGAAGCTGAAGCTACGGGTGACCTACGACACCGACGTGGAGCAAGTGCGCCGGTTGATTAAAGGGCTGGGACAAGAACTTCTGGACCACCCTGAGCTGGGCGAACATTTCCTGCAGCCTCTGAAGTCGCAAGGGGTTTATTCCATGGAAGATTCAGCAATGATCATTCGTGTGAAGTTTATGACCAAGCCGGGCGACCAATTCCTCATCCGCAAGCTTGTTTATGAACGTATCCGCGAGCTTTTTGGGGAAAATGGCATCAAGTTCGCCCACAAAGAGGTCACCGTGCGTATTGCTGATGAAGAGGGGGATGAAGAGCACACTGAGCGCGAGAAAAAGGCCGCCACTGGCGCAGCCCGTGCCTCCCTCGATGCAGATGCCGAAGCGGCAGGCGGCGCAAAACCAAAGGAAGACGCTTTGTAGGTTTGCGCGAGTAAGGGCGAAGGGGCCCCTATACGCAAGGCCCCCGGAGAATACTGGTTTCAGTCTGCGTCATCTGACAGATGGCGCAGAGCCTTTTTGCGCCCCTGCGAGATTATCGTGAGAAGCGCGTCGAGATCGCGTTCCAGCGCAGCGACCGTGCGCGTTTGCGCTTTTACCGCAACACGCGCCAGATTGGACAGGCTGGCAAGGTGTTTTTCCATGTGCCGCAAATGGGCTTCTAATTCCCTCACGGCGAACATTGCCGCCTGTTCGCTGGTATTGTTGTTTGATGGACTTGTGATAAATGTTTGATCAGCCATTCCGGCCTCCTGGTTAGGTTGGTTTGGTCAGGGTTCTGTTCGGTGTTGGTGCACCGGCAGAACCCGCCTTGGCTAAAACACCAAGGCACAAACAGCGAACATGAAATAAAGCGGTTTGTCAAATATATATTTATTTGACTGTACGTGCGAATCCGCAAGATAATTTCCCAAAGAAGTTGATTTGCGGAAAGGTCATATGCCGGACGACACTCTCGAACCCATACCAGCTGAAGAAAATCCCTGGTATCAACTCGCTTTCATGGATCAAAGCGGTTTTCGCTGGAACTCATACATATACCATTTGTCGAATAGTGATGGTATCCGTATCGCGCGCTCAGAAGTTGAACTTAAATGTGGTCACACCATTCGTCTCTCTTCCAATTCAGACCGGCAGAAAGAGATTAAAGAGGAAGAAAGCAACCTGCCAATCACGCTAAAACGCGGGATTGAGTTTAAGAATCTTGAGTTTTCAGAACGTGCAAAATTTGAAGGCCTCTATTTCGGCGGCATCACGATCTTTCACGAATGCAAGTTTAAGGTGCCTGTTAAGTTTGAGAACTGTTACTTCTCCAACAAGGTGCTTTTCTCGCAGTGCCACTTCGAAGAACGTATTGAAATCATTGGTAATGATTTCATGCATGAAGCTACTTTTTTCGACGGCACTTTTGGAAGAGATTTTTATTTGCGCAGAACCTATTTCAGCCGAACAGTGAATTTTGGCAAAACCAAATTTTTGGCAGAAGCTGATTTTTCAGACACCCTTGATAGCGTGCCGTCGGATGGCAGTTTTTCATTCAAGGAAACTAAATTTTCTTCAGTTCCCATGTTTTTCAATCGCAAACTCCATGAGGACACTGACTGGACGGATGTGAAATGGCCGAAACGTGTCGAATACGATGGTCAAGCTGCAGAATTTTTCAGGCGGTATGATTTCCTGGCACGAATTATGGCGGAGCATCAGCGGTATGACGATGAGCACATGTTTTTTCGGTATGCCATGAAATGGAAGGCGAAACGCGATAAAACTGGTGCAGCACGAGTTTTCGGTTGGCTTTATGGCATTTGCTTCTACTATGGCTGGAGTATTGATAGAGCCATATTTTGGTGGTTGGTGAATTTTTGTGTCGGAGCTTTTGCAATTGTGTGTTTCGACGAAGGTTCCCCAGACCATGAAATTGGTGTTCCCACAAACTTCGCTATAAGCTTTTCAAATTCGATGCCATTTCTTGGGTTGAACCGCGGCCCATTGAAAGACGCTTATAAAACTGCTGAGAATTTTCCCTATTTTGACCTCCTTTGGGGCACACAGGCCGTTCTCGGCACGATCCTGCTGTTTTTCCTTCTTCTTACAATCCGTAACCGCTTCAGATTGAGGTAGGTTGCAGGAGGCGAGAAATATGCGCCATCTCCCTTTGTTTTTATCCCACGAAAGAAAACAGGCCCGTCTCGAAAGATGGATGTGGAATAGAGACTAGGGCGTGATTTCGCCCCAGCCTGTCAAGCCGCCAGGAGACTTTCAAACAGGTGTTTGCAGTCGGTTGAGCCGTGCAGGGCTTCGATCATGTTTTCCGGGTGCGGCATGAGGCCGATAACATTGCCTGAGCGGTTGACCACGCCGGCAATATTGTTGAGCGAACCGTTGGGGTTTGTGTCTTCCACATAACGGAAAACAACCCTGCCTTCATCTTCAAGCTGGCGCAGTTTTTCTTCCGTTGCGAAATAGTTGCCATCCCCATGGGCAACAGGGCAGGTTACCGCATCGCCAATATTAAACTTATTTGTGAAGAAAGTGCTATTATTATCTATTCTCAAACGAACATTGCGGCACACGAACTTCAAATTTGAATTGCGCATAAGCGCGCCCGGCAACAATTCAGTTTCCACCAGAATCTGAAAGCCATTGCACACGCCAAGCACCCGCACGCCGCTTTTCGCCGCCTTGATGATTTCATTCATAACGGGCGATCTGCCGGCAATGGCGCCACAGCGCAGATAATCTCCGAACGAGAACCCGCCCGGGATAACAATCAAGTCCACCTTGGGCAATTCGGTTTCAGTGTGCCAGATGGGCAGCGGGCGCGAGCCGGTAATATCTTCAAGCGCCTTGATCATATCTTCCTGGCGGTTGATGCCTGGAAAGGTAACGACAGCGGATTTCATTCGGCCATCTCGATTTCGTAGTTTTCGATAACGGTGTTGGCGAGAAGCTTTTCGCACATGGCTTTTACCGCCGCTTCGCCTGCATCCTTGTCGCCGCCTTCAAGGTCCAGCTCGAAATAGCGCCCCTGGCGTACATGCTCTACGCCTTCGAAACCAAGGGCATCAAGCGCCCCTTCAATGGCCTTGCCCTGAGGGTCGAGAACCCCGTTCTTGAGGGTGACTTTCACCTTTGCCTTCATGGCCGGTTATCCTTCTTTACCGTTTGTTTCGCTTGCGCCGTCCCTGTCGGACTTCACAAGCACCGGGCGCTGGCCCTTTTGCGGCTCATTGCGGTTCAAAATGCCGAGCCTTTGGGCGACGTCCTGATATGCCTCAACCAGGCCACCAAGGTCGCGCCGAAACCTGTCTTTATCCAACTTGTCCTGGGTTTTCACGTCCCATAGCCGGCACGAATCCGGGCTGATTTCATCAGCCAGCACTGTGCGCACCATGTCATTTTCATACTGGCGGCCGAATTCAAGCTTGAAATCCACCAGCTTGATGCCGACACCTGCAAACATGCCTGACAGAAAATCGTTTATTCTCAAAGACATGGACATAATATCGTCCAGCTCCTGCGGGTTTGCCCACTGAAATGCAGTAATATGCTCTTCTGCCACAAGCGGGTCGCCCAACTCGTCATCCTTCAGGCAAAACTCAACGATTGAGCGGGGAAGGGCCGTGCCTTCCTCAATGCCAAGACGCTTGGAGAGGGTGCCGGCGGCAACATTGCGCACAATCACTTCAAGAGGAATGATTTCAACCTGGTGCACCAGCTGCTCGCGCATATTGAGCCGCTTGATGAAATGTGTCGGAACGCCAATTTCCCCGAGATGGGTGAAAATGTGCTCTGAAATCCGGTTGTTCAGAACCCCTTTGCCGT
>JBPCVY010000111.1:0-10581 GCA_051010055.1 Hyphomicrobiales bacterium | reverse complement strand
GATTATTTCATTCGGTGAAGATGATGGCTGCAATGTGCGTCTTGTCAAAGCGGTTCTAAGTGGCAGCTATTCTTGCATTGAAGCTGACGTGTTGGGCGAGCCGGTGACGTACAGGCTGGGTGCGCCGGGCCGCCATCTGGTGCAAAACTCACTTGCTGTTCTGGCGGCGGTGAAACAGTTCGGCGCTGATCTTGCCCTGGCAGGACTGGCCCTTGCAGAAACGTCCGCACCTACAGGGCGTGGCGCACGCACACAGCTGGCGCATCCGCGCGGCGGCGAAATCACGCTGATTGATGAGGCCTATAATACCAATCCGGCCTCCATGCGCTCTGCAATTGGCGTGCTCGGCAACACCAAGCCCGGACGCGGCGGGCGGCGCATTGCGGTTTTGGGTGATATGCTCGAATTGGGTGACGACTCTGAGGAACTGCACCGCAGTTTGGCTTCTTCCATAGACGAAGCGGCGGTCGATGGCGTATATGCCTGCGGACCGATGATGGAGAACTTGTGGGAAGCCCTTCCATCCACCCGAAAGGCCATATACGCGGAAAACTCGGAAGGGTTAGAAAAGCCTTTGCTCGATGGTGTGCAACCCGGCGATATCGTAATGATCAAAGGGTCGCTCGGCAGCAAGATGCTCCCTCTCGTCGTGGCCATGAAACAACAATTTCCCGAGTGCCGGGATAACGAAGAATAGCGGGACCAGTTCGCCCATGTTGTACTACCTGATGACGAGCCTGTCTGAACAGATTTCAGCCCTTAATGTGTTTAGGTACATCACGTTCCGCACCGGCGGAGCCATGATGACCTCGCTGTTGTTCGTGTTCTTGTTCGGACCGAGACTGATTTCCGTTTTGCGGGTGCGCCAGGGCAAGGGCCAGCCTATTCGCGAAGACGGCCCGGAGCGCCACATTATTGAAAAGCAGGGCACGCCGACCATGGGCGGGCTGATGATCTTGTTCGGCATCATCGTCTCCGCTCTGTTGTGGGCTAATCTTTCAAATGTCTATGTGTGGACGGTTTTGCTGGTGACCATGGGGTATGGAGCGATCGGCCTTTATGATGATTATCTGAAGGTCTCCACCGGATCCACCGACGGTTTTCCGGCAAAAATCAGGTTTACCCTTGAATGTGTTATCGCCGCCCTTGCGGTTTACATCTTCATCAAGGCTGGGAAAGAGCCGCTTTCTTCATCATTGACATTCCCGTTCATGAAGAACTTTTTCATCGACATGGGGCTGTTCTTCATCCCTGTGGGCGTCTTCGTGATTGTCGGTTGTTCCAACTCTGTGAACCTGACGGACGGCCTTGACGGGCTGGCCATTGTGCCGGTGATGGTGGCAGCCGCCAGCTTTGGCATGATTTCCTATCTGGTTGGCAACGCAGTTTTCTCTGAGTATCTGCAACTTCACAATGTGAAGGGTGTGGGCGAATTGTCTGTTCTGTGCGGTGCGATCCTTGGCGCCGGGCTCGGGTTTTTATGGTTCAACGCCCCGCCGGCGATGATTTTCATGGGCGATACCGGTTCGCTCTCCCTTGGTGGCGCATTGGGCGCGATTGCCGTTGCCGCAAAGCATGAAATTGTTCTCGGCATTATCGGCGGCCTGTTCGTCCTGGAAACCGTATCGGTCATTGTCCAGGTATTGTCGTACAAGCTCACCGGAAAGCGGGTGTTCGCCATGGCCCCGCTCCACCACCATTTCGAGCAGAAGGGATGGGCCGAATCCACCGTCGTCATCCGGTTCTGGATCATATCGGTGGTGCTGGCGCTGATCGGCCTTGCAACCTTGAAACTTCGTTAGGAGCGCGATGATCACGGCAACGCCATATGCGAACATGCGTATTGCGGTCTTTGGCCTTGGTAGGACCGGGCTGGCGGCGGTGCGCGCGCTCTTGGCGGCCAGAGCATCGGTTGTTGCATGGGATGATGCCGATGCCTCCCGCATGTCTGCAGCGGAGACAGGCTGTGAACTTGCCGATTTAAGCACAATCTCTTGGGGCACAATTGATGCCCTGATGCTTTCACCGGGCGTGCCGCTCACCCACCCGGAGCCCCATTGGACCGTAAATATGGCCAAAGGCGCCGGCGTGCCGATTATCGGGGATACGGAGATTTTCGTGCGCGCGCTGGCCGAAGCAGATGCG
Organism: Hyphomicrobiales bacterium; assembly: GCA_051010055.1. Taxonomy (GTDB): domain Bacteria; phylum Pseudomonadota; class Alphaproteobacteria; order Rhizobiales; family CAJQND01; genus CAJQND01. Next base: position 8,436 of record JBPCVY010000111.1, on the reverse strand, counting down.
CCAGTGAAACTCATCGCGATCACCGGCACCAATGGCAAGTCCACCACCACCGCGCTGATCGGCCATATGTTTGAAAGTGCTGGCAGGCCAACGGAAGTTGGCGGCAATATCGGACGCCCGGTGCTCGATCTTTCTCCGCCAAGCGATGGTCGGCACTACGTGGTTGAATTTTCCTCCTATCAGATTGATTTGACTCCATCTCTGAAGCCTGATGTTGGCATATTGCTCAACCTGAGCCCGGATCATCTCGACCGGCACGGGGATATGGCCGGATATGCTGCGGTCAAGGCGCGCATGTTTACCCTCCAGGGTGAGGGCGATACGGCGGTGATTGGCGTTGATGATGATTACTGCCGGGCAATAGCGGGAGCCATCATTCGTCCGGGCAAAAACCTGGTTTCGGTCCAATCACAGCTGGGCGAAGGCATCTGGGTTGAAGACGGCATCCTTCACGATGAAGCAGATGGCGAGCGTTGCGATCTTACCGGATTTGACAGTCTGCGGGGCCGCCATAACTGGCAAAATGCTGCCATGGCCTGGGCAACAGGGCGCGCTCTTGGGCTATCTGTTCAGGAAATCGCCCGTGCATTTGCAAGCTTTCCCGGCCTTGCCCACCGGATGGAGAATGTGGCACGCCTTGGCCGGATTCTGTTCGTCAATGACAGCAAGGCAACAAATGCTGATGCATCTGCCCACGCGCTGGACAGTTTTGACAATATTTACTGGATTGCCGGTGGACTTGCGAAATCCGGCGGCATTGAAGGGCTATCGGAATATTTCGGTAAGCTTTCCTGTGCATATTTGATTGGTGAAGCGGCTGGCGAATTTGCTGAAACGCTATCAGGCCAAGCCAAAACCGTAGATGCGGGCACAATCGGGCGGGCAGTGGCCATGGCGGCGCGCGATGCAGCAGCGGGCGGCGACGACGCGGTGGTGCTGTTATCGCCGGCTTGCGCCTCGTTCGATCAATACCGAAACTTTGAGCTGCGCGGCGATGCATTCCGTGCAGCGGTTGCCGCATTGGATGGTGTGACAATGACCGGTGAGGAGGCAGCCTGATGCTGATTGGCAGAACAGACAGAGGACTTTTGGCAAATTGGTGGTTTACGGTTGACCGGAAGATGCTATCGGCAATCTTGTTGCTGATGGCGGCAGGTGTTTTATTCATCATGGCATCAAGTCCGGCGGTTGCTGCGCGCATCAACATCCCGGTGTTTCATTTCCTTGAACGGCAGATTTTTTTTCTTGTTCCTGCAATTGCTGTGCTCATTGGCGCATCAATGCTGCCGGTGCAATATGCCCGGCGTTTGGCCTTTTTGGGCTTTGGGATGAGCCTTGCGCTCGTTGCCATGACCTTGGTTGTAGGCCCGGAAATCAAGGGCGCCACGCGTTGGCTCACCATAGGTTCGTTGGCGGTGCAGCCGTCTGAATTCCTGAAGCCGGCGTTTATCGTGGTTTCTGCGTTCTTTATGTCGGAAACAATGAAACGGCCCGATATGCCCGGGATTTGGGTTGCCGGGTTCCTGCTTGCCTGTGTCGGGGGGTTGCTGGTTTTGCAGCCGGACTTCGGCCAGACAATTCTCATCACGGCGGCCTGGATAACCATGCTGTTTGTCACCGGCATTTCCTGGATTTGGATTTTCGCGGTTGCGGGGCTTGGTGTGGGCGGTCTAGTTCTTGCCTACTTCACGGTGGCCCATGTGACCTCGCGCATTGATCGGTTTTTGAGCCCGGACACAGGCGATACTTTCCAGGTTGATATGGCTCGCGATGCCTTTGAAAAGGGCGGCGTGCTCGGCAGTGGGCCGGGCGCTGGTTCTGTCAAAATGAGCATTCCAGATGCGCACTCAGACTTTGCTTTTGCGGTTATCGGTGAAGAGTTTGGGGCGGTTGCCTGCGTTGCGCTTGTGCTGATTTTTGCTTTCATCGTCATGCGGGGAATTTCATTCACATTGAATGAGGACGACCCGTTCCGCCGCCTTGCGGTCACTGGGCTTGTGGCGATTTTCGGTATGCAGGCTGTAATCAATATGGGTGTGAATGTGGCGCTCCTGCCGGCAAAGGGCATGACGTTGCCGTTCATCTCCTATGGCGGGTCATCATTGATTGCCATGGCTTTCGGCATGGGGCTGGTTCTGGCGTTGACCCGGAGGCGTCCGGAGAGTCATATGAGCTCTGAGGCATGGAACCACTCCGTGCACGATATGGAACAGGCCCCGATCCAATGAGTTTTGAATTCGATACACGAGCCCGCGGTGTCATTGTGTTGGCCGCTGGCGGCACCGCCGGACATTTGTTTCCTGCCCAGGCGCTGGCTGAAGAACTGGTAGGCCGAGGATATCTCGTACACCTGATGACCGACCCGCGGGTTGGTGATCATGGTTCTGCATTTCCGGCGGTTCAGATCCACGAAATCCCATCCGCCTCAATCAGCCTGTCCAAACCGTACACGCTCTTCTCCGGGGGGTCGCAACTTCTCAAAGGGTTCTTCAAGGCCCGAAGCGTATTGGGGGCCCTGAAGCCGCTGGCCGTCGTCGGTTTTGGCGGCTATCCATCATTCCCGCCATTGATGGCAGCATGCATTTCACGCATCCCCACCTGTATCCACGAGCAAAATGCGGTTATGGGTCGGGCCAACAGAGCTATTGCAAAGCAGGTTTCCTGCATTGCCTCATCGTTCCCGAATATCGCCAAGTTGCCCGACGGCTCAAAAGACAAGGTGGTTTTTACCGGCAATCCGGTGCGCGAGAGAGTGTTGCAGGCAGCTGAAACGGAATATGAGCCGCCGCAAGCCTCGCAACCGTTTAAACTCCTGGTTTTTGGCGGCAGCCAGGGTGCACGGGTGTTCTCCGATATTGTGCCGCCAGCACTTGCAGCCCTGCCCAAGAATCTCAAGAAGCGCCTGCTGCTGACCCAGCAAGTGCGCCAGGAAGACATGGAGAGGGTTCAGGCCGCATACAAGGAAGCTGAAATTGAAGCTGAATTGGCGCCGTTCTTCAGAGATTTGCCGGAAAAGATTGCCGATGCCCATCTGGTGATTTCCCGATCAGGTGCTTCAACCGTTACCGAACTTGCCACCATCGGCAGGCCGGGAATCCTGGTTCCGCTTTCCCATGCGATCGACAATGATCAATTGTTGAATGCGCAAGAATTTGCGCATGCTGGGGCAGGGTGGATTATTGAGGAAAGCGAGTTGACGCCTGAGCGTTTGTCCGCGCTTATAACAAAATTGCGGTTTTCAGAACCGGAGCTTTTGGCAGCGGCGCAGGCGGGCAAAGATATGAGCAGGCCGGATGCAGCCGCGCGCCTTGCTGACACGGTGGAAAAAGTTGCCCTGGAAGTTGCGCTTAAAGATGCAGGCTACGATTCAACCCTTGACGAAGAAGAAAAATAGGTCTCTGGAGAGCGTCATATGAATTTGCCGCCGGGTAAATTTACCGCCGATATCGGGCCGATCCATTTCGTTGGCATCGGTGGCATTGGCATGAGCGGTATTGCTGAGGTAATGAACACGTTGGGATATGCTGTTCAAGGTTCTGACCTCGCGCAAAATGCAAATGTGGAGCGGCTGCAAAGCCTCGGCATTCCGGTTGCTACCGGCCACAGTGCTGACAATCTGGGCGAGGCCCGGGTTGTCGTGGTTTCATCTGCGGTAAAAGCGGATAATCCGGAAGTGATTGAAGCACGCGCACGGTTCCTGCCGGTGGTGCGCCGCGCTGAAATGCTCGCAGAGCTGATGCGCTTTAAATCAACCATTGCCATTGGCGGTACCCACGGCAAAACAACAACCACGTCTTTGGTGGCCGCTTTGCTTGATGGCGGCGGGCTCGACCCTACCGTAATCAACGGCGGCATCATCAATGCCTATGGCACCAATGCCAGACTTGGGGCGGGCGATTGGATGGTGGTTGAATCCGATGAATCTGACGGCACATTCGTCAAACTCCCCTCAGATGTGGTTGTGGTGACGAATATTGATCCGGAACACCTGGACCACTACGGCGATTTTGACGCCCTGCGAATTGCCTTCAAGGCGTTCGTTGAAAATATCCCGTTCTATGGCTTTGCGGTCATGTGTATCGATCATCCGGAAGTTCAGGCCCTGATCGGCAATGTGACGGATCGGAGGATCATCACCTATGGCCTCAGTCCGCAGGCAAAGGTGCGGCTGACGGATCTGCGCTTTGAGCAGGGTGATGCGGTTTTCTCAATTGAATTCACCAGCAGGCGGACCGGAGAGGTGAGCCGGCTGGACGATTTGCGCCTTCCCATGCCCGGCGAATACAATGCGCTTAATGCTTGTGCAGCGGTTGCGGTTGCCGATGAACTTGGTATACCGGCCGAGAAAATCCGCTCTGCACTGGAAAGTTTCAGCGGTGTAAAACGGCGTTTTACGAAAACCGGTGTTTGGAATGGCATTCCCATATTCGATGACTATGGCCATCACCCTGTGGAGATTGCAGCGGTTTTGAAAGCTGCGCGCGATGTAACCGGCGACCGGGTGATAGCAGTGATGCAACCCCACAGATATACGAGGCTGAGGGATTTATTCTCGGAGTTTTGCACCTGCTTTAATGATGCGGACACGGTGATTGTGACGCCTGTCTATGAAGCAGGCGAGGCAGCCATAGATGGCATAAACCACACCGAGCTTGCCAAGGGCATGACCGCCCGTGGCCACCGCGATGCGCGCTTTGTTGACGGTCCTGACGAGTTGCCGGAGCTTCTTGCGTCCATCGCCGGCAAGGATGACCTTGTCATTTGCCTTGGCGCGGGCAGCATTACCCAGTGGGCCTATGCACTGCCGGACCAGCTTGCAGAATTGAGCGGGAACGCGGCGTAATGGGGGCAGGGTTGATTGAAAAACTCCCGCCCGTACGCGGCCGCCTGCGCGAGAATGTTTCTATGGCCGATCTCACCTGGTTCCGGGTCGGCGGGCCAGCTGATGTGGTGTTCACGCCTGCCGATGAAGAAGACTTGGCCGAATTCCTGGCAGCTTTGCCACAAGAAATTCCCGTTTACCCGGTCGGCGTCGGCTCGAACCTTCTGGTGCGCGATGGCGGCATAGAAGGGGTTGTTGTGCGCCTTGGCCGCGATTTTGGCGGCATTGAGGTTGAGGACGGTTTCAGGTTGCGGGTGGGCGCAGCAGTGCCGGATGTCAAGGTCGCCCATGCGGCCCTTCAGGCTGGTATCAAAGGATTAACCTTTCTGAGAGGTATACCGGGCACCATTGGCGGTGCACTTCGCATGAACGGTGGGGCCTATGAACGCGAAACCAAGGACGTGCTGATTGAAGCGCGCGCGGTTGACCGGAAAGGCAAGGTTCATGTGCTCAGTGTTGCGGAGATGAACTATTCATACAGGCACTGCGGTGCTCCGGAGGGCCTCATTTTCACGCAGGCTCTGTTGCAAGGGGAAAAGGGTGACCCGACGGAGATTGAAAAGGCCATGAAGGCGGTAACTGATGCCCGTGAGCGTGCTCAGCCGGTGCGCAGTCGCACCGGCGGATCGACATTCAAAAATCCATCCGGCGCAAAAGCATGGCAGCTGATCGATGATGCCGGTATGCGGGGATACATGGTGGGCAATGCGCAAGTTTCTGAGAAACATTGCAACTTTTTGATAAACCAGGGCGGGGCCACCGCCATGGATATCGAAACATTGGGCGAGACGGTGCGGACTAAGGTGAAGGAAGATTCTGGCGTTGAATTATCATGGGAAATCAAACGAATAGGGCGAAAAGTGTAACTAAAATTTCAAGGATGATGGAAGTTGGCCATAAGCGACAAGGATAAGAAAAAGCTGCGTGTTGCTGTTCTTTACGGCGGCTGGTCAGCAGAACGCGAAGTCTCTCTGGACAGCGGCGAGGCCTGCGCTGGTGCGATTGAGCGTGCCGGATACAAGATTGTTGAGCTTATTGATGTAACTCCCGATATCGCAAAATCCCTGGAGAAAAAGCGCCCAGACGTTGCCTTTAACGCGCTGCACGGAAAGTGGGGCGAGGATGGCTGTATCCAGGGCATTCTTGAGGTGATGCGCATTCCGTATACCCATTCAGGTGTGCTTGCTTCCGCCCTTGCCATGCACAAGGAAAAAGCCAAGGCGCTTTACCGGCAAGCCAAAATCCCGGTGGCGCGCAGCAAAATCGTCGATCTTGACCGGGAGCTTGTGGACCACCCGCTCATGCTTCCCTATGTCATCAAGCCCGTTGCGGAAGGCTCCAGCGTGGGCGTGCGGATTGTGCGCGAAGATGAAAATGCTCCGGTAGGTAATCTGTTCACCAAAGAGCAGTATGGCGATGAGGTGATGGTTGAGGAATATGTGGGCGGACGCGAGCTGACTTGTGCGGTGATGGGAAATGTGGCGCTCGGCGTTATCGATATCGTCTCCATGGGTGACTTCTACAATTATGACTCCAAATATGTTCCTGGCGGCTCCAAGCATATTCTGCCAGCCGAGATACCAACCAGTATTTACCGCAAGGTACAAAGCTACTCCCTGAAAGCTCATGAGATATTGGGCTGCCGCGGGGTTTCCAGGTCTGATTTCAGATATGACGAAACCGCCGATGAAAGCGATCAGCTGATCATTTTGGAAACCAACACCCAGCCGGGCATGACGGGTACATCCCTTGTACCGGAACTTGCAGAGCATGCGGGCCATTCCTACGAGGAATTGGTCGACTGGATGATTAAGGATGCATCATGCGACCGGTAGGTGGGCACCAACTTCGTCGCAGGAAAAGGCGCGCGCCTTCAAATCGCGCCTTTGCACGGTTTGAGGAGATATGCCGCTCGCGGGCCGTAGGGGTTGCAACCCGGCTCGGCGCCATGGCCATTCTATCCGCAGCATTGCTGGATGCGCTGATACTTGGTGGTCATTTTGAGAAAGAAGGCTCGCCGCTGAAAGAGCTTGCGGACAATTCCGCCCATTATGTCGGGCTGTCTGCCGAAGATATCCAGATTACAGGCCTTAAAGAGGCCCGCCCGGAAGATGTTCTGAACGCCATCGGGGTGAAGCGCGGCGGCTCGCTTATCGGGTTTGACGCAGGCACTGCCCGCGCAAACCTGCAGAACCTGAATTGGGTGGCTGATGCTTCGGTAAAGCATCTATTTCCCAACAAGTTGTGGATAACCATCAACGAACGACAGCCCTATGCGCTGTGGCAAACGCGCGGGCAATTCTTCGTTATTGATGAGTCTGGCAAGGTAATGACCCACCTTAGCGCTGCTGAATGGGCACAACTGCCCGTGGTTGTGGGCAGGGGGGCGCAGGAAAATGCTGCCGTGCTTGTTAACCAACTGTCAGTTCATTCTTCGGTAAGGTTAATGGTGCGTGCTGCAGCGCGCGTCGCAGACCGGCACTGGACTTTGTACTTTGCCAACGGGGTGCGGGTGTTGCTGCCGGAAACGAATGTTCCTGGCGCTCTTGAAACGCTTGTCCATCTTGAGCGCGAACAGGCGATTATGAGCCGGGAAATCGTGAGTATCGATTTACGGCTTTCTGACCGGGTAACCCTCAGGCTGTCTGAACGAGGCGCCGCTGCACGCAGGAAAATCGAAGCCGTGAAGGTTTCGGCGAAGTGAACATTCCGGCTCTTCTGGCCGGTAAAGCGGGTAGAGGGCAGAGCACATGACGGTTGTGCAATTGCAACGGGGAAAATCAGGTTCGCGCGGCACTGCGGGCGATAAATCACCTCTTATCGCGGCAATTGATATTGGCAGCACCAAAGTTGCCTGCATGATTGCTCAGGTGGTTTCGGTCAAAAACCGCGCCTTTGGCGGCGAGCGCAAGCGTCAGCTCAAAGTGCTGGGCTTTGCACACCAGGCCTCACGCGGGGTGCGCGCGGGCACGGTGGTTGACCTTGTTGAGGCAGAGCGCTCAATCCGGCTGGTCGTGGATGCTACCGAGCGCCAAGCAGGCAAGGCAGTTGATTCCGTTTACGTAAACGTTTCTGGCGGGCGGCCCATTTGCTCCACCTATAAAGCCCAGACGAAAACCAGCGGCGGCCAGGTAAGCGCCAAGGATGTTGGCCGGTTGATTGAACTTGCCCACCGCAAGATAGATCCGGGCAAACGAATTATCTTGCACACCAATCCGACCGGATATGGGCTCGATCACATTGGCAATTTACGCGATCCGCGCGGGATGTTTGGCGAGCGGGTTGGCATTCAGCTCAATGCTGTGAGCGTTGAACCTGGCCCCATCAAAAACCTGGCGATGGTGATCAAGCGCTGCCATTTGGATATTGCCGGACTGGTAATCGCGCCATATGCGGCCGGGCGCTCGGTCCTGGTGGAAGATGAAGTGAATATGGGCGTCGCCTGCATCGATTTGGGCGGCGAAACATCAACCATTTCGGTGTTCAGCGGCGGAAACATCATTTTCGCCGATGCTGTGCCGGTGGGCGGCCATCACATTACAATGGATATTGCC
>JBPCVY010000110.1:0-7689 GCA_051010055.1 Hyphomicrobiales bacterium | reverse complement strand
GGTTTATAGTGTGTTGTTGTCATACATTCGGGGTCAGGTTGATTATCCGATACGGTCCTTGAATACTGTTCGAGACATACTGACCTTGTTTTTGAGGCTTGCCGCCTATGAACTATGTGTATGACACGGAGCAAAAAGTCAGATCTGTTTGTGAGCATTTTGATGGTCTGGTTGGTTCCAAAATTCATAGCTACGAGTTAGTGTCTTGGCCCCTTAAAACTGTGCCACTGTTTGAGTGACACAGGAGGTTTGAATGCTTTGAAAAGCCGCGATGGTCAATGAGGAATGCTATACGCCTGACTTTGGAACATACAAGCATTGCAAATGGGGATAATCGAGAACAATACCACCGCCATCCGACCACGAAAACTGATTGATTATGCAAACATGAAAACCACCGTCCAATGATGGACGCACCCGTGTATCACGGTTTGCAACACGATAGCGGACTTCGCCAACCACAACCTCATACCCGCCGTCAACACCGACAACTTCACCAGGATTTGCCGGACGGCAATCATTGTCAGAACAACACGTCCGGTCATACCAGCCATGCGCAAGCGCAGACGACGCAGACATAAGCGTTATCAGGAAGGTGACCTCAGGCGCGCGCATGCCAAAATATAGCACGTGCCTACAAAATCGGAAACATAGCAGGCCATGCTGAAAAAAGGACTTTTGCCAAAGCGTCGGCCGGGCGTGCGGCGGTGCCGCAAAATCTGAGCTAGTGGAAAACCGGGACGTACTTGAAAGACTACCCCAGTTTGCGAAAAGTTCTTAGGCTGATCACCAGCTCTTGCAAGATCTGGCATTCACCTGTTGATTGGATACTGGCAGTGTTCCACTCGTACAGTTGCAACCAGTACTGTTTGTTCCATCAGTGCAGAGAGCTGTACGGCCGTTCGTACTTACTTGACATGAGGTGCCCGATCCATTCGCAGAGCAAGACAAAGATGTGGTCCCTTGCGAACAAGAAGCCGAGCAACCGACTGCGAAAGATGCACTTTCGCCTCTTTCACTTACCGGAGTTGTCGATGTTGCGAAGGCATTCGGCGCATTGAAAACGAGTACCAAAGCCACTGACAAGAAACAGAAAAATCTAAACGTCCTTGCAGTTCTCCCTGGTTATTTCATTGAAAGACACCGTCTACGGTTCGCATCAACACAAAAAAGAAAGGCGAAAAAGGGCCAGCATTCTTAAGTAAAACTTTTCGCAACTGATTATTTAAAAAACTAACTATGAAATTCGGCAGCCCGGGATCAGCGTGCAAATTTGCACCGTTTGCAGTGAGGGTGGGTGCTCACATCGCGCACTAATCTAGTAAGGGATAATCCCGCTTCTAGTTCCAACCTTTGATGAGCCGGGGCGCGCCGGGGTTTGATGCTGCCGCTGATACGCGGTATTCGGCGGGCACTTTTTCCGGGCCGGTGAAGAACACATAGCGCCCGTTCTTGGTGCCGGCCACAGGCGGCCTGCGGGTAAGCAGGAACAAGTCGTGGCCCTCTTTCAGGTTTTTCCAGAAAGGATACCATTTGTGGCCCTTGCGCGTTTTCATGTTCTGCGCGGTCATGTGGAACGGAAACGCGTGCACAAGAAACTCGCGCTGGCCGCCAATGAAGCTCTCACGCGCCAGGGCATAAAGCTCCTGCACCGCCTCATCGGTTATGGCGTAGCAGCCCTTCGATAAACAGCCCCCATGGACCATCAAATGGGCGCCCGTATACCCGTGCGATTTATCATAGGCGTTGGGATAGCCGATATTGAACGAAAGATGATACTTCGAATTCGGGTTCATCTGGCTTGGGGTGACAACATAGAACCCTTCCGGCGCCTGGCGGTCGCCCTGCTTGGTTTTCGGTCCCAAATCGCCCGACCAGTTGCAAATCTTATAGGTGGTTACCTTGGTATAGGTGTTCGATGTGTTCTGCAGCCACACTTCAAGCTGTGATTCCTGCTTGAAGATGCGCACATACATCTTGCCGCCCGGCTTGATGCGCTTTTGCTTCAACAGCGCCTTCATTTCCGGCGACAGGGGTTTTTGGTCCTTGCTTTCAAAAGACATGCAGCCGGAAACCGCGAGCGCCAGTATTCCGGCAACAACAAGCCCGAACAGTTTGCGCGCGCGCAGGAATTGCGCTGTGTGGCCAAAATGGATCATAGCCCGACGACTTTCCCTCAGTGATCTTACAAAACCATTAACCATAAACCACGCCCACTTTATTGGTTTTCCACGGCGGTGAGCGCAGCGCCAATCACATATTGCTTACCGGCAACCTTTACCGGCGGCGGCACCCGGGTTTCCTCAAACGCGTCATAGCCCTTTTTCAGGTTCTGCCAGAACTTGAACCACTTGTTGCCCGCACGGGCCCACATGGCCTCATTGGTCATGCGGAAGGGGAAAATGTGCACCGGCACAAACCCCTGGCCCCCATTAAGGGCCGCCTCAGTGAGCCGGTAAATATCATCCACCGCCGGGTTGGTCATGGCATAGCAACCCGCAGACGAGCAGCCCCCATGCACCATCAAGAACGAGCCAGTGCGCCCGTGCGCCCTGTCGAACTTGTTGGGAAACCCGAGATTGAACGACAGGTGCCAGCGCGAATTGGGGTTAAGCGAGGAAAGGCGCACCTCGTAAAAGCCCTCCGGGGCCTGCTTGTCGCCCATTTTCAGTTTCGGGCCCAGCCGGCCAGACCATTTGCAAATCTCGTAACTGGCGAAAAGGCGCCATTTCCCTTCCGCCTTCATCCACATTTCAAGCTCAGAGCTTTCCTTGAAAATGCGAATGAACAAGGGCTGGCCCATGGCCACATTCTGTTCCGCCAGGCGCTGGGGCAGGCTCGCCCGGCGCGCCTCTACGGTGTCGAACAGGGCGGGCGGATGAATAATCCATATGGCCAGCGCAGGAAACGCCAGCACGGCAACGGCAAACAGAATGAACAAAACCCGGCGCAAGATAAAATTTCCCGCTCATTGGGCCCAACGGCCCTTCCAATCGACCCGGTGTGTGCCCGAAAATCTTGACCGGTTTAGGGCGGGCTCTGGTGTCGGCGGGAGGGGCGGATTTCGTTTCACCTCCATCTGTATTCGTCGCAGTTACGCTTATCCGGCACTTTTCCACAAATTCCCAATTTTCGTTTTGATTTAATTGTAAATCAAATGACTTTATTGCAATTTATAATTGCTATCTTATCGAGATTCTCTTTTTTAGTCTTCTTTCAAGTAGAGTTAAAGCGCTCCCGAGAATCACGACCAATAATTCGCGTCAAACTTTGGAGAAACTATCGTGAAAGTATTCATCAGCTGGAGCGGCACTAGAAGCAATGCACTAGCCTGCGCGCTTAAAGAGTGGCTGCCGCCAGTTTTGAACTATATTAAACCATGGTTTTCGGAAAGTGACATTGCGGCCGGGGAAAGATGGGCTCAGAAAGTTGGAAGCGAACTTCAGGATTCGAAATTTGGAATAATTTGTGTAACACACGAAAACATTAGTTCTGACTGGCTCTTGTTCGAGGCAGGCGCACTTTCAAAATCAATGGTGGAAGGCAAGGTAATACCGCTGCTTTACGGCTTGGAGATGAGTGATCTTGGCGGCCCAATGTCTCAGTTTCAGGCAAAAAAGTTTGAGGAAAATGGCTTCATGGAAATTGCCCAAGCAATAAACGAAAACTCAGAGGAACAATATGAAAAAGGTAGCGTCGAAAAACCGGCGCAAGCAATATGGCCCAAGCTCGAAATTTCAATGCAGGATGTGCCTCCAAACGAAGCATGGAGCAGCCATAAAAGACCAGAAAGTGAAGTGCTTGAAGAACTGGTGACTGAAGTTCGCGGATTGAATTCCCGCATGCGAAATTTTGATATTGCGTTTGATTCTCGAAGACGAAGTATTCGGCAAAAGGTTGGGCGACTTCACCCAGCGATGTTCGAAGAAATAGTTTTTCTGTAACCGAAACAAATGATCCGCCAACCGCTCTATTAGTGTTGGCGGGCTTTTTGAAGGAGCAGTTTCCTTGGCTTGCAGAGTTGATGATGGAGTCTTATTGAGAACTCAGAGCTGATGGTCCTGAATCAGGTCCAAAGGTGATCAAGCGTCTAATTGGTATTGTAAATCGCCTTTCGAGAAACCCAGTCGTTTTTGAGTACAGCAATAGATCTCGCGAGGCCGAACGTATTTCCAAAGAACTTTCTCTACTATTAGACATATCATTGAGGCGTGTCTTTGCAGAAGATCCCCACCAACAAAAACTTCCCATAATGGATGAATCGGATGTTGTTGATAGCGACAGCAGGCAAGAAGATGAATGACAGTTTTTCATTGTAATGTGAGACGAGCCTTCGGCTCTCCTCACCATGAGGTAGAGGGGTGGGGCACACCCCCCCCAATCCTCATCCCGAGGAGGTGGCGAGAGCCTCCGTCTCGAGGGATGAAGAGGGAAAAGAATCTCCGAACACGCGCCATGGTTCGAGACGGCGCTTCCGCGCCTCCTCACCATGAGGTAGGAAGGCGCAATTCCCCCGGACCTCGTACTGAGGAGTATCGCGGCAGCGATGCGTCTCGAAGGGCGTGCTGCATCCGCACCGGTTCTTCACCCCCCCTTGCCCCTCCCCCAGGATTTATGTGGCGATCAGCTTGTCCAGCTGCGCTGGGCTGATCTTGCGGAAGCGGAACCGGTTGCTAACTCACAACACAGAAAACACCCGGGGGGTGCCGGGCGCTGTAAGTGGTGGTGCGGGGGCTAACCTTTGCCAGGCAACAGCCCGGCTGGAAGGTGCTTTTGCGCCTCCCGCCGGCTGCGTTGGACAAGGGTCAGCATGGAATGAACATCCCGTTCGAGCAATTCAGTCGCCCGGCGCTGGGACTTCAACATAGTCCGCGTGAGATGGGTAAGCGTTATCACGTGGGCCTCGATGTGCCGCATGTTCGCGTTCATCTCTTGCACCACAAAACAAAGCTTGCGGTATTCCTCACCCCCGCTGGTGATTGCGGGAGAGGACTCGTGTGTTGATGTAATTGTGGTATCAGTTTCGTCAGCCATTCCGGCCTCCTGAGTAGGTTGGTTGGTTAGGGCTTCGTTTGGTGGTTCCAACACCAACGGAGCCCGCTTGGTTTAAGGGCCAAGCTTTAGAAGTGGACGATCATATTTGTGATTTGTCAATGCATGTATTTGAAGTAAGTGTTTTTTGTTTGCACCGTCCATTCCCCCCCTCATCCCGAGCTTGACGAGGGATGAAGAGGGAAAAGAAACGACCACCGAGCGTGTGTTCATCCCTCGACAGGCTCGGGATGAGGTTCAAGGGAACAAACCAAAGCCGCAAGGGCCTTTTTCCCCTCCCCTTGAGGGGGAGGGGCCTGGGGTGGGGTGAGCATAGGGTGTTTGGCGTCTATAAATACTTATCCCCGCTATCCCGTGCACCCCTATAGTGCCTTCACCGCCTGCCGCAAAGGAAGCGTGCTCGAGACCGTCTTGGACATGTGGGCAGGCGGGTGGCGCCGCGAAGTGTTCGGCTGAACGGAGCCGGACTAACCGGGCGCAGCTGTGCCACACCGCATCCCCGTTGGGGGACGCTGCCTGAGTGCTAGCTCAGTATCATCCGCTTGCTTGCAGGCGATGAGTGTTGACCACTGGAGTTTCGGCTCCGGCGGCGGGCAAATTCGTTTCGATTGCCTGGTGAAGACGCTGGCCAGCGTTGTTTGAGCCGGTCTTCCGGTTTGCCTCGTGCGGTGCGATAGCGCCAAGGCCGCAAGCGCGGCCCAGGCTTTCGCCTGCCCCCGCGGAGGCGTGAGTGCGCAAGCACGAACTGCCGCGAGCGCAGTCAAACCGGCTAAGCTGATCGACTAGCAACATGTGTCGGGCCCCGTTAAACGGGTTCGTTAAGTCGCCATATGCAGGCCGGTGACGGCTGCAATTAATTAGTTACGGATCGCAGTTCTCATCGGCCTGCATTTCTGTTGTTTGAACTCGCGGCAATCTCCCTGTCGAGAGATGCCTCCGCATGGGCGGCGCATTTTGTAACGATCAACTTATCCTCACTCGGTTACCTCGTTCGGGTTGATCTTGCCGCGCCGGGGGCCGCTTGGCCCCTTGTCGCGAACACAAGTGTTCGCTCCTAGAGCGTCACGCCAGTTCGCGCTGGTGTGCGAATTCCCATGGTCGATCGGCACAAAAACTACCGTGAGCGCATTTCAGGCGGAGGCAGGCTCAATGTAAACCTGTGTCAGCCAGGCAATAGTCTTGGTAAGACTTGATGCCGTACATGCGATCCAGCCGATCAAATATAGCTTGGTAGTCCTTTTCGTTACAGCGGTTGGCTCCCCTGCCCGACATCAATTCTTCCATGTGTTCGTCGTCCCAGGTATTGTGGCCGGTGATGGAATAAACTTAAAGATGGGGCGCAACTACAAGCGCAACGAGATGTTGCTGGGCAATAGCCGTCTTGACGAATGTGTCTTCACGCTTGGGCGAATCCGGATAGATTGGCACGAGGCCACGGCGCGCTACCATTGTTTGTTCCCAATAATGAAGTTTCGAGTGCGCAAAACGCTTGCGTGCAGGCCACCAAATCGTCAACTGGTTTAAAAATGCTGCCCCCACGCGGTTGGCCATAATGTAGCCAACCATGAATTCCAAAAACCGTGGATGATGGAGATCGTCATCATCCCATGTGCAAATGAATACGCCTTGTGACCGTGCGATCGACATGTTGCGGCGGTCTCCAAGGCTTAAGGTGCCGGGGGCGACGAAAACGCGAATCGGCACCAGTGCGTTTTCCTTCACTTCGGAAAAATAGCTTTCAACCTCCGGCGATGTTTTACGCAGTACAACAACAAGCTCCCGGTTTTGATAGGACTGATTGAGGAAACAGTTCACCGAGTGGCGAAGAATGTTCAAGTTACCTCTCGTAACCATCACACAGGAGACAAGTTTTTCCGGTTTTGCCGTACTGTAAAGTGCGGGCCGTGCTTCATCGCCCTTGCGAATGAACGCTCCAACGTTCGCATCGTTAAAGATAAACTGTTCCAAAGAGCTCTGTTCCCGTCGCTATCTTGGATATAGAATTTTTATAGCAGTTAAAATTGAAGCTCGGCCACTTTAACGCCTGCAATGTGTGGCATTAGCGCCTGTGGCGTTGACTTGCCCGGCGCGGCTGTCGACATGACGTCGTTCCGAGCTAGGAATGAGCAAAACATTTATATTGCAAGTATGCTGCTCTGGGGCTCTGGATTTTTCACAAGCTCAGCAGTCTGGGGATAACCCGGCCTGTTGGCGCGGGCACCTGAGCACTACCCTTCCCCCCAAGCAGAAACTCACTCGTGATCATTATGCTGCAATGAATGCGGCCCACTGATAGAAGCGTTGAATACCCCCGGAGGCTATAACCAGCGGCTGCGGTTGCATATGGAGGCCAGCGGTATGAGTGAAACATTGAAGGTCGGGCTGACCGGATTGGAGTGAGGGATGTTTTTTAGATCCCGCAAAATGCTGAGAGGGAAGCTTCAAAATTACAATATTTGTCCGTTTTTGGCACAAAGCGGACCTCCTCGAATTATGGTATGAAGTCTGCTTTGCCCGCAAAAGCGGGCATCAACTTTATGGCCCAAAATGTCCGTTAATGACCCAAAGCAGACCTACACGAACAGTTCTCATTTTCAGTTTTTCCCAACACCATAGGAACCAAATTGATCCGCGGGT
>JBPCVY010000109.1:0-7717 GCA_051010055.1 Hyphomicrobiales bacterium | reverse complement strand
ACTTTGGCTCGTTGTCGTTGATTTCCACGGTATATTCTCCAGCCAGGATCTTCTTCTTGAGATCTTCCACCTTAGACTTCGCGTCTGGCGGGATTTTGTCTTCGAATTCGTAGTACGGCGCAAGGCTCGCGCCGCCCTTCTGCATCATTGTCCATTCCTTGTAGTTTTCAGCCTTGAAGTTGCCGGCCTTCACCAGGGAAATGGCATGGGCAATGGCGTTTTCCATGTGCCAGAGAGCAGATGTGACAACCACGTCCTTGCCGTTTTCTTCCTTGTTCATGTCATTAACGTTTCCGAACGCAATAATGCCCTTATCGCGGGCAGCATCCACCACTCCCGCCCGTTCCGCATAGAGCACATCAACGCCTGCTTCAACTTGCGCAAACGCTGCTTCTTTCGCCTTTGGCGGGTCATACCAGGAGCCAATGAACGTCACTTTCACCTGGATGTCCGGATTGACCGACTTGGCGCCATTTATGAAAGCATGGAACAGCCGGTTCACTTCACCGATTGGATAGCCGCCCACCATGCCAAGCTTGTTCGATTTGGTCATGGAGCCGGCAAGAATGCCCATCAGATAGCAAGGCTCGTGGATGTAGTTATCGAATACAGCGAAATTACTGCCGTGCGGCTCGAACGGATCGCCCATGAGGAACGCGATTTTCGGATATTCATCGGAAACTTTGCGCGCTTCCTTGGATATCCCGAACGCCTCACCGACAATCATCTGCACGCCGCTTTCGCAATATTCCCTCAAGACGCGGATATAGTCCGTGTTTGCAACCTTTTCGGAAAATACATAGTCAATCTCGCCCTTTGCCTTTGCAGCTTCCAGGCCCTCATGAAGCCGTGCGTCCCACTTTTGCTGAATTGGCTGGGTGTAAATGCCGGCAACTTTGATCTTGGCTGCAAAGGCCGGGACACTTCCAAGGCCGGCAGCGGCAGCGCTTGCACCGGCCAGCACGTTAAACGATCTTCTTGTGAGCTTCGTCTTCATTTTTTTCCTCCCTCATGATTACTTGTACCCGGGGCCCTTTGCGGGCCCCGGATTTGCGATTTTGACAGCGCTCTTACATGGCCTTTTGAATCACATCGTGTGTCCAGGCCCCTTCGGGTTTTTTGGTAATGACCGGATCAGAACCACCAGACAGCAGGGTTTTAACCGTGCGGTCGAAATCTGCCGGATCGAGCTTGCCATCAGAGCCTTCGGTGAGCTTATTGATTTCGCCCATCATCCGCCGCTGGTGTTTTTCAGTCTGAGCACCGGTGGCGTCGTTTTCAAGAACGATGTCAGCAGCAGCATCGGAATTTGCCCGCGCCCAGGCCCAACCTTTCATGGAAGCCTTTACAAAGCGGGCAATCTTGTCGACGAACGCTGGATCTTTCAGCTTGTCTTCAAGCACGTAAAGACCATCTTCCATGGTGGAGACGCCCTGGTCTTCGTACTTGAATACCACCAAATCATCCGGTGACAACCCGGCATCAATCACCTGCCAGTACTCGTTGTACGTCATGGTGGAGATGCAGTCGGCCTGCTTTTGCAATAGTGGGTCCACGTTGAAACCCTGTTTCAAAACCGTAACGCCATCAGCCCCGCCCTCGGTTTTGATGCCCAGCTGAGACATCCAGGACAAGAACGGATATTCATTTCCGAAGAACCACACGCCGAGCGTTTTTCCCTTGAAATCTTCCGGCGCCTTAATGCCGGTTTCCTTGCGGCAGGTCAGCATCATGCCTGAACGCTTGAACGGCTGGGCAATATTGACCAGCGCAACACCTTTTTCACGGCTTGCAAGAGCAGAAGGCATCCAATCGATAATGACGTCGGCGCCACCTCCTGCAATCACCTGCGGCGGCGCAATATCAGGGCCACCCGGCTTGATTGTCACGTCAAGGTTCACCTCATCATAGAACCCCTTGTCTTTTGCGACGTAGTAACCGGCAAACTGTGCTTGGGTTACCCATTTAAGCTGCAATGTCACAGCGTCTTTCGCCCACGCAGCAGAACTAGCCAGACTGAGCGCCAGGGCAGCTACGCCAACCAAAAGTTTTCTCATAGTCTTCCTCCCTTTTTTTAAGAGCCTCCAAAATATCAGCTTCTGTTTGAAGGGTGCCAGAACGTGAACACCCGCTCGATTACGGTAATGATGCCGTAGAACATGGAGCCCGCCAATGCCGCCACGGCAATTTCAGCCCAAACCATATCGACATTCATGCGCCCAACCTCGGTCGATATGCGGAACCCCATGCCAACAATCGGCGTTCCGAAGAATTCAGCAACGATGGCAGCGATAAGCGCCAAGGTCGAATTTATTTTGAGCGCATTGAAGATAAACGGCAATGCCTCTGGCATGCGAAGTTTGAAAAGAGTTTGCCAGTAGTCTGCCGCATAAGTCTTCATCAAATCGCTCTGCATGGCTGAAGATGCGGCAAGGCCGGCCACAGTGTTCACCAGCATCGGGAAGAAAGTCATTATGATGACAACCGCTGCCTTCGATGGCCAGTCAAAGCCAAACCACATGACCATGATCGGGGCAACGCCCACAATCGGTAGCGCAGAAAATAGATTTCCGATGGGTAACAGGCCACGCTGCAAAAATGGCGAGCGGTCAATCAGGATGGCGGTAACAAAGCCGGCGCCGCACCCCAGCACATAACCAACCAGCACTGCCTTGAGGAAGGTTTGCTGGAAATCCGCCCACAAAGTGGGAAGAGATGCCATGAACCGCACGCCAATGGCAGATGGCGGCGGCAACAAGACTTGCGGAACGTTAAAGCCGCGCACAATGATTTCCCACAAGATAAGCAGCCAAACACCGAAGATGAGCGGAATGGCTACTGCCAGGAGGAGCTTTTGAATACGGTCCCGCGTTTCAATTGCTGATAGAGTATCAACAAACAGCCAGGCGATTGCCCATGCAGCAATGACCAGGCACCAGTATGCCGCCTTGATTGGCACACCGCTGTTGAGCGCCCCAATCAACACAACGGCTCCAATTGATGAAACCAGGCCGGTGCAAACGGTCATCCATCCAATGGTGTTCAACCGTTTCAGCGACAAGGCAGTGCCAACCGCAAATGAGGCCAATGCGAAAAACAATAGTCCAGCGTTGGCTGCCATCGAGGTTTGCAAAACCATACCGGCAACCGCGCCGACAGCTCCAATAAGCGCGAGAATTGACCGCAGGTTCCTCATGTCGCCATCCCCATACGTTTAAGCACCATGCGGTTAGCAACACCCACAAGTGCAACCAGCGTTGCGGCCAGCAAGGAAGCCATAATCAGAGCGGACCAGATTTGGATGGTTTGTCCGTAGTAAGACCCGGTCAAAAGCCGCGCGCCAAGCCCGGCGACCGCGCCGGTTGGCAGCTCACCAACGATGGCACCAACGAGTGAAATCGCAATCGCGACTTTCATTGATGTAAACAGAAACGGCGTTGAAGACGGCCAGCGCAGTTTCCAGAACACATCCATTTGGGTGGCATTGTAAGTGCGCATGAGATCAAGCTGGATGACCTCAGGCGAACGCAGACCCTTCACCATGCCAACCACCACTGGAAAGAAGCTCAAATAGGTTGAGATAAAAGCTTTCGGCAGCAATCCGGTGAGCCCCACCGCATTGAGGACGACGATAATCATGGGCGCGACCGCGAGGATTGGAATGGTTTGCGAAGATATGATCCACGGCATCAGGCTTTTATCGAGCGCACGGTTGTGAACGATCAGAACCGCCAGAAATATGCCGAGCAGCGTGCCGATGATGAAGCCAAGCAGCGTTGAGGAAAGCGTCACCCAGGAATGATAGATAAGGCTGCGCTTTGATGTGATTTTCTTCAGAACGGTTGTTTTATAGATTTCTTCGGCCACCTGATGGGGCGCCGGCAGGATGGGTCTATCCTGCGCCAACGTATCTGAGACGAGCTGGCCAACGGTCCAGTCAGAAACTCTTGCGCGTTCATATTTGTCTATTTGAATGGGCGTGTTCAAAAACACCGCCGCTACATACCAAATCGCAAAAATCACAATCAGGACTGCCGTCACCGGCAATGCGCGGCTCCACCAGCCACCGGTTTTTTGCGCATCAGTCGTCATAGGAATGCCCTTCACGCAGGCCTTCTCTAACCCGGTGTGCTATGTCCAGAAAACCTTGTGTTTCTCGAATGTCGAGAGTGCGCTCGCGCGGCAAAGTGCTTTCAATGACATCATAGATCCGCCCGGGCCGGGGCGACATAACAACAATCTTGGTGGAAAGAAAAACCGCCTCTGGGATGGAGTGGGTCACAAACACTACGGTTTTGTTCGTCTTGTCCCAAAGCTGTAACAACTGCTCGTTCAGGTGATCACGTACGATTTCGTCAAGCGCGCCGAAAGGTTCATCCATGAGCAAGAGGTCGGGCTCAACCGCAAGGGCGCGAGCAATGGATGCGCGCTGCTGCATGCCGCCGGAAAGCTGCCAGGGGAACTTCTTCTCAAACCCGGAAAGGTTGACGAGCTCCATATTCCGGGCGACGCGCTCCTCGCGTTCGGATTTCTCTAGTCCCATAATTTCCAGCGGCAGCGCCACATTGCGCGCAATCGTACGCCAGGGATAAAGAGCTGCCGACTGGAAAACATATCCATAGGCCCGATTCAACCGCGCCTCATGCGGGCTGACACCATTCACCGTGATTTCGCCGCTCGTCGGGCGCTCTAGCTCGGCAATAACCCGCAACAAGGTGGTTTTACCGCATCCTGAAGGCCCGATGAGGGAAACGAAATCGCCAGCGTGGATGTCGAGATCAATGTCCGACAAGGCATGCACCGGCCCGTCATTTGTTTCAAAGGTCAGCGACAGGTTCTTAATGTCGATGACCTTGTCAGGCCCTGAACTTTCGTTCGCGCCCGGCATGGTCCCTTATACGCCGCTTGCGGGAATACCCGTGCGCTCGAACTTCCGCGGCGCGGTAACTTCTTTCCATTGAGAGAGCGCCCGATTGACCGCCTGGAACGGCTCACGGGCAACGTATTCGCCGTGCCCTTCCTTGGTCTGAACCTCGCCATCGGAAATCGACACTCTCCCGCGTGTCAGCACAAACCGGGGCAACCCTTTGACGTGCTTGCCTTCAAACACATTGTAGTCGATCGCCGACTGCTGGGTGTCAGCCGTGATGGTTTTTTCCTTTTCCGGATCCCAAACAACGATATCGGCGTCGGCGCCCTCCAGGATCGCGCCTTTCTTCGGGTAGATGTTGAGGATCTTTGCAATGTTCGTGGAGGTGACCGCAACAAACTCGTTCAAGGTAAGCCGGCCCGTTGCAACGCCGTGAGTCCACAACATGGGCATGCGGTCTTCGAGGCCGCCAGTTCCGTTCGGTATCTGGGTGAAATCGCCAACCCCATAACGTTTTTGTTCCGTTGTAAACGCACAATGATCTGTTGCCACTACCTGCAGCGAGCCTGCCTGCAGTCCGGCCCAAAGGGAATCCTGGTGTTTCTTGTTTCGGAACGGCGGTGACATGACCCGGCGCGCTGCATGATCCCAGTCTTTGTTGGCATATTCGCTTTCATCCAAAGTCAGATGCTGGATGAGCGGCTCGCCATAGGCGCGAATGCCGTTCTGGCGCGCACGCCTGATGGCTTCGTGCGCCTGCTCGCATGATGTATGGACAATATAAACCGGCACCCCGGCCATATCGGCGATCATGATGGCGCGGTTGGTTGCCTCGCCCTCCACTTCAGCGGGGCGCGAATAGGCATGAGCTTCGGGCCCGTTGTTACCTTCGGCCAATAGTTTTGCCTGGAGTTGTGCAACAACATCGCCATTTTCCGCATGGACCAGCGGTAAGGCGCCAAGCTCTGCGCAGCGTTGGAATGAGGCGAACATTTCGTCATCGTCCACCATCAGCGCGCCCTTGTATGCCATGAAATGTTTGAAGGTGTTGATGCCTTTCTCGCGCACCACCGTTTCCATTTCGTTGAACACCTGTTCGCCCCACCAGGTAATCGCCATGTGGAAGGAATAATCGCAGTTGGCGCGGGTCGATTTATTGTCCCACATCTGGATAGCTTCTAAGAGAGACTGGCCCGGCGATGGCAGCGCGAAATCAACGACCATTGTTGTGCCGCCGGAAAGGGCCGCCCGGGTTCCGCTTTCAAAATCATCCGTCGAATAGGTGCCCATGAACGGCATTTCGAGGTGGGTGTGTGGATCGATACCGCCCGGCATAACGAAACAGCCTGCTGCATCCAGCGTTTCGTCGCCTTTGAGATTGGCGCCGATTTTAGCAATCTTGCCGTTCTCAACAAGTATGTCCGCCTTATAGGTCCTGTCGGCGGTAACGATTGTGCCGCCCTTTACAACCGTACTCATGAGTTACCTCCCTATTCGACAATCTCCGCGGTTTCGACAACGGCGTGGAACAAGACATCCGTGCCGGCGGTTGCCCAATCTTGTGAAATCTCTTCAGCTTCATTGTGCGAAAGCCCGTCAACACAAGGGCACATAACCATTGATGTGGGCGCCACCCGGTTGATCCAGCAGGCATCGTGGCCCGCACCAGAAATGATGTCGAGATGAGAATAGCCAAGCCGTTCAGCCGCGCCGCGAACCGCCTTTACGCACCCTTCATCAAAAGTTACCGGATCAAAATGCCCGGCCTCTTCAATTTCAAATCCCAACCCCAGTTCAGCGGCAATCTTGGGCGCTTCCGCCTCAAGACGCGCTTTCATGGCGTCCAGTTTTTCCCTGTCGGGGGAGCGGAAATCGACTGTAAACACAGCCTTGCCGGGAATAACGTTGCGGCTGTTGGGATATACATTTGCGTGGCCGATAGCGCCAACCGCCCCCGGCTGGTTGTCCATGGCAATCTTATGAACAAGCTCGGTAATGCGCGCCATGCCGAGCCCTGCATTCACCCGCATGTTCATGGGTGTTGAGCCCGTATGGGCATCCTTGCCCGTGAGGGTTATCTGCAGCCACCAAAGCCCCTGGCCGTGGGTCACCACGCCGATATCCTTGCCTTCAGCTTCCAGGATTGGCCCCTGTTCGATATGCAGCTCAAACATTGCATGCATCTTGCGCCCGCCAACTTCTTCATCCCCAAGCCAGCCGATGCGCTTGAGTTCATCGCCGAACTTTTTGCCGTCCGCATCTTCCCGGTCATATGCCCAGTCAAGCTCGTGCATGCCGGCAAATACCCCCGATGCAAGCATAGCCGGGGCGTAGCGGGTTCCCTCTTCGTTGGTCCAGTTGACAACAACAATCGGGTGTTTGGTCTTGATGTCGAGATCGTTCAGTGTGCGAATGATTTCCAATCCACCCAACACGCCGAGAACTCCATCGTATTTACCACCGGTTGGCTGGGTATCAAGATGAGAGCCTACATATACCGGCAAAGCCTCAGGGTCGGTGCCCTCGCGGCGGGCAAACATGGTGCCCATCTTGTCAACGCCCATGGAAAGGCCGGCATCTTCGCACCACCTTTGAAAAAGCACCCGGCCTTCGCCATCTTCATCGGTCAACGTCTGGCGGTTATTGCCGCCTGCAACGCCCGGGCCGATTTTCGCCATCTCCATCAACGAATCCCATAACCGGTCGCCGTTAATTCTCAGATTGCTTGCAAGTGTCATGTGCCTCGCCCCGTTCCTCCCATAGCTTATGGCTAAGAATTGCTGTCCTTATTATTCCGCCTTCAGATCAATATTCAGCAAAAAGCCAAATTGAGACGGTTGCTAATTC
>JBPCVY010000108.1:0-8122 GCA_051010055.1 Hyphomicrobiales bacterium | reverse complement strand
GAACAACACTAGCCACCAGATAATGAAATAGAATGCCAGCCCACTGGTAAATGACATCGCTTAAGCCTGCTCCAACTCGACGAGGGTGCCGCAGAGATCTTTCGGGTGAAGGAACAGAACTGGCTTTTTGTGGGCGCCGATTTTCGGTTCCCCGTCTCCCAGGACACGTGCACCTTGCGCCTTGAGCTGGTCACGGGCGGCGAGAATATCGTCAACCTCATAACAGATGTGATGAATACCACCGGATGGATTTTTCTCCAGAAAACCGGCAATCGGAGAGTTCTCTCCCAGCGGCTCCAGCAGTTCAATCTTGGTGTTTGGCAGTTCCACAAAAACAACCGTTACGCCGTGGTCCGGTTCGAGCTGGGGCTCAGAAACTTTAGCGCCGAGTGTTTTTTCATACACCGCCACCCCTTCGGCAAGGTTTGGTACCGCAATCGCCACATGGTTCAAACGTCCCAACATTTTCAGTTCCGTTTCATATTTTTCCAACGCGGCAAACTATGCACCATGGCCGCACCAGACAAGTGCGGCAAATGGCACTCATGTTTGCGCTGCCAGTTTTTCAATCAGGCGGCTGCGGGATTCAGGTTCCGGCACGCCGCGGGGCACAAAAATGTGGCGTTCAAGGAAATGACCGGTAAGGGCAAATCCGGCAAGCACATCTTTATCTTCCGCTTCTCCGCGCCCGAGCATGAATGCGGGAAGCGGCAAAAGCTTACCGTGATAGGGCTTTCCCGCTTCATCGCTCACCGCCCTGCCCGTCTTTGGCGACACGTAAACAAGTTCCGTGGTTTTGCCAGTTGCAGCGCACCGGGCCAAGTCAAGCCCAAAACCCAGCTCTTCCAGCAACCCAAGTTCCCAGCGCACCAAAAGCGCCGGCCAGGGGTCATCATCAATGAGCGCCTGAAGCACAATCACAAAGGCGTCATAAAGCCGTTCATGGGCTTCGCGCTCAGGCACCAATTGGGTGAGCGCAGCAAGGGTGGTGAGGCCGGCCAAGCGAACCGGGTCATCAATCAGCCGGGCTGCGTTCATCTCAATGGGCTCGACGGTAAAAGTTCCCAAATGCTCTGCCAACCGGGCGCGCCAATGGGCTTCCAGAAGATTGCCCGTTTGCAGCATGGGGCGCATGCGCCTTCCCCTGCCCCCGCGCACCAGTCCCATAAACCGGCCGTGCTGACGGGTAAACAACTCCAGCAAGGCGCTGGTTTCACCATGCGCGCGCGCAGAAATTACGAAGCCTTTTTCAGTCCATTTCATGGGCGGACTATACCAAAGCCTGGGTGCTTTACATTTGGGATTTCAACCCGGAGGCATGAAAATTACCACTGGCAATGGAATCGAGCAGCTCAGTGGTTGATACGCCCGTGGTGCGGGGCAAATAGACGACTTTGCAGATATCTTCCAAATCGTCGAACTTACCGGTCCAGTCGTTACCCATCACCAAAGTGTTCGCCTTATAGGCCAAAATATAGTCGCGCTTTTTCTCCAGGGAATCCTCGAAGAAGCATTCATCTACTGGCTTGCATGACGAGACGATCTCAAGGCGTTCGTTTTGATTATAAATCGGCAGCCGGCCTTTCTTGCGCAAGCTGAAACCATCCGTGGAGGTGCCAACGGTTAAATGAGTGCCAAGCTGGGCCGCACGGCCAAGCAAGCGCACGTGCCCAAGGTGGAACAAGTCAAAGGTTCCAAATGTTATGACGCGATTTTCAACCACTTTCAAAATCTCTAAATTGCGCGTTGCATTGTTTGAATTTGCCCATGGATCAGGCCTGCCCAGCGCAAATCCCCGGTCTGCCTGAAATAGCTGTAGTTTTTCGCCGCATGTACAAAGGCCCGGTAAGAAACAACCGTCCCGCTGTTTGGCGTGTCGGTCGCACAGTGATAATCGCGAACGGGCTCGTGCCAGTTGCCGTAATTTTCTTCCAGGTAACGTTCGTAATTATCCGGAACGAGATAGGATTTTCCGCTGAAATCAAAAGTCGAAATCCCGAACGGAGAATTCAGCCAGACGTTGCGATCGGTGCCATGATAGACGGTGCCCTCATGGGCGATGTGAACGAAAATATCTATGGTTACAGTGCCCCGATAGCAGATGGTGTACTTCAGAGGGCGGCCCACAAGATCTTTCAGAAAGCTGTTGTAAAGGCTCAATTCCGGGGTGACGTTGAATACCTTGGTCAGTTCAAAGCACGCATCGGCGCCAAGAAACTGCACCAGCTTCGCCATACCGCGATCGTCGGAGAAAACGCCGAAATCCAAATCATAATCATGGGCCAGCAATTCGCCTTCGCGCACCGGCCCAAGCAAACTGCCGGAAATGAGAAAAAGCCCTGCCCCGGCGCACTCTGCCAATTCGCGCGTCGCTTCCAGTGCTTCACGCGCAAGCTCAAGTCCGGAAGATGAAACGCGGACCTTTTTCCTACCCGATTTCAAGGCAGCTTTCAGAAATGGCGCACCAAACAGCATTTTGCCATTAGACATATGCTGATCGGAGACGCGGCCAAACGTCAGAAGTTTTTCTCGGGCATCACCGGCAACGGGCTCATAGTGATTGGAAGTTGCGAGGTTGTTCAGTTTCCGGCTACTCGAAAAAGCGCCAAGCTGGGCGGTAAGAAACGCACCGGCGCCAAACAGGCGCATCCCGCCAGCACGGGCCATGAATTGGTTCTCATCGGTAGGTATACTCAACGTCGCGCCCCATAACCGGGCACCAGAATTCAGTAACATTGCGCTGGAACTAGCAGAAAATGGCCTGCTCTAAAATTTCCTTGAATATTATGAGCGGCCCCGAAAACTAGGGCTGGTCATTGCCAAGATAAAAATGATGCGGTTTGTCCTGCTTTCAAAATGCCAAAAAATTCATTACAGAAACATAATATACTAGAGAAACTACCCATTCCGACTCCTGTTCACAACCGTTTTTTGGGCCTCATCATGAATGAGCCATCAATAACTGTCGAAAAATCAATAGCCTGACGGCAGCTCCAATCCCATGTGGTGATAGCGATCCGGGTCTTGGGCCCATTTGCCGCGCACCTTCACGAACAAGAACAGGTGCACCTTTGTTTCCAGCATTTCCTCAAGCTCTAGCCGGGCCGCCCTTCCGATCGCCTTTATGGTGTCTCCGTTCTTGCCAAGCATGATTTTTTTCTGGCTTGACCGTTCCACAAATACCACTTGCTCAATTCGTACCGACCCGTCTTTCAGTTGAGACCACTTTTCAGTTTCTACAGTTGACGCATAGGGAAGTTCCTGATGCAGGCGCAGATAGAGCTTTTCTCGCGTAACTTCGGCTGCCAAAAGCCGCATGGGTATATCGGCAATCTGGTCTTCCGGGTAAAGCCACGGGCCCGCCGGTGAGGTTTCGGCAAGGAACGTGCGTAACTTCTCAACTCCGTCGCCTGAAAGGGCAGAAATCAGGAACACTTCCCCGAAAGCGAACCGTTCTGTCAGGCTCTGGGTGAGCGGCAAAAGCTGTTCATTGGGTATCAGGTCAATCTTGTTGATGGCCAAATGCGCTTTGATGCCTGCCTTCTCGAGCCCCTTGATGATCTCTTCGGTTTCTTCATCAAGGCCGGCCCGGGCATCAAGCAGTAAAACCGTAATATCGGCGTCAGCTGCACCACCCCAGGCGGCCTCAACCATCGCTTTGTCGAGCATGCGCTTTGGCGCGAAAATACCCGGCGTATCGACAAAGATAACTTGGCTTTCATCTTCAATTGCAATGGCGCGCACCCGGGCGCGCGTTGTCTGCACTTTATGCGTAACAATGGAAATCTTACTGCCTACCAACTGGTTCAACAGCGTCGATTTGCCAACATTGGGGGCGCCGATAAGGGCAACGACGCCGCAGCGGGTTTCTTTTACTTCGATTTGTGAACTCACCAAACTCTCTCCCGGCGCAACAGCGCCTCAGCAGCAGCCTGTTCAGCTGCGCGTTTGGATGGGCCTTGCGCAACTTCCGGCGGCAGACCATCAACGCTTACGGCCATGACAAAAACCGGCTCATGGTCCGGCCCGCTTCTTGCCTGTTCGGAATATTCCGGCGTCGGCAGCGCCCTTCCTTGAGCCCATTCCTGCAAGGCGGTTTTTGCATCCTTCGGCATCTCGCCAAGGGTGTCAAAGTAGGGCGCCCAGAGTTGCAAGATCATGACCCGCGCATGTTCAAGGCCCCCATCGCAGTAAACAGCTGCAATGAGCGCTTCCATGGCGTCGCCCAAAAGGGCAAGCTTGTCGCGTCCACCGGCGCGTTCCTCACCACGGCCAAGCCTCAAGTAGACGCCCAGCTCAATGTCCTGGGCAACTTGTGCGCATGTCTCCTTGCGCACCAAAGCATTGAGCTTGGGGGCAAGCTCACCTTCTTTTTGGTCGGGATAATTTTCCAATAGCCAATCAGCAATGACAAGGCCAAGCACCCTGTCACCAAGAAACTCGAGGCGCTCATTGCTGCGAATTAATGGCTCGCGCTTACGGTTGGTTTTACCCGAACCAAGGCTTGAGTGTGTCAGCGACCGATCTAGCAATTCGATGGACTTGAAGGTGTAACCGATACGCCTGGCCAGTAGTTCCAACTCAGCCACGGCTTCATTTCACGGTTTGAAGCAGCCGCGACCACCTGATGGTCTGCGGCCAACGCCAGAACTGCCAGAATGAGCCGTTTGGCGTGATGGAGAAAAAGATTATGTCAGCGCGGCCGACAAAGTTTTCAATCGGCACATACCCAACGCCGGAATCGCGGCTGTCGCGAGAATTGTCGCGATTATCCCCCATCATGAAGAAATGGTCTTCCGGCACCACAAACTCCTTGGTGTCGTCCAGCCGCTGCCATCCCTGGTCGTAAATGTTGTACTCAACCCCGTTGGGAAGCGACTCAACAAACACTTTCACATCGTTGGAGCCGGTTCCGTAGGGCAATTTACCTGTTGGCGGCGAAACCTTGCGCATGCCGACAGGCTTGCCGTTGATGTGCAGCAGGCTGTCAATCATTTGCACACGGTCACCTGGCAAGCCGACCACGCGTTTGATGTAATCTGTTTCATTGTCTGTGGGCAATTTGAAAACTGCCACATCGCCCCGCTTGGGCTGCTCGGCAAAGAAAACCCGGCCATCGAATGAAAACGGTTCGATTTTCAGAAAATTCTCACCGCCGGCCGACAGGTTGAACGAGAACGTGTAGCGGCTATAGCCGTAACTTAGTTTGGAAACGAACAGATAGTCGCCAATCAGCAAGGTCGGAACCATCGATCCGGACGGGATGTTGAATGGCTGGTAAAGAAAAGTGCGCACAAAGAATGCAATGATCAGCGCCTGAATGATAACGCGGATAATTTCCCACGTACCGCCTTCAGATTTCTTGTTCGCTTCGTCCATGTTCGTCGACATATCCAACCTATACCGGCACGCAATGATTCACGTTTCCGAGCTTATCCGTTCCCCGCGCGAGCGCAGCTATACCCTTAGCGGGCAGTCTATGCAACGCACAAGAACCCGCTGCTTTCCACTTTCCCGTCAAAACAGTTTGAAACCCGAATTTACCCCTGGTCGCTGGCTGACGGTTCCGCAGAAATGATGACGAACGCCTGTGCCCAGGGAAAGTCATCGGTGATCGTCAAATGGATGATGGGGTCATGATTGGCCGGCATTATGACGCTCAATTGCTCCAGTGCCCCACCTGTGAGTCGCAATGTCGGCCGGCCTGAGGGTTCATTCACAACCCCCATGTCACGCCAGAACACACCTTTGCGGAATCCGGTACCGAGAGCTTTCGAGCATGCCTCCTTGGCGGCAAAGCGCTTGGCATAGGATGCAACCCGGGCCCGGCGGCGGTCAGACTTTGCCTGCTCGATTTCGGTGAAAACGCGGTTCAGAAACCGCTCGCCAAACTTATCGATTGTTTTTTCAATGCGCCGAATATCGACAATATCGTTTCCGACACCGATGATCATGCAGCTTGACCAGCCTTCGCGCGGGCTTTGTCCATGCGTTGGCGCATTTCCCTGATTGCCGCCGGCAATCCGATGAAAATTGCCTCACCAATGAGGAAATGGCCAATATTTAGCTCATGGAACTGGGGGATCACAGCCACGTCCTCAACGGATTCGAACGTCAAGCCGTGGCCGGCATGCATTTCAAGGCCCAACTCATCACCGAACCTTGCAGCAACGCGAATGCACTCAAGCTCAGTTTCGCGCAAGGCGATATCGCGGTCTTCGTGTGCATGGCAGTAAGCGCCGGTGTGAAGCTCGACAATATCGGCGCCAATACGCGCTGAAGCTTCGATTTGTACTATATCCGGGTCAATGAAGAGCGACACGCGAATGTCTTTGGCTTTCAGCTCGTCTGCGTAGCGTTTGAGCAGTTCCTCTCCACCGGCAACGTCAAGCCCGCCTTCGGTAGTTACCTCTTCGCGTTTTTCGGGAACAATGCAGCATGCATTCGGCTTATGGGTGAGCGCAATTTGCAGCATCTCCTCGGTTGCCGCCATTTCAAGGTTCAGGGGAAGCGGAATTTCCTGGCGTAGGTGGGCAATATCAAAATCGCTTATGTGGCGGCGGTCTTCACGCAAGTGCGCGGTAATGCCTTCTGCACCGGCTTCAGCTGCCAGGTGGGCCGCCCGCACCGGGTCCGGGTGGCGGCCACCGCGTGCATTGCGGATTGTCGCCACATGGTCAATGTTCACACCAAGACGAAGATATGGAATGTCATTTTTCAAATTCATCAAACTAACTCCTTGAGCACTAGCCTCTCAACGATGCATCGCCCGCGCGCTGCCTGCTGCCGTTTGAAAGTTTTTCCCGGCGTCGGTCCTGGAAACTCCGTACCGCAGAGCGGATCGGAAAATACCCAAGCACCGCTGCAATCAGTCCCAGCGGAATACCACCAACCGTCATCGGCACCACAAACGGGCCAACAACTGCCCAAAATTCGTGGAAGGCCACATGCGGGTTGGAAAATATACTCAGCCAGAAAGCGCTCGGCAAGCTGAGGTCGATTTGGTCCGCCGTCTCCCGGCCCAACAAGAGGCTGCCAAAATTATAGGTTGCCAGCCAGATGAAGGGGAAGGTCAAGGGATTGCCAACAAACGTTCCGAATGCGGATGATAACAGGTTTCCGCCCAGCACCGCGGCAAGTATGGCTGCGATTACAAAATGAAATCCCATATATGGCGTGAAGGAGGCCAAAATGCCAAACGCGAAACCAAGCGCAATTGCATGGGGCGAACCAGCCAGCCTGGTCACCCGGTGCCACACATAGGCGCTGCTGCGCCGCCAGCTCCGACGCGGCCAGGCCCATGCCCTCACCCGCGCGAGCGCTGTTTCTTTATCTCGTCTTTTAAACAACATGACTGGTAATTATTCCCAGCACCGGTACACACTTTATTAACGCAAACCGCGGCTGCCCGGTTTCGCCGCGGGAATAGCGCCTAATTCGGGCGGAATTTCGTCCGGCGCATATGCCGGAATTTCCATTTCCAGCAACGAAACGAGCGGCACGCCAAGTTTTGCCCTGCGCGCAGAGCGGTCAATCAGGCACGATGCGCCAATGACTTCGCCCCCCTCTTGACGGATTGCTTTAATGCACTCGCGCGATGAAAGGCCGGTGGTTACAATGTCTTCCATCATCAGGCATCTCGTCCCTTCAGGAATTTCAAACCCGCGGCGCAAGGTGAGCTTGCCCTCAACCCGCTCAAAAAAGATCGATGGCTTTGAAAACTGGCGGCCCATTTCATAGCCAACCACCACACCGCCCATTGCAGGCGATGCCACCATATCGAAATCACCTATGCCTGCTTCAATGATCTTATCTTTTACTTCCGCGCAAAGCCTGTCAGCACGGCTTGCATCCATGAAAACCCGCGCGCACTGAATATAGGCCGCACTGTGAAGACCAGAGGACAGAACGAAATGCCCTTCAAGCAAAGCACCTGCGTGCCTGAACTCATCCAGAATTTCTTTGCGCGACAACATTAAACAATCTCCAATCCGCTGAAGCCGGACGAAGAAGCCCCCGACCGGCTTGTTATAGATAGCAATGGCTTAGCCGTTCGAAAAGAGGCGGAAAGCGCAATTACCTCTTTGCGCGTGCGACATTTGTCACCAATGGCGCTTTGCCC
>JBPCVY010000107.1:0-2858 GCA_051010055.1 Hyphomicrobiales bacterium | reverse complement strand
ATCTTGCTTTCTTCAATTCTCCTCTTTCTCCCTTTTCTTACTCTCCTTGTCTTTTAGTCTTCGTGTAGCATATCCAATAAAAGCAAATTATCAACAATTTATCGATAAAAAGTTTGTTTTGTCATTCCGCGTGTCTTATCGCGTATTCGGCAAGTGCTTTTTCATTGATGCCGATACCCAGTCCGGGGCCGTTCGGCACTTGCACTTTTCCAGCGGAAATAGGGAACGGTTCGGCGAGCAAATCCTGCTCCAGATAGTAGGTTGCTTGATAGAATTCACAACCCAGAGAAATGTTTGGGCTGGCGGCTATCATATGAACGCCTGCAAGATGGGCAATGCCGGTTTCGAACATATCGCCTCCAAAGGCAGAAAGCCCTGCGGCTGCTGCGATTTCCGAGATGGCCTTGCCGCGGGAAAGCCCACCCGCCTTCATTACTTTCACCGAAACGCAGTCGCAGATGTTTTCATTTACCGCCCGCATCATATCGGTTGGTGAAAAGACGCTTTCATCGGCCAGAAGCGGTGTGTCCAGGGCGTTGCGGATATCCGCCATGGCGCTGAAATGTTCGCCCGCCACCGGTTGTTCGATGAATGTCACATCAAACTGTTCAATGTCCCGCAACGTTCGCAGGGCGCTCGTGGGCTCAAGCCCCTGATTGTAGTCAACACGGATGTCGAGGTTTGGAAAATCCCGGCGCAGGGTTTCCAGGCGCATCACATCGAAAACATGGCCTTTGAAGCCGGTCTTCAATTTGACGAGCTGCACCTCATCGTCCTGAAGCCTGCGCACCAGTTCCAAATCTTCATCAAAATCCGGGTTCGCCAGGGAAACGGAAAGCTGAATTTCGTCCCGGCATTTCCCGCCAAGCAGGGCCCAAACCGGCGCTTCTGCGGAGTGGCCTGCAAGATCAAGCAACGCTGTTTCCAATGCGGTAAGCGCCTCCGGCGCGCCGACAACACACTTCCTCGACTTCTCCATGGTGCCGGCAATTTCGCCAATCTCTGAGCCGACAACAACCGGGCGCATATATCGGTCAAGGGCTGCGAAACAGGCTTCTGCCGTTCCGGTGAAAACCGCCCAGGGGGATGCTTCGCCATAACCTGTGTGCCCGCCTTCAGATGTGAGACGGACAATCACCACATCCACATTTCCTGCAACCGTGCCGCTGCCATGATCGCGGCGCGATGTCACCGGCAGACAGACGTGCCAGACATCCATGTCGGTAATTTTCTCCGTGCCGGAATAAGCCATCAGGCAACCCACTCGCTTACTGGCGCTGCTGCTTCATGCAGGGGCTGGGCGATGACATCAACAAGAGACGGGCCATCATGGGAAAGTGCCATCTTCAAAACCGGCTCCAGTTCATCGGGGTCTTCCACCCGCCAAGACTTTACCCCAAAAGCGGCTGCCACCGCGGCATGGTCGGTGCGATTAAAATCCACATTGTAATAGCGTTTGCCGAAGCCGGAATCCTGGCCCGCCTTGATCCAGCCATAGGTGGAGTTGGAGAACACAATCGATGTAATAGGCATTTTGTAGCGGGTCATGGTTTCAAACTCGCCGCAGCAAAAACCGAACGAGCCATCACCCATGGCCGCTACGGTTTTGACACCGGGTCTTCCCACGTGAGCACCCATGGCCGCCGCCATGCCATAGCCAAGGGCGCCATGCGCGCGGTTGGTAATGAAGTTACGGCCCGCTTTGCGCCAACGGTAGTGGGCGGAGAAATACGGGCAAGGAGTTCCAGGGTCTGCCGCGATGATTGCGTCATCATCCAGCAAGTTCATGAGGGCGGCGATGACCCGCTCGGGGCGAATGGGCGTTTCAGTGCTTTCAGCCAACGGCTGGAAGTCGGCAAGCTTTGCGTGCCAGGCATCGCTCGCCCGCGCCTCAGCATTTTCGGCGGGCAGGGCGGGACCGCCTGAAAGCTCAGCTGATATGGCCTCAATCGCCAGGCGGGCATCACCGGCAAGGGCCGCATCTGTCTGGTAATTGGCGCCGATCACCTGCGGGTCGCTGTCAATGTGAATTATTTTTGTGCCCGGCTTGGGCGCGCGCCAGCGCTCGGTGGTGACCGAGCCTGCCCGACAGCCAATAAATATTATCAGGTCAGCTTCATCGACCACTGCACGGGTGGCAGGAACCCCGCCATTAGACCCGACAACGCCTACACTCAAGGAATCTGTTTCGGCAATCGAGCCTTGCCCGGAGACAGTTGTTGCCACGGGCAAGCCCATTTGGCGCGCGAGCCTTAGAAGGGCCTCCATGGCACAGGCGATAACAACGCCGCCGCCGCAGATGACAAGTGGCTTCTTCGCTTTTTTAAGAAGTTCCGCTGCTTCTTTTACAGCGCCTTGGTTTGGTGTTGACGGTTCTGCGGGAAAGCTTGTGTGGCGGCTGTCGGCCCAAATTTCATCTGCATTCACGGGCGCTTTTTGAACATCGAAGGGAAAAGCGAGATGAGCCGCGCCAGGCCTTCCTGTCGTCATGGCGCGGAACGCGGCGCGCACCATGGCCGGCAACCGGTCCGCATCATCAAGGGAGGTGTTCCACTTGGAAAGCGGGCGGAAGAGGGCGGGCTGGTCCAGTTCGGTGAGCGGATAACGACCGCGCGCTGTTGTTGACACATCCGTGGTGAGCGCAAGGATGGGTATGGAGCTTTCATTTGCCTCCACAACGCCCGGCAGAATGTAGGTTGCACCGCCACCAGATGGGCCTTCGCAAATTCCCGGTTTGCCGGTTACCCGCGCATAGGCGTCTGCCATGTAGGCGGCATGGCGCTCATCTCGCGTGAGCAAATGGGTGATGTCATGGTCGAACCGCGCCAGTGCATCATAGAAGGGCAATGTGGTATCGC
>JBPCVY010000106.1:0-44405 GCA_051010055.1 Hyphomicrobiales bacterium | reverse complement strand
TGGAAGCCTTGTGCCTTGCTGCGTCTTCGGAAATTCCTATCGTTCTTGGCGATGTCATGCGCGGGGGGCCAGCCACCGGCATACCGACAAAGTCCGAGCAGTCGGATCTGAACATTGCTGTTTACGGCTGTCATGGCGATGCGCCGCATGTGGTTGTTGCCCCATTAAGTGTTGCTGATTGCGTATTCACTGCCCAATGGGCTGTATTTCTTGCCGAAGCCATGCAAACGCCGGCAATCGTCTTGTCCGACCAATCGCTCGGCCAGGCCCGAGCGCTTATCGAGCGCCCGGCAAACCTTGCCTTTGTGGCAAAACGCCATGTCGCCGAGGCCGGGGCAGAAAACTACCAGCGCTATGCACTGTCAGCCGCCAACATTTCACCTATGGCGATTCCAGGAACGCCGGGCGGCCAATACACCGCCGACGGGCTTACGCACAATGAACGGGGCACCCCATCAACAAAGAGCGCCGATCACCTGGCCCATCATGACAAGCGCCTGAACAAGATTGCCAGCTTCGACTATGGCGACACCTGGGCGGCTATCGAAGGCATCGAAGAAGATGGCGCCAAAGAAGAATTCACCATCCTCACCTGGGGCTCGCTCACCGGGGCGGCCCGCGAAGCACAGCGCACGCTTGCGGAAGACGACATCAACATAAAGCTCGTCTCCATGCGCCTCATCGCCCCGTTCCTGAAGGAAAAGTTCCTTGCCGCATTGAATGGCGCCGAACGCATCTTGATTGTCGAGCAAACCCATTCCGGCCAGTTCCACGATTATTTGCGCGCCAAATGCGACTTGCCCGGCGAGGTCCGCCATTTCCACCGGCCCGGCCCGCAGCTCATTGGCGCAGCGGAAATCTGTGCCCAGATACGCGATTGGAAAGCGTCATGAACATTCAGCAGAAAAGCCCCTTCAAGGCTGGCGATTATAAATCCGACATCAACCCGGTCTGGTGTCCGGGCTGTGGTGACTTTCATGTCCTCATGTCGATCACGAAGGCCCTGGCGGAGCTTGGCACGCCGCCGGAAGATATTGCGGTTATCTCCGGCATCGGCTGTTCATCGCGCATTCCCGCTTACACCAACTGTTACGGGTTTCATGGTGTCCATGGCCGTTCGCTTGCCCTTGGAGCGGGCCTCAAGGTGGCGCGCCCGGATTTGACCGTAATGGTTATGAGCGGGGACGGGGATGGTTTCTCCATCGGAGGTAATCATTTCCTGCACGCCTGCAGGCGCAATGTGGACATGACCTATATTGTGATGGACAACCGGGTTTACGGCATGACGAAAGGCCAGCCTTCGCCAACAACCGAGCCTGACTGGGACAGCGCCCTGTCGCCGGGGGGAACGGGATTAAGGCCCTTCCATCCGCTGGTGATCGCGCTGGCATCGGGCGCAAACTTTGTCGCCCGCGAGTTCTCCGGCAACATCAAAGATACCACGCGCACCATTGTGGAGGCGGTGCGCCATCCGGGTTTCTCATTCATCGAAATACTGAGCCCGTGCGTTACCTTCCGGCCGGACGAGCGTGAATGGAAAACCCAGGTTCACCCGCCACCCGTTGAGCCCACCGATGATCCCGCCAGGGCCGCACGGCGCATCATGACAGATGATGGATTCAATATTGGCGTGCTCTATCGCGGCAAGCGCAAACCCTATAGCGGCAAAATGGAGAATTCAGATTGCGTGGATCCAGTTGAGCTGGAACGCCAGTTTGAAGTGTGATGGTCAGCTTTCAGCGCGCTGAGTTAAGCTTTTCTGCGCAAATCACGCACCCGCACTGCCTTGCCTTGTGAACGCGGCAGGGCGCCGGGGGTTTTTGCCACAACCTCACAGGTAACGCCGATAATCGATTTGATGTGATGGCGCGCCTCGGCCCCACTTGCTGCAAGGGCTTTATCGTTCATGGGTTTGTCCGGCAAAACTTCCACTTCGACGCACATCGCGTCCATGGCGCCGTCGCTTTCGAGTTTGATTTGATAGTGCGGTGAAAGGCCTGC
This sequence comes from Hyphomicrobiales bacterium, assembly GCA_051010055.1. GTDB lineage: Bacteria > Pseudomonadota > Alphaproteobacteria > Rhizobiales > CAJQND01 > CAJQND01. The sequence continues at coordinate 42,404 of JBPCVY010000106.1, read as the reverse complement.
TGCACCCACCAGAATAGCTTCGATCTGTGAGGGGTAAACATTCACACCGCGGATAATGAGCATGTCGTCATCGCGTCCGGTTACCCGCAAAATGCGCACATGGGTGCGCCCGCACACGCATGGCTCATCGCTTAGCTTGGTTATGTCCCGGGTGCGGTAACGCACCATGGGCATGGCTTTTTTGGTGAGCGTGGTAATCACCAGTTCGCCGGTTTCCCCCATGGGCAAGGGCTCAAGGGTTTCAGGATCAATAATTTCAAAGTGAAAATGATCTTCCCAGCCATGCAGGCCCGCGCGTTCGGCATCACATTCACAGGCAACGCCCGGACCCATAATCTCCGAAAGCCCGTAAACATCGATGGAGGCAATGCCAAGCCGCCGGTCGAGCTCTTGGCGCATTTCCTCACTCCACGGTTCAGCGCCGAACATGCCCCGGCGCACAGGCAGCGCGCCGATATCAATGCCCTGACTGTCTGCGGCATCGGCAATGTTGAGTGCATAGGAAGGGGTGGAACACAAGATGGTTGCGGCGAAGTCGCTAAGCAACATTACCTGGCGTTCCGTGCCGCCACCTGAAACAGGCACGACAATGCATCCAAGCCGCTCTGCGCCGCAATGTGCGCCCAGCCCGCCGGTAAAAAGGCCGTAGCCATAAGCATTGTGCACCACATCGCCCGGCCGCACACCGCCTGCAGCCATCGACCTGGCCATGAGGCGGGCCCAGCGGTCAAGATCGCCGGAGGTGTAGCCGACGACAGTAGGTTTGCCCGTTGTGCCTGACGAGGCATGCAGCCGGGATAGTTCCTGCTGGGGAACAGCGAGCATGCCGAAAGGATAGTTATCCCGCAGATCAGTTTTCACCGTAAAGGGAAAGTGCTTCAGGTCCGCGAGTGAGCGCAGCTTTTCCGGGTTCACACCAGCTTCGATGAAGGCATTCCTGTAATGGGGAACATTGCGGTAGGCGTGTTCGAGCGTCCACTGGAGCCGCTCAAATTGCAAGGCGCTCAATGGGGCGCGGGGCAAGGTTTCAGCACCGCGGTCAAACATGAAACCGTCATGCGGTTCATCCATCTTGTGTGCTGGAGCGCTCATGGGTTTCCTTCCCTCTCTTCTGTCCCCCTTTCTTGAAATCGCCTTTTACGAGACCGTCCATCCCGGCTTGATGCCAGGTGCACTCTCCCCTGCTCCGCGCGCAGGCATGCGCTCAATGGCATAGCCCTGGTTAAATGCCGCCTTGGTGATGAGGCAGTATTTGAATATCCAGCCGCTTGCCAGAACAGGCAGGGCTGCCAGGCTCAGTAACGTTGGCAAATACGTGCCGGAAATTATCCCGATAGCCGCAATGGCCATGGGTATCAGCTGGTGCAAGAGCGAAAGATTGAAAACGCTTGCATCCAGCGCTTTCAAGCTGCGCGCCGGGGCGCCTTCCCTTCCTAGCTCTTGCCTATATCCCCGCCACGCAAAATGGCGCAATGCCGTCAGCACCAAAAGGGTAACGGCCACAAGCTGCATGAACTGGTAGCTTGTGCCCGCAACCGCTATCCAAAGGGCAAACAGCGCTGTTCCTTCCGAAAGGCCCGTTAGAACCATCAGGGGTGTCAGCTTCTTGTGCCGCCACAGGGGAATGCCCTTGGCGGTCCGTAGAATCTGCGCCTGGCAATAAAGAAAGCCTGCCGCAAATACCGCTGCAACAAGCATCATGGGCACTGAACCGAAAAAAATCCCGGCCAAGCCGAACCCGAAAAACGGCAGGGCAGCGGTTGCCTCCCGGCTCATCCATGAATTTGCCGGATTGAAGTAGACATTGATGAACCGCCATGGCCGGCCAACCTCAAGCCATACGCACAGCAGGCCAAGCGCTACCATCGCCAGCGAAACAAGGCCGGGCATTGCATTTGTGATGCCGGCAAGGGCGGCGGCGATAAACATGCCCGAACCTGCTCCGCCGAAAATGAAGTTCGCCGCTGCGCGCCAGTCCCAGCTTTGCTGATGGGCCGGGCCTACCGCACCCATGCCGGCAGGTTCTGCTACCATCACAGGAGAACTTTCTGCCTCTGGTTTTTCTCCCGCTTTGTCCCACAGGTAATAAATGCCCGGGCCGGTGCCGAGTTCATAATGCATGCGGAAATGCCGGTTCTCGTTCAGCAGTTTTGAGACATTGCTGTGCTTGTCGTCCACGTCACCGAAATGGAGAGCGCCTGCAATGCAAGAGGCAACACAGGCCGGTGATGCCTCATGGTCTATGCCCGGTTTAAGCCCAGCTGCAATTCCTGCATCTATACGGTCGAGACAGAATGTACATTTTTGGGCAACGCCAATGCGCTGGGGGTCTTCGCGCACGGCTTCGTTTTTCATCTGCCCGTTGCCGAATGCTGAGAGAGGTTTGTCAACGCGGGACCGGGCCTGGTAGGGGCACGCCACCGCACAATAAGCACAACCGATGCACAAGTCATAGTCAATGGTGACTATCCCGTCATCGCGCTTGCCGGTGGCAGTGGTGGGGCATACCTCCATACAAGGGGGCTCGTCGCAATGCATGCACCCGACCGGCACGAAGGCGCGGCGCACGTTCGGGTACTCACCTGCTTCGATATCAAGCACCTTGCGCCATTGAATGCCCGGCGCGGTAGCGTTGGCATGCTTGCATGCGGCCGTGCAGGTTTGGCATCCAACGCACCTGTTCAAATCAGCAACGAGCGCCCAGCGTGTCATGGTGCACCGCCGATCCGCGATATCGCCACCTTCACCAAGTCAGCCCCCGACCCTGTAGCATCGGTCAGCTCAAGCATCATAGGTGTGAGCGCGTTCATGCTCGGCGCATTGTTTTCGCTGGCAAAGGGCGTTGCCCAATGGCCGAACTGGCCAATCATGAGCACAGTATCGGGCCTGATGCCCTGGCGCAGAATAGCGGCCCCTTTGGTTTTGCCGGAAGGTGAACTGACCTCGACAATATCGCCTTCAGCTATGTTCAATTTTTCCGCGGCAGCCGGGTTCATCATCACCCCGCCATGGCCCGCAACATTTCCGGCAACCTCGTGTATTATCTGCAAACCGGCATTGCCGCCCCAAGCATATTGCATGGACCTTGCGGTCAAAAGCCAAAAGGGAAAGAGATTTATTTCGATACCGAAACGTTCTGCAAGCACGCTTTCCCATCGCACCTGAAGATTATGCCATTTGGGCATTGCCTCATACTCTTCAAACTGACGGTCCCACCAGTGAATGTCGCTTTCATGCAGACGCGCGGCCAGTTCCTTGCCGATGCGCAAAAGCCGTTCCTGGTAGGGCAGTTCAAAGCGCAAGCCTTCTGCTTCCATTGCGGGATAAAGATACCAGCGCTCTTTGGGGAACCTGTTTACCCGGAACCCGTGTTCGCGGAAATAATCCAGCCCGCCACTTTCCTTGCCGCCTGTCAGTTCCGCATTGGCGGCCCGGCAGGATGCATCCCAGATGGTATCAACATCGTGAGGCTTATCCGTATCCAGCGAGAAATCAAATCCCTCGCCAAAAAGCCGGATTCCGGCAGCACCACGGTTTATTGCTGCGTTATACTCAGCCAGAAGGCCGGTGCGTTCTGCGAGTTGGGTAGCAATCCAGGTAAAGTCGCGCGCCTCGCCCTGCGGCTCAACTGCCGGGTCGCGTAAGGCAAATCCCTGATGTTCCCAAAATTGCTCTACATACTTCGATCCGCCAATGCGGATCAATTGCAACCCCTCGAGATCGGTGCATTCGGGTAGCAGAATATCAGCCATGTGGTTGGTTTCATCCCGGGTGTAAGCAAAGCACACGGTGAACGGAAATTTCGCCATCGCATCGGAAACTGCATCAACATCCCAGAACGAAACCGCCGGGTTGGTGCGGTAGACAAACCAGACATCGGGCCTTGTGGGTTTAGGTAGCTTGTCGAGCGCTTCCCTTTGCATCATCCAGGCAAGGTGGGTTGGCCCGAGCGCCTGGCTCCAGGGCGAGTTTGCAGCCAACGGCACCAACGTTCGATGAGCATGGCGCGATGGCGAGCTTGAAAACCATTCGCCCTTCTTCGTCGGGTTCATGGGATAATCCATAAAGCCATCCGGGCCCGGCTTCACGCTGCTCCAGCGGTTATCGGCCGGGCGGTTGAGCCGCACCGTTGTGCCAAGAGTGCCGCCGGGAACTTCAAGCCCGCCGATGAGACAGGCCAACAACGTGCGCGCCCAGCAGCATTCATAACCGCCCCAGCCATTGTTCACCGTTTTGCCCAGCGAAATTGCAACGGGCCGGAAGGGCAGCTCCCTGCCGCCGATTTTAATTGTCTCGCCGACGCGGGCATGGTCAACAAACTGGTGTGCGACCGATCGGATGGTTTGTGCATCAACATCGCAAATAGCAGCTGCCCACTCAGGAGTGTAATCACGCACATGCTCAACAAGCGCCTCAAAAGCGGTGGGGCAGGAAACGGCGCGGTGGTTCCACTCTGCATCGTCCGGGCCGGTCTCTTTGCCCGAAACCTTGAAGGAGCCTAAAAGCGCCGGCTCAATGTTCTTGGCATCGTAGGGAACAGCTTTGCCGGAGCGCTCATCCCAAAGAAGCGGCTTGCCGGTTTTCGGTTGGCGCATGTAGAAGCCGTTCGGTGCGATGAGATAGGGTGCCGAGGTGCGGTGCATAAGAAACGCAATGTCGAGTTTCTCGCGTTCCAATTCATGGAGCAGAACGTTTACCATCGCGAACAGGAAGGCAGAATCCGTTTTCGGCTTTATCGGCACCCACTCAGCCGAACAGGCACCGGTGACGGAGAGGTGTGGTTCAACCTGGATGCGCTTGATTCCCCGCGCGCGCGCATCTGCATGGCGCCTGACGCCGCACACCCCACCGGATGCCTCCACATTGGCGCCAAAGGAAATGAGAAGTTCGGTGAGCGGTGTATCAGGCGATACCGTAAATGCGCGGTGCCAAAGCTCGCCATAGAGATGCTCTGAGTGATAGCACTTCACCCCCTGCCCGCTTCCGAAGCTCATATCCACCGGGCCCCAGGCAGCAAGGAACGCTGGGAAGGTGCCCATATAGGCAGTGGGCGTGCCGCCGCCGCCAAAACTTGCCGCAACCCGCGGAAAGCCGGAGGTATCCGTTAGCCCCTCTTCGCGCACGCAGTTGAGCTTGCCGGTGATAGTGGTGAGCGCCTCTTCCCAGGAAATTGGCACAAAGCCCGGGTCTTCTCCGCGCCCCTTGGACGGATTGGTGCGCTTCATCGGCGTTAGAATGCGGTTTGGATTGTATGTCTTCTGAATAAGGCCAAACGCTTTAACACACACCTTGCCGCCAGCGGGGTGAACTTCGGCAGCTTTGGTGTTGGGGTGAATTTGCGTTGCCACACCCTTTTCGATTTCAACATTCAATAGGTCAGGGCCGGCCACGCATTGATAGCAGTATGAAGAAACTTTGCTTTTGTCTTTTTCCTGCGGTTTCATGGCCGCGCGCCACCCATTACCTCTAAGCCGCCTTGGCTGCCTTGTCCTCAAGACGCTGCTTGATTTGCTCCACATTGACGATGAAGCGTTCGTGCTGGCCGGTGCATATGGTGTCCACCGGATCGGTTCCGGTGACGTTGAACACAACCTTGTTGCGGTTGATCTCGGCTATCTCGACTGCGATTTTCACATCCATGCCAAGAAGCGTTGCTGCGGTGTGGGTGACGTTGACTTTGACCCCCACAGAATCTTCGCCCGGGCCGGCATGCTCGATCATCAAATCCCGGCAGGTCCATTCAATATCGCGGATCATTTCAGGGGTTCCATAAATGCGGCAATCATCCCCCATGAAGCTGATGGCCCGGCTGTCGTCGACGGTAAACTTTCGAATTGTCGAGAGACCTGTTTTGAGGCTTTCTTTCATTGCCCAGCACCTCTGGTTCAATTTTTAACTCTAAATTGGTATAACAGTACTTTAATACATAATTAGAAGCAAGCCACATTGTGCTTGTAAGCTGCTTGCTGGTAATTTTGCTCAACGCAAGGACGGAATACTTCCAAGAAAAGAAGAGAGGGGACGAAAATCTTTCATTTTTCTATGGCACCGCGTTAATCTTAAGAAAACCCGCCTCAAAAACCAAAGACTGTGTTTTTAAATGCTGGCCAGAATTACCTTTTTACTTGTTCTTTTGCTGATTGGCGCGCTGACATTTGCTTTCGCCCTGCTGCGGCATCCAGTTTTCGAAGACTGGCGCCGCGCAAAAGCCGAAGCCGTTCTTGAAGCGGTTCTAGAGCGTGAAGTCTTCGTTTCAGGCACGGTGACGGTGGACCCGCACTGGGACACAAATGTCCAGATCACAGATATCGCCATCAAGGATGCCTCCTGGACGGCCTCAGATTACGTTCAAAAAATTGGCCGGGTGGAATTCTCTACGCCGACAATGCCACTCATTTTCGGTGGCCCGGCAGAACTCACCGGTCTCGTGTTTGAGGAAGGGCGCATCAGTGTCGAAGTTGATTCTGAAGGAAGATCAAATGTCACCCGGGCATCTGATGTAGAAGACTTGCCGGAACCGCTTCAGGCCCTGACAGACTTTCTGCGAAGCCGGCTGGCATGGGATTTTTCAGTCCGCGATATGCGATTCAATTACCGAAATATCTCCAATGGCTGGTCGACGGAAAGCCAAGTGGAAACCCTGTCCTTGAAAAAATCCGTAGACGGAAAGAGGCTGGACATAGAGGGCCGGGGCACCTTTAACGGCAGCCCGGTGAGGTTTGTCGCCCAACTGGATACCCCGGACACAAACACAGACAAACCTGCGCCCTCCGCATTTAACCTCCAATACTCGGTGCCGGGCATCAGTGCGGAGGTTGTCGGCAAAATTGACCTGGCGCCGGACATCGCGTCAATCCAAGCCACGCTGGAAGTGATTTCCTCTTCGATTGGCGATTTTTTGGAAACTCTTGAAATCGAACGCTCGGTCGAAGGAAATGGAACGTTCAGTGGCCAGCTGCAAGGACCGCTGGATCAGCTTGCGCTTACCGGTTCAGAAGCCCGCTTCGACATCAAGACGGGCGAGAGCCTTGAAATAAAGGGAGATGTGGGCAACCTGGCAACCGGAGACGGGCTGGCACTTTCGTTCTCTGGCAAAATACCGGAGCCCGAGAGGACGGACAGCAGTAGGGGCACCCTTTTCAACCTGTCGGTAACGGGTTTTTCCGGAGAGATCGCCGGCCAGGCAGGTAATGTAATCGTCAAAGACTTTCATCTAGAAACCAACGCATTCGATGCCGACTTGCAGGAAATCGGGCCTATCAGCGTCGACAAGGTTGTGCGTGATGAAGCCGGACGCATTGGGCTTGAAGGCGTCACCGTTCTTGCCGGCCCGAAAGGAAACCCGACGGTTGAGGTTAAGGGCACCATCACCAATGCGCTTCAACTCGAAGGATTTTCCTTCACCGGTCGGCTGGACATGCCGACGGCAACGGTATTGGGATTTGAAAGGGATGAAGCCACCGCCGGCCTTGGCGCGCTGCAAGGCAGAATCTCTTTTTCTGATGCCGATGGCGAGTTTGGCATTGAAGAGCTCTCGGCACGGGTTGCCGACAGTTCCTTTATCAAGCTGGACGTGGATCTTGCCATTGATGACTTGAGCAACCTGGACGACATTGCCTTCCAAATCGGTCTCGACATTCCCAATTTCCAAAAATTCGCATCAGTGTTGGGCGTGAAGGTGAAAAAAACCGGGCCGGTTAAGTTTGACGGCCGCATCGCAGGCAGCGTGAACAGCCTAAGCGGCGAAGGAAGCGCACTCATCGGCAAAACGAAGGTCGACGGAAAGCTCAAGGGGCAATATTCCGAAAATGACATAAAGCTCACCGGCAGCCTTTCAACGCCAATGCTGCACATCAGCGATATCCGCAATGTCAATGATGTGCGCGAACTCTTCGAGGCACGGGCGAAAGAGGCCGTCGGCGATAAGCTCGACCTTGATAAGGTGAAAGCCTCGTTCAATGTGGACATGAGATTGAAAGCCACCAAGATTGCCGGTGCTGGAAAACGAGCCAGCAACATTGACGCCCGCTTCCGCTACAACGATCAGGTGGTTCGCCTGGAACCGCTCAAAGTGCGCTATCTCGGTGGGCAGATTTCAACTTCCGTGAACATCAACCTGAAAAACAAGGCGCCGCGGATAACCGCGAAGGGCAGCATGAGCAACTGGAAGATCGGCGACACCCTCTCACAGCTGGGTGCCGGGGGAACCCTCACCGGGACGGTGCGGTTGAACTACAGTCTGAATACGGCAGGCAGCACTGTGCTTGGCATGTTGAAATCGCTGAACGGGCGGGCCTCGGTTTACCTGCGCAACGGCACCGTTGGCTCCACGCTCGTTGATCTTTCAGGCCTCAGCGTGCCGAGCTGGCTGTTCTCGCGTTCACGCCGAGAGGGGTTCACCCGCCTTGTGTGCCTGGTAGCGCCTCTCACGTTCAAAAATGGCCGCGGCACCGTTAATCCCCTGGTGCTGGAAACTGAAAATGTGCAAATCGTCGGCGGCGGCTCGTTCGACTTCAGAAAGGATTCCATCCTTATCCGGGCAACACCGCGGGCAAAGAAACGTCAGATAGCGGCAGTGGCCACACCGTTCAGGATAACCGGCCAACTTACCAGCCCCACATTCCGCCTTGAGCGCGGCGCCGGAGCCGCCAAGGTAGTTGGCGAGACACTGCTCCTGCCCTTAAATCTTCTCGGCGCCCTGTTCCAGTCCGATGTGAAGGACACGCGCAAGAACCGCGCAGCGCCATGCAAGATCACCAAGGCACAAAAAGCCAAAGCAACCAGCAAGAAGCGGCGGAAGTAGAAGAGCTGCTCCTGGGACAAACCCGCCCGTTAAAATTCACCCCCAAAACGACCAAAGGCTGGCCATCCTAAGAAGGAGGCCAGCCATGAGGCCGGTAGGGTCGAGTTCACGCGAGCAGCGAGAAACTCAGTTGATATGTTCGACGCTTATGCGAGCGAGTTCGGATGAGCCGTCGCCACGAATCTCAACAGTCTTGAAGTAGACTTCTGGGTCGTTGAGGATCGGTAGGCGATCGCCTTTGGTCGCAACTTCATCAGAAACGCGAACAAGGCTTGAATCGGCTTTTGCGCCAACATTCAATATTTCCGCGCCCTTGAAGTCATCCGCAAGGCGCGCTTTGCGGCTAATTGCGGCATCAAGACATGCCACAGATTTGATTGGCCATTCGGCTTGCTTACAGACCATTGCGGTCTTTGGAGCCTCTGTTTCGCCGCGGAACGAGACGCCGACAAGTGCGACGGCCAGTGTAGCGGAAAACGCCATTCCCAGTTGCAATATGCGGATTGACTTCGATTGCATGGCTATCTCCCCTATGCATACGCGGACTCGGCTTTAAGGCTCTTTTGTCCAGCATTAATGGGACAATGGAGCATAGGGGGGATTTCGCTCTACTATTCTTAGGTAATTCTTTGATATCGATAGGTTGGATTCACCTATCCCTAAGTATAGTTTTGGCGGCAATTTTAACTAATTGCCGCCTAATACTGGGGATTTCAAATGTAAAAGTAAATTTAACTTGTAAGCGCCCGGTCGAGACAGGCAATCAAACTATCTTCGTCAAATGGCTTGCTGAGGAAGCCGTAGGCGCCCGCGTTCATGGCCCTTTCGCGTATCATAGGCTCGGGAAACGCGGTGACGAAAATCATCGGTAATGAATGGCCGTTTGAGATCAATTCGGTCTGCAACTCAACGCCGCTCAGACCTGGCATCTGAACATCGGCGATGAGGCACGAAGTGTCATGCATTTCCTGAGATGTGAGGAATTCTTCAGCTGATCCAAACAATGCCGCCTCGTAACCGAGCGAGCGCACAAGGCCACGTGTGGCCTCGCGGACGGACTGATCGTCATCGACGATCGAAATCATTGGAGTGTGAGACAAGTGAATTCTTCCTTCAAACTTTGAGGGGCGAGTCAGTACTATGCGGACACTTCACGATCATATGATTAGGGGCTGATTTGAGGGGGGGAAACTGTACGTTGGTATAGTGTGACAAATCATTCATCTTTTAAGGTTTAAGGCGTCAGCCATACGCACGAGATCGGCCAGCGAACGAGCCCCCATCTTGCGTGTCACATTGCCCCTGTGAACCTTGATGGTGATCTCGCTAACGCCTAGATCTCCTGCAATTTGCTTGTTCATAAGGCCTGCAGCAACAAGCACCATGACCTCTTGTTCCCGCGGAGTCAGGGTGCTGAATTTGGCTTTCAGGCCAGACAGGGATTGCTCGCTCTCACGGCGTTCCTTATCACGGGTTAGCGCTGCCTGAACCGCATCAAGCATATCTTGCTCGCGAAACGGTTTTGTGAGGAATTCAACCGCGCCCGCCTTCATTGCGCGCACAGTCATGGGGATGTCCCCGTGTCCCGTCATGAACACGATCGGAACATCGATATTCGCCTCCGCCAGCTCCCTTTGAAAGTCCAGTCCGCTCACCCCTGGCAGGCGCACATCCAATACAAGGCAACTGGGCGCATCGGGCAATTTCTGGCTTAAGAAATCAGCCGCATTATTGAAAACCACTACTTTCAGGCCGATTGATCGGAACAGACTCCGCATCGCCTCGCCGAGGGATTCATCATCATCTACGATGAAGACAACCGGTGTTTCATCCCTCGGCGTGTCAGTCATGCGTCTTGCCCCTCTTCGGCCGGAAGAACGATTTCGAAAATTGTGCCGATTGGCTTGGCCGACGAAGCCGTCAATCTACCCCCATGGGCCTCAAGAATAGAACGGCAAATTGAAAGCCCCATACCCATGCCTTTTGACTTGGTTGTAAAGAACGTTTCAAAAATACGCTCCAGCTCATGTGGCGCAATTCCCGGCCCGGTATCGGCCACAGCAACATTTACCATCCCGTCATCGTCCACAGCTGACGTGACCGTCAGCGTGTGCTTGCGTTCCTCAACCGTATTCATGGCTTCAACAGCATTCATAATAAGGTTTAGAACAACCTGCTGCATTTGCACCTGGTCCGCATGCACATTGGGCAAGTCGTCGGCAAGGTCATTTTTCACTCTAATTTTGTTCTTCCGCAGTTCGTTTCCGGCAAGCGTCAGAACATCCTCCACCACGTCATTCATATTGAAGCTTATTTTGTCGCCGGAATCTTTCTGAAACATTGCCCTGACACTGCCAATGACGTGGCTTGCCCTATGGCCGTCCTTGACGATGTTCTCCAGCGCAGACAGGGCTTCTTCCACATTTGGGTTGTTGCCCTTCAGCCAACGCTTGGCAGCGTTGGAATTGGTGACGATAGCTGCAAGGGGCTGGTTGATTTCATGAGCGATGGAGGCGGTCATAGCGCCCATTGTGGTGACCCGCGCCACCCGTGCAAGTTCTGATTGCTCAACCCGTTCTCGTTCGCGGGCAGCCGACAGTTCATCAAGCATATCGTTGAAAGCGGCTGTCACCATGCCGATTTCATCATCCCCCTTATGATCTACACGCAGGTTATAGTTTTTGGTCTCCCGCACCGTTGTGGCAACTGCTTCCAGACGCTTCAGCGGCCCCACCGTGCGCATGTATGTCAAAACCGCAAAAGCAATACTGAGCAGCGCAAGGGCCCCCGTAAGCGCCAGGCTCAGTTGCATGCGCCAGATAAAGCCATCAATGCGGCTTTCCAGGAGTTTATCGAGCTCCTTTTGAGCAACGAACCAGGAAGCCAGGGCTTTTTCCACCAGCGCTGTGTACCCTTGCTCGTTTTCAATTTCCCCGATGCCGCCTGTAAACAGTGCATTCAGGCCGCCAAGGTAAGAGGAAAGGCTGGCCATCATTGCGGAAAATTCAGGCTCCACAGCAGGCCTCAACTTGTCACCCGGATTGCCCCTGTAGGCGGAGACCAGTTTTCTGTTTATCTCCCCGGCAAGCGATCGCAACAACCCATCGAGAAACTGGAACCGGATGAGCTGCTCTGGCGAAGGCTCGGGCAACTCCACCGCTTCGCGGTAAAGCAGCTGGAACTCACCCAGCCGCCCGATAAAGGCCGGCAATTTTTCGGTGACCAGATTTTGCAGATAATAGGTGTCGATGTCCGGGTCGAGGGAGAGATTGGACTCATCTGCCACCCGCGACACCAGACGGCGCCCGGTTTCAAGAACGCTCACCACATAAGGGAACGATCGCACCCCGTTTTTGATTTCAGAAGGCAATTGCCGCACGCCGTCATCAAAAGCTTGCGTCAACTGCACAGCTTGCAGGAGATCGCCTGACGACTGCTGTACCTCGGAGAGCTTTGCAAGGCTTTCATTGATGCGGCGGCTGTCGGTGCCGCCAACCTTGGTGAACGGGGGTTGCACAAGCACCCTTCCGTAAACGTTGTGGGCAGCTTCAATATATCTCGTGCCAATGAGTTCTTTGCGGGCGAACTTGATGGCGATTTGTTTTTCTGCGATCAGGCTGTAGGTAGTCGCAACCAATGCCGCGATAAACATCGAGCATAAGATGACCAGCTTGGTTCCTGTGCGCAGATCGGTAAACATACCCCCCCAGCCCTCTGGGCGTGTTTTCGCTTCTTGGTGCCCAGATCCGTTATGCTAGCGATGCTGCGGCTTTTTTGGAAGTGCGCGGTACTCATATTTATTACAATTTGCGCGCGAATTTTTGTCCCCCTATGATGCGCAAACGAACCGCATTCCAGACTCAGCAGCAGTCACGGCCAAACATCCACCTTTTCTAGAATCTCACGGGAGAGCCCCTTGAACTACAAAACTCTCGGACGCACCGATTTGCGCGTTTCATCTCTATGCCTTGGATCAATGACATGGGGTTCGCAAAACAGCGAGGCCGAAGGCCATACCCAGATAGATCATGCCCTTGATCGCGGCATCAACTTTATCGACACCGCGGAAATGTATCCGGCCAATCCGGGCCCGGACGACTATGCCGGCAAAACAGAGGAAGTCATCGGCACCTGGTTGGAGAATTCGGGCCGCAGGGCCGATGTTGTTTTGGCAACGAAAATTACCGGTGAAGGCAGCGCGCGGGCACGCGGTGGTGCGCCAATTGATGCAGCTGGCATCCGCGCATCGCTTGATGACTCTCTGAGTAAGCTGAAAACCGATTATGTGGATCTTTATCAGCTGCACTGGCCAAACCGAGGCAGTTACCATTTCCGCAGATACTGGAACTATGACCCGACGGGCAAAAGCAGAGGCGAAACCATCGCCCATATTGAGGATGTATTGGGCGAGTTGCAACGCCAGATAGACGCTGGCAAGGTGCGCCATATCGGCCTTTCCAATGAAACCGCTTGGGGCACAGCACTATTCCTGGAGGTTGCCGAGCGTGAGGGCCTGCCACGAGTCGCCACCATCCAGAACGAATACTCACTGATGTGTCGGTTGTTTGATCTTGATTTGGCGGAACTGTGTTGCACAGAAGATGTTGATTTACTTGCATATTCCCCGCTGGCCTGCGGTATTCTCACCGGAAAATATGCCGGTGACACCACACCTCAAGGCACACGGCGCTCTATCAATCCGACCATCCACGGACGCATCACTGCAAACATCTGGCCCGCCCACGATGCCTATCTTGAGATTGCTCGCCGCAACGGCCTGGACGCAGGGCAAATGGCGCTGGCCTTTTGCCTGACGCGCCCGTTCATGGGCTCGGTAATTTTTGGAGCGACCAGCATTGCCCAGCTCGATACCGCCTTGGGCTCAGCAGAATTGCAATTGCCCGAGACCGTGCTCGAAGAAATCTCCGCAGCAAATCGCGCCCACCCAATGCCGTTCTAGACTTGTTGGTGCCCTCACATATGGATTGTGCGTTTGGCAACGCCCATGGCTGCTTCCTTGACCGCTTCGGAAAGGGTTGGGTGGGCATGGCACGTGCGCGCCAGATCTTCCGCTGAGCCACCAAACTCCATCAGCACCGCCGCTTCATGTATCATTTCGCCAGCATTGGCGCCGATAATATGAACCCCCAGAACCTGGTCGGTTTTCGCATCGGCCAGCACTTTCACAAAGCCATCCGTGGTGCGGTTCACTTTCGCGCGGCCATTGGCTGTGAACGGGAACTTGCCTGAGTTGTATGAAATGCCGGCTTCTTTCAGCTCTTCTTCGGTTTTGCCCACGGAGGCAACCTCGGGCATGGTGTAAACAACCGAGGGTATAACGTTGTAGTTCACGTGGCCTGCCTGGCCTGCGAGTATCTCCGCAACAGCAACGCCTTCATCTTCCGCCTTGTGCGCAAGCATGGGCCCTGCGATCACGTCACCAATGGCGTAAACGCCATCCACATTAGTCTTGAAGTGCGCATCGACTTCAATCCGACCGTGACTATCAAGTTTCACGCCGGCATCTTCAAGGCCAAGCCCGTCCGTATAGGGCACCCGCCCAATGGCGACGAGAACCACATCGGCATCCAGAACCTGCTCATCGCCGCCCTTGGAAGGTTCAATGGTCACCTTAAGGCCGCTTTTCAGTTTCTTGACGCCGGTTACTTTTGTGGAAAGCTTGAACGTCATGCCCTGCTTTTTCAAGCTGCGCATGAAGGTTTTGGCGGTGTCCAAATCCATGCCCGGCAAAATGCGGTCAAGAAACTCAACAACCGTTACCTCAGCGCCAAGCCGCCGCCAGACCGATCCAAGTTCCAGGCCGATCACGCCGCCGCCCACGAGAACCATATGCTTTGGCACCTTGGTGAGCTCCAACGCGCCGGTAGATGACACGACTTTCTTTTCGTCAATTTCAACGCCTGGAAGCTGGGCAACATCGGATCCGGTAGCGATGATAATATTTTTGGTGCTGATGGCAGTTGTCTTGCCATCATCTCCGGTCACCTCAACAGTGCCCGCGGCTTTGACGGTCCCGGTACCCTGAAAAGAGGTCACCTTGTTCTTCTTCAACAAAAACGCAACGCCCTGCACGTTGCCCGCAACCCCTTCATCCTTGAAAGCCATCAGCTGTTTAATGTTCAGCTTGGGCTTGGAAACACCGATGCCCATGGCATCCATGTGGCCTGCCTCTTCGAACATTTCAGAAGCGTGCAGTAGCGCCTTGGAGGGGATACAGCCCACATTGAGGCAGGTGCCGCCGAATGTGTCGTTTTTTTCAACAATGGCTGTCTTCAGGCCGAGCTGGGCGCAGCGGATAGCGCAAACATAGCCGCCTGGCCCGGAGCCGATGATTGTGACGTCAAACTGTTCGGACATTAAACCGGTTCCGTTTTAAGGATTATTATGTTCACAGGTCGAGAACGAGGCGCTGCGGGTCTTCGATGGCTTCCTTGACCCTTACCAGGAAGGTCACCGCCTCCTTGCCGTCCACAATGCGGTGGTCGTAGGACAAGGCGAGATACATCATCGGGCGCACCACAATCTCGCCATTCACCACCATCGGGCGTTCCTGAATTTTGTGCATCCCCAATATGCCGGATTGCGGGGCATTCAAAATCGGCGTCGACATGAGGGAGCCATAAACACCGCCATTGGAGATGGTGAATGTGCCGCCCATCATTTCTTCTATCTTGAGGTCGCCATCGCGTGCTTTGCGGCCCAGATTGCCGATTTCTTTTTCAACACCTGCCAGCGAAAGTTTCTGGGCATCACGCACCACAGGCACCACGAGCCCCTTTTCGGTGCCGACTGCAACGCCGATATGGTAGAAATTCTTGTAAACAATATCGGTGCCGTCAATTTCCGCATTCACCGCCGGCACATCTTCAAGAGCCGCAATAACCGCTTTGACGAAAAAGCCCATGAAGCCCAGCTTCACGCCATGCTTTTTCTCAAACAGCTCTTTGTACTCAACCCTCAGCGCCATAATCGCTGTCATATCCACCTCGTTGAAGGTGGTGAGAATGGCGGCAGAGTTTTGGGCATCTTTCAGGCGGCGGGCAATGGTTTGGCGCAGCCTGGTCATCTTGACCCGCTCTTCGCGCGCTTCATCTTCCACCGCTACCGGACCGCGGGGCACAGAAACAGGTTGGGGTTGCTCAGCGGGACCTTTTTCAAGGGTCTCAATCACATCACCTTTCAAAATCTGGCCACGCTTGCCGCTGCCCTCTACCTGGTCAGCAGAAACGCCCTTTTCCGCCATCATCCTCGCAGCAGAAGGCGACGGTGGCATTCCGCCATCACCATCAACGGCTGGGGCAGGAGCAGGAGCGGTTGCTTTTTCCGCCGGTTTGGGTGCCGGCTTTCCTTCGCCTTCAGAAATCGAGCCCAAAAGGGCGCCAACCTCAACGGTTTCGCCATCGGCTACATCAATCGAATCAATGACGCCGGATGCAGGTGCAGGCACCTCAATAGTCACCTTGTCGGTTTCAAGCTCTACAAGCGGTTCATCGGCGGAAACCGCTTCGCCCTTTTGTTTGAACCATTGCGAAATGGTTGCCTCGGTGACGGATTCCCCGAGTGTTGGGACACGTATCTCCGTTGTCATTCAGTTGCCTCTCTTCAATCAGTTCGCAAACGGTTACAAGCTTAATCCAGGGTCAACGCCTTGTTCAGGAAGGTTTCCAGCTCATACATGTGCTGGCTCATCAGTCCGGTCGCCGTTGACGCCGAGGGATTGCGCCCCGCATAAGATGCCCGCGCAGACTTGCTTTCCACCCGCTTCAACACCCATTCAATGTTCGGCTCAACGAACGTCCACGCCCCCATATTCTGTGGTTCTTCCTGGCACCATATAACTTCTGCGTTCGGGAACCGGCCCATCTCCTTCACCAGCGCTTTGAACGGGAAAGGATAAAGCTGTTCCAGGCGCAAAAGGTAGATATCTTTTATGCCGCGCTTTTCGCGCTCCTCATAGAGGTCGAAATATACCTTTCCGGTACATAACACGACGCGTTTTATCTTTTTGTCCGAAACCAATCTGATTTTCTGGTCTGGCAAGTGCTGGGCATCGTCCCAAAGCACCCGGTGGAAAGTTGAATCGGGACCAAACTCTTCAAGCTTTGAAACATTCCGTTTCGAACGCAGGTTGGATTTCGGCGTCATCAGCACCAGTGGTTTTCTGAACTCGCGGTTCATCTGCCGGCGCAGGATATGGAAGTAGTTTGCAGGCGATGTGCATATCGCCACCTGCCAATTGTCCTCGGCGGACGATTGCAGATATCTCTCAAGGCGGGCAGACGAATGCTCCGGTCCCTGGCCCTCATAGCCATGGGGCAGCAATAGCACCAGGCCCGACATGCGCAGCCATTTGCGCTCACCTGACGAGATAAACTGGTCAATCACCACTTGGGCGCCATTGGCAAAGTCGCCGAATTGCGCCTCCCACAGAACAAGCGTTTTGGGTTCGGCCAGCGAGTAACCATACTCGAATCCAAGTACCGCTTCTTCCGACAACATGGAGTTAATGACTTCAAATCGCGGCTGGCCGTCAAAAATATTGTTCAGGGGAACGTAGCGGTCTTCATTTTCCTGGTCGTTCAGCACCGAGTGCCGGTGAGAGAAGGTACCACGCTCACAATCCTGGCCTGACAGGCGCACCGGAAATCCTTCATCAATCAGCGTACCAAAGGCCAAAAGCTCGGCCATAGCCCAATCGACCGGCACCTCTCCTTCCATCATCTTGGCCCTGTTGGCGATGATGCGTTTCAAGGTGCGGTGGAGGTTAAAGTCCGCGGGCACTTTGGTGATGGAGCGGCCGATTTCGCGCATACGGTCCAGGTCATAGCCGGTTTGGCCACGGCGCGCTTCACCTTCATCGCGGGTGGTCTTGAGCCCTGTCCACTTTCCGTCAAGCCAGTCGGCCTTGTTCGGGCGGTAGCTGTCAGAGCTGTCAAAATCATCATCCAGCTTGGCGCGGAAGCCGGTCTTCATGCCTTCAACATCTTGCGCGGACAAAACGCCTTCTTCCACGAGGCGGTCGCCATAGATTTCAACAACCCGGGGATGTTTGGCAATGCGCCTGTACATGATCGGCTGGGTAAAAGAGGGCTCATCGCCTTCATTGTGGCCGAACCGACGGTAGCAGAACATATCGATGACGACGGGAACACCGAATTTCTGGCGGAATTCCGTCGCCACTTTCGCAGCATAAGTTACCGCTTCGGGATCATCGCCGTTTACATGGAAAATCGGCGCCTCAATCATTTTCGCCACATCGGATGGATAGGGCGAAGAGCGCGCATGAATGGGGCTGGTGGTAAAGCCTATCTGGTTATTGACGATAAAGTGGATTGAGCCGCCGGAACGGTGGCCCTTAAGGCCTGACAGGCCGAAACATTCCGCCACAACGCCTTGGCCGGCAAAGGCAGCATCGCCGTGCAGCAACAGCGGCATAACAGAACTGCGGGTTTCATCACCCAGCTGGTCCTGTTTGGCCCGGGCTTTGCCGAGAACCACCGGGTCAACAATCTCAAGATGGGATGGGTTTGCGGTAAGCGACAGATGGACATTGTTGCCGTCAAATTCGCGGTCCGACGAAGAGCCCAGATGGTATTTCACATCGCCTGAGCCTTCCACTTCATCGGGCTTGAAAGACCCGCCCTTGAATTCATGGAATATTGCCCGGTAGGGCTTGCCCATCACGTTGGCCAAAACGTTCAGGCGGCCCCTGTGCGGCATTCCGAAGACAATCTCCTTAACCCCGAGATTACCGCCGCGTTTGATGATTTGCTCAAGGGCAGGCACCATGGCTTCACCGCCATCAAGGCCGAACCGCTTGGTGCCGGTATATTTGATGTTGAGGAAGCTTTCGAAACCTTCCGCCTCAATCAGCTTGTTGAGGATGGCTCGCTTACCCTGATCGGTGAAGGCGATTTCCTTGCCCGGCCCCTCAATGCGTTCTTGCAACCAGGCTTTCTGCGCCGGGTCGGAAATATGCATGAACTCAACACCCATGGTTGAGCAGTAGGTCCGCTGCAAAATCTGAATCATCTCGCGGATCGTGGCAGCCTCCAGGCCCAGAACGTTGTCGATGAAAATCGGCCTGTCGAGATCATTCTCACCAAAGCCGTAGGTTTCCGGCTGCAGCTCAGGATGGGCTTCCGGCGCACGCAATTTCAAAGGATCAAGGTCTGCTGCCAGATGGCCACGAATGCGGTAGGCGCGGATCATCATGAGCGCGCGTACCGAATCAAGGGTTGCCTGACGCAATTCTTCTGCTGAAAGGGCCGCGCCGTCCGTTTTGGACTTGCCATCAATTTTTTCTGATATTTGTCTTTCGAAGGGCGTCCAGTCGCCATCAAGTGCGCTGACCATTTCGCCATTGGCCGCTTCCGGCCAGTCGTCCCGTTTCCATGAGGCGCCACGGGCGCCGGCGATTACGTTTTCCTGGTCATCGCCCAGGCTATCGAAAAATTCCTGCCAGTCAGGATCTACACTTTCGGGATTTTTCTTGTAGCAGGCATACAGTTGCTCGATAAACGCGGCGTTTCCGCCGTAAAGAAACGACGTGCGCGCAAACACGTCGTTTTGTTCATGTCTGGTCATGGTACCCGTCACGGCGCAGTGGACGGCTTATTCCACAGCAAACCGCGCTCTCTATTTTTTGCTCCACAAACATAAAAGCCATGGACTCTAAGTGTTCGAAGATGATCTCACCGCACTTAGAGTCTATCTAATACTTCTTGAAGCGTTGTGCCAAGTGCTGCCGGTGAATTGGCGACTTCAATTCCTGCTGATTTGAGCGCCTCGATTTTGCTTTCAGCTCCACCCTTGCCGCCGGAAACGATGGCGCCGGCATGGCCCATGGTGCGCCCTGGCGGTGCGGTGAGCCCGGCAATGAAGC
This sequence comes from Hyphomicrobiales bacterium, assembly GCA_051010055.1. Classification (GTDB taxonomy): domain Bacteria; phylum Pseudomonadota; class Alphaproteobacteria; order Rhizobiales; family CAJQND01; genus CAJQND01. The sequence continues at coordinate 22,695 of JBPCVY010000106.1, read as the reverse complement.
CAACAACCGGCTTTTTCACCTTTGAGGATTTAATGAAATCAGCGGCTTCTTCTTCCGCCGTGCCGCCAATCTCACCAATCATGATGATTGACTTGGTTTCCTCATCGCTGAGGAACATACCGAGGCAATCAATGAAATTGGTGCCGTTCACGGGATCGCCGCCAATGCCGATACAGGTGGTCTGGCCAAGCCCGGCGGCCGTTGTCTGGGCAACTGCTTCATAGGTGAGCGTGCCCGAGCGCGAGACGATGCCAACCGAACCCTTCTTGTGGATGTGGCCGGGCATGATCCCGATTTTGCATTCATCCGGTGTTATGACGCCTGGGCAGTTGGGGCCGACAAGCCGGGTGTTGGAGCCAGAAAGCGCGCGCTTCACTTTCACCATGTCCATCACCGGTATGCCCTCGGTAATGCAAACAACTAACTCAATTTCTGCCGCAATCGCCTCCAGAATGGCGTCACCGGCAAATGGCGGCGGCACATAAATGACAGAAGCATCGGTGCCGGTTGCCTCGCGCGCTTCGCCAACCGTGTCGAAAACCGGCAGGCCAAGATGGTCGCTGCCACCCTTGCCCGGCGTCACCCCGCCGACCATATTTGTGCCATAGGCCAGCGCCTGCTCAGTGTGGAAGGTGCCATTATTGCCGGTAATCCCCTGGCAAATAACTTTGGTGTCCTTATTTACGAGAACGGACATTACGCAGCCTCCTTCACCGCAGCGACAATTTTTTGGGCTGCATCGTCGAGATCATCTGCGGGAATGACATTGAGCCCGCTGTCAGAAAGTATTTTCTTGCCTTCAGAAACCTTGGTGCCTTCAAGGCGCACCACCAGCGGCACCTCAAGCCCGACATCCTTGATTGCCGTAACAACCCCTTCGGCAATCACATCGCAGCGCATAATGCCACCGAAAATGTTCACCAAGATGCCCTTCACATTGGGATCTGATGTGATGATCTTGAAGGCCGCTGTCACTTTCTCCGTGGTTGCCCCGCCGCCCACATCAAGAAAGTTGGCAGGTGAGGCGCCATAAAGCTTGATGATGTCCATGGTCGCCATGGCAAGCCCGGCCCCGTTCACCATGCAGCCTATTTCACCATCAAGGGAAATGTAGTTGAGATCAAACTTGGACGCTTCGAGTTCCTTGGCATCCTCTTCGGTCTCATCGCGCAGTTCCATTACGTCGGAATGGCGGTATAGGGCATTGCCGTCAAAGTTCACCTTGGCGTCGAGGCAAACCAAATCGCCCGCCTCGGTCACCACCAGCGGGTTGATCTCAAGAAGGCTCATGTCCTTTTCAACAAATGCCCGGTAAAGATCGGAAACAAGTTTCACACATTGCTTGATCTGGGTGCCCTCAAGCTTCAGCCCATAGGCAATGTCGCGGCCCACATGGGAGCTGAAACCAGCTGCCGGGTCCACATGCACGGTGATGATTTTCTCCGGCGTTTCCGCGGCAACTTCCTCAATATCCATGCCCCCTTCTGTGGAAGCAATGAAGGCAATGCGCGAGTTTGCACGGTCAACAAGGCAGGAGAGATAAAGCTCGCGGGCAATAGCGCATCCCTTTTCGATGTACAGCCGGCCAACTTCCTTGCCATCAGGGCCTGTCTGGTGGGTAACCAGTTGCATGCCAAGCATACGTTCGGCTTCTGAGCGCACTTCATCAACGGATTTTACGACTTTAACGCCGCCGCCCTTGCCACGCCCGCCAGCGTGGATCTGCGCCTTGACCACCCACACCGGGCCACCAAGTTCTTCTGCCGCAGAAACCGCTTCATCAACACTGAACGCCGGCAACCCTTCACCGGTTGCCACTCCAAATGAGCGCAATACGCCCTTCGCCTGATACTCATGAATGTTCATACGTTCTCTCCCCGCCGGTTTGCCTCCAGCCCGTTAAAATGCGTTCGCTCCCTTATTCGCCAAGGTCTGGAGCGATCTGGCGGCAGGCGTCGACAAGACCCTGCACGGCATCGACAGAGACTTGCAGCATTTCGCGCTCTTTCTTGTCGAGTTTTATTTCAACGATACGTTCAACGCCCCCTGCGCCAATCACCACCGGCGCGCCCACATAAAGGCCGTGAATGCCGTATTCGCCATCCAGATAGGCCGCACAGGGCAGCACCCGTTTCTTGTCTTTCAGATAGCTCTCCGCCATGGCGATCGCCGATGATGCCGGGGCGTAATAAGCCGAGCCTGTTTTCAATAGGCCGACAATTTCCGCACCCCCGTCGCGGGTGCGCTGGACAATTTCTTCGATGCGCTTTGAGGTTGTCCACTTCATGTCGACAAGATCGGGAACCGGAATGCCGGCAACGGTCGAATAGCGGATGAGCGGCACCATAGTATCGCCGTGCCCGCCCAGAACGAACGCTGTCACATCTTCAACCGAAACGTCGAATTCCTCAGCTAGGAAGTGGCGGAAACGGGCCGAATCAAGAACACCCGCCATGCCGACAACCTTGGTGTGTGGAAGCCCGGAAGCCTCGCGCAAGGCCCACACCATGGCATCAAGTGGGTTGGTAATGCAGATAACAAAGGCGTTCGGTGCATATTTGGCAATGCCAGCGCCCACCTGCCCCATAACTTTGAGATTGATTTCCAAAAGGTCATCGCGGCTCATGCCCGGCTTACGCGGCACACCGGCGGTGACAATAACTACGTCAGCGCCATTGATGCCGGCATATTTCTGTGTGCCGGCCATATTGGCATCGAAGCCCTCAACCGGCGCGGATTCCGCCAAATCCAGTGCCTTGCCCTGGGGCAAGCCGTCGACAATATCGAAAATCACCACATCGCCAAGTTCTTTTAATCCGGCAAGATGGGCGAGAGTACCGCCGATCATACCGCCGCCAATGAGGGCTATCTTGTTGCGCGCCATTTGGGTCCCCTGTCTGCTTTTGTCCCCACGCCGCTGGTTGCAATTTGGGCGTGTCGTTTTTTGTCTGGAAGTGCCGTTTTCCCTATCCCGATTGGCCCAACTCTGCAAGGATATAACTACAATTCCAACATAATTAGAACTTATTGATTAGAGGGCCTCCAATTTGACACTCGAAATCATATTTTTATTCGCGTTGACCGAACTTGCATTGTCGTTTTCGCCGGGCCCTGCGGTGCTGCTGGTCGTGACCCGTTCCATGCGCTTCGGTGCGCGGGCTGGTTGGCGCGCAAGCCTTGGCATTGGGGCGGCGAACCTGATTTTCTATGCCCTGTCAGCGGCCGGGATCGGAGCAGCCATCCTTGCTTCCTATGAACTTTTCCAGCTGATCAAATGGGCCGGCGCAGCTTATCTGGTGTGGCTGGGCATCACTATGTTAATGGCAGGCGCCAAGGGCTCAGCAGGCAATCTTGATCAAAAGGTCCAAAAGACACAGGTTAAACCTGGACAGGACTTTCTGCATGGGTTCACGGTTCAGGCGTCAAATCCCAAAAACCTGGTGGCGTTCATCGCCATCATTCCCCAATTCGTCACGCCTGGTCCTGACATGGCGTTTCAATTCTTTGTTCTTGCGCTCATAACCCTTGCGGTAGAGCTTCCAATCCTTGCAGCTTATGCGATTTTGAGTGAGGGTGCGGTGAATGTTGCCGGGCGCAAAGTGCTGCCGGTTGCAGAAGCTGTTGGTGGCGTTTGGCTGATTGCGGCAGGAGCAGGCTTGGCGCTGTGGCGCAGGGCAACCTAATCGGTGGCCGTCAGATATTCTTCTGATTGCATTTCGTTCAGCCGGGAAACCGTGCGGGCAAACTCAAAGGCGTGATCGCCTGTGGGATAAATCGCTTCCGGCGGCGTTTCTGCTGAAGCCACAAGCCGCACATGGCTGTCATAGAGAGTGTCGATAAGGATAACGAAGCGTTTGGCCTCGTTGCGCCGGGATTTGTCGAGTTTGGGTATGTTCTCGATGAAGACTGTGTCGAATGTGGTGGCGATTTTCAGGAAATCCGGAGGCCCGAGAGGGGCCTCGCACAAATCAGCAAAGGTAAAGCGTGCAACTCCGCGCGCTGCCTGGGGCACATGAAGGATGCGCCCTTTAAGGTGCAGTTCTATCGGCTCGCCGATTTCGGTTTCGGTCAATTGTTCCCAACGGGTTTGCACCACCTTGTCTGCTTGGGCGCCAAGGGGCGTTACATAAACTCTGTGGCCCATAATCCGGTGCAGGCGATAGTCGGTCGGGCTGTCCAGCGAGACAATATCGAGCTTTTGCTTGAACAGTTCGATGAAGGGCAAAAAGCGAGCCCGGTTCAGCCCGTGCTCGTACAAATTATCCGGTTCCACATTGGAGGTGGTAACAACCACAACTCCGTAATCGAACAAAACGGTGAAGAGCCGGCCCAAAATCATCGCATCGGTAATGTCGCTCACCTGAAACTCGTCAAAACACAGAAGCGTTGTGTCCTTGGCAATTTCAGCCGCGACCGGGGGAACCGGGTCGTCTTCGCGCTTTCGCCAATAGTGAATACGCGTGTGCACATTTTGCATGAACGCATGAAAGTGGATGCGTTGTTTTGCCTCCAGCGGCACATTGTCGAAAAACAAATCCATTAGCATGGTTTTGCCGCGCCCGACATCACCATAAATGTAAAGTCCATTTGGAGGGGCTACGGGCTTGTCCAGCCCAAAAAACTTCTTCCAGCCGTTTGAGGGCAGCACCGGTGTGTATGTGGAAAGGGTGGTGGCGAACTCATCAAGCAGCGATGCAATACGCGCTTGTTCGCGATCGGGTTTCAACTCCCCCGATGCGATACACTTTTCATAGGCTCGCAGAACTTCACGCATGGCGGGCGCTTATCGCCTCTTCGCGCGCGATGTGCAAGATTCAGGTTCATTGCAATTTAGTAAAACCTTTTTTCAGGTTGGTGAACCTGTTTTCACCTTTGGTGCATCTTCCCATGAATCACCAACGGCGATCACACAGGCAATGCCTTCCAGATTGGTCACTACAACCGTCCATGTCCCCTTTTCGGAGACAAAGATCTCAAGCATTTGCTTGCCTCCGGCAAGGCCGTAGGCTTTGCGCGTTTCGTTATACTTGCCAGAAAGCGACTTGATAACAGCGCCATGGGGCGCACAAGCAGCCATCGACATTGCAGGAACCGCTGCGGAGAAATACAAAGCTCCGCACGCTGCGGCAATCATCAGTTTGGTAGATTTACTCTTCATAATAACCTCCGGTCTGGTTGCGGGCTCGCAACCGGTGTGGAGGAAAAACAAACTACTCAAAAACGCTCCATCCGGTTCAGGAACGGGCAAGCGCATAAATTAGTTGCGCAGCTCATTCGCCTGTCCGTCTGCAAGACACAATTCCCAGTTTGCTAGTAAACGAGGTTGCGCCTCAAACGTTAACCAATGGTTACCAAATCCGAGGACAAAAATTGGGCGTGACCAAAATGCCACGCCCATTAACCAAGGGAAGTTTCCGCCTAATTCATTGTCGGAATAACGAATTCGGCACCTTCCTTCATGCCTGAAGGCCAGCGCGAGGTAACGGTTTTTGTGCGGGTATAAAAACGCACTGAATCCGGGCCATGCTGGTTAAGGTCGCCAAATGCAGAGCGTTTCCAGCCGCCAAATGTGTGATAGGCAAGCGGCACCGGAATCGGCACATTAATGCCGACCATACCGATATTGATGCGGTTGGCAAAATCTCGGGCGGCATCGCCATCACGGGTGTAAATGGCAACGCCGTTGCCATATTCATGCTTCATGGGCAACTCAAGCGCCTCTTCATAGGTATTGGCGCGCACCACCGAGAGCACAGGGCCGAAAATCTCTTCCTTGTAGATGCGCATGTCCGCGGTGACATTGTCGAACAGGCACCCGCCCATGAAATAGCCGTTCTCATAGCCCTGCATTTTAAAGTCGCGGCCATCGACGACAAGCTTTGCACCTTCCTCAATACCAAGGTCCACATAGCCTTTCACCCGGTCGAGCGCTTCACCAGTGACGAGCGGGCCATAGTCGGCTTCCATATCAGTGGAGGGGCCGATGCGCAGGGATTCAACGCGCGGGGTGAGCTTTTCAACCAGCGCATCAGCGGTTGCCTCGCCCACGGGCACCGCCACTGAAATCGCCATGCAACGTTCACCTGCCGAACCGTATCCAGCGCCAATGAGCGCATCCACCGCCTGGTCCAAGTCCGCATCAGGCATAATGATCATGTGGTTCTTTGCACCACCGAAACATTGCACCCGTTTGCCATTGCCGCAGCCGCGGTTATAGACATATTCAGCGATTGCAGTAGAGCCGACAAAGCCGATGCCTTGAATGATGTCATCATCAAGAAGGGCGTCGACAGCTTCCTTATCGCCGTTGACCACATTCAAAACGCCAGCTGGAAGGCCTGCCTCAATCATCAGCTCGGCAAGACGCAGCGGCACGGAAGGATCACGTTCAGACGGTTTGAGCACAAATGCATTGCCGCAGGCTATTGCCGGGCAGAATTTCCACATGGGGATCATGGCCGGGAAATTGAACGGGGTTATGCCGGCGGCAACGCCAAGCGGCTGGCGCATGGAATACATGTCAATACCAGGGCCGGCGCCGTCAGTGTACTCGCCCTTCAGAAGATGAGGGATGCCGGTGGCAAATTCTGCAACTTCCACACCGCGCTGAATATCACCATGGCTGTCGGGAATGGTTTTGCCGTGCTCCATGGAGAGCATTTCGGCCAGCTCATCCTTGTTGGCGTTCACCAGGTCAACGAACCTATGCATCACACGTGCGCGCGCCTGCGGGTTTTTGGCAGCCCATTGAGCTTGCGCCTCGGCAGCGTTCAGCGCTGCTGCGTGTACTTCATCAGCCGTTGCTAGCGCCACTTTGGCCTGCACTTCGCCGGTATTTGGGTTGAGAACATCGGCAAACCGTCCGCTTTTGCCGGCCACATGCTTGCCACCAATAAAATGCCCGATTTCCTTGACCATGTATTGACAGTCCGCTTTACGCGGACCTCCCCTGTTGAATTGTGTGAGAGGGAAACTAACGGGCTTTTTGCGCACCCACAAGGCACCAATTTTCGGCCAAACGGCCTTCCAGCATGGTGCCAGTGGACCAAGGATCGGTTGCGCTAAATCGGGATGCCCGGCACCCACACATAGCCATCATCGTCGATAATATGGGCTTCGCGCTGGCCGTGTGGTTTATCCAGTGCAGACGACAGGACTATCCAGCCGCCATTGCGGGCAGCTTCAACCGACGCATCCGGGTCGCGGCCATAGAGGCGAATTTCCATGCCGGCCCCGCGCGCTTCAACACCCTCAATAACGCCCGCCATCTCATGGTCGCGGTAGGTGTGGTCTGCGTGCAGCATCCATTCAGAACCGCCCGCGCGCATAACCGCAAAGTCTCGATCCGCATAAGCGGTTTCAGCTTTCAGGACATCGGTTTGAAACTTCACTGCAGCGGCCACATCGCGCACCAGCAGGTTAAGCCCGATGCCAGACTTCAACGTCCGGCCAAATTCATCGGCCGGCATCCACGGATCACCTTCGCGTTTTTTCATGGGGTCAACTCAAACCAAATGTAAAAATTTCTTCAGAGCATTTCGATGCTTGCAGGACTGTCAGGTTTGGTCAAGTCGTAGGTGACACGGCATTCAGGCAGGCTGGGATCGTTGAGCCTGCCCGCAAATCGCAGGAACAGCATAAAAGCAAGTGCTGCATCCTCATCGAAATAGTCCGCCTTCGCGCCCTCGCCGCCAATTCCAAGAACGCCTGCCAGCCGCTGCATTGTGTTGTGAAAAACCTGAGCGGCCTCATCGTCGGCCAGCCCGTTCACGACTTCGCGGTTTTCTTCAATGCTGCCGGCATCGAGCGCCACAACAATATCCTTGTCCACCACCAGAGGAATATCGCCGTCCAGGACGACTTCTTTTTCCGCCGCGCGGCGCTTCATCATCGGATTGAATGCAATAGTGACATTTTCGAGCGGCTGAATGTCCGCTTCAGACTTCAAAATCGCTTTGCCCAAGGAACTGCCCTCCCGGGATTTGAAAAATCAATAAAACAGTCTGAAGGGCAATGCTTAACGCTTCGTTTACGATTCGACCATCGCGGCCAGGTGGGGTCAGACCCGGCGTTCGACCATCATTTTCTTGATTTCAGCAATTGCCTTGGCCGGACTCAGGCCTTTGGGGCACGCCTTAGCGCAGTTCATGATGGTGTGGCAGCGGTAAAGCCGGAACGGGTCTTCCAGATTGTCAAGCCGCTTACCGGTTGCTTCATCGCGCGAATCGATAAGCCAGCGATAGGCCTGCAGCAGAACAGCCGGGCCAAGATAGCGGTCGCCATTCCACCAATAGCTGGGGCACGATGTGGAGCAGCAAGCGCACAGAATGCATTCATAAAGCCCATCCAGTTTTTCGCGGTCGTCATGGCTTTGCAGCCACTCCTTGCGCGGCTGGGCGCTTTCTGTTTGCAGCCAAGGCTCAATAGATTGGTGCTGGGCGTAAAAGCGCGTCATATCAGGCACCAGGTCTTTCACCACAGGCATATGGGGCAGCGGGTATATTTTGACCGGGCCGGCCACCTCATCCATGCCCTTCAGGCAGGCAAGGGTGTTGGTGCCGTCAATATTCATGGCGCAAGAACCGCATATGCCTTCCCGGCACGAACGGCGGAACGTCAGGGTCGGGTCGATTTCATTTTTTATTTTAATGAGCCCGTCAAGCACCATCGGCCCGCAATTTTCAACGTCCACCATATAGGTATCCAGGCGCGGATTATCGCCGGTGTCCGGGTTATAGCGGTAAATCTGAAACTCGCGGGTTTCGCCGGTTGTTTGCGCCGGCCAGGACTTGCCATGCCGCACCTGAGATTTCTTGGGCAGTGTGAGCTGAACCATTTAGTAAACCCGTGCCTTTGGCTTGATATAGCTGACATCGTTGGTGAGGGTGAAATTGTGCACATCGCGGTAGCCGATGGTCACGTCGCGCTTGGCATCATCGGTCCAGGCCAGGGTGTGCACCATCCACTTCTTGTCGTTCCTGTCGGGGAAATCTTCACGGGCATGGGCGCCGCGGCTTTCCTCGCGGTTCTGGGCGCCATCCATAGTCACCACCGCCTGGGCGATAAGATTGTCATATTCCAGGGTCTCGATAAGGTCGGAATTCCAGATAAGCGAGCGGTCTGTTACACCGATATCATCGCCGGCTGACCAGATATCGTGGATGAGATCGTGGCCCTCATCCAGAATTTCACCAGTGCGGAACACCGCGCAATTCGACTGCATGGTGCGCTGCATTTTTAGGCGCAGCTGGGCCGTGGGCGTGCCGCCTTCGGCATTGCGGAACTTGTCGAGCCGGGCAATTGAGGCCTCGCCCGCTCCGTTCGTCCATTCCGCATGGGGCTGGTTAGGCTCAACGGTTTCAGCACACCTGAGGCCAGCTGCCCGTCCGAACACCACAAGGTCAATAAGCGAATTGGAACCCAGCCTGTTGGCCCCGTGAACGGAAACACATGCCGCCTCGCCTATAGCCATCAGCCCGGGCACGGTTTTCATCGGGTCTTTCTTGTCTCCGGCGATTACCTCGCCGTGATAGTTGGTGGGAATGCCACCCATATTGTAGTGCACGGTCGGCAAAACAGGGATCGGTTCCTTGGTGACATCAACGCCTGCGAATATGCGCGCTGATTCTGAAATGCCCGGCAATCGTTCGGCCAGAAGATCCGGGGCGAGATGGTCAAGGTGGAGATAAATATGATCGGACTCCTTGCCGACACCGCGCCCTTCGCGAATTTCAATGGTCATGGACCGTGAAACCACATCGCGCGATGCCAAATCCTTGGCCGATGGAGCATAGCGCTCCATAAAGCGTTCACCTTCCGAGTTGGTGAGATAGCCGCCTTCGCCCCGCGAACCCTCGGTAATCAGGCAGCCTGCGCCATAAATACCGGTCGGGTGGAACTGCACAAACTCCATGTCCTGCAAAGGCAGGCCGGCACGCAGCACCATGGCGTTGCCATCACCGGTGCAGGTGTGGGCGGACGTGCAAGAAAAGTAAGCCCGGCCATAACCACCCGTTGCAAGAATGATCTTGTGGGCCTTGAATCGGTGAAGGGTGCCATCTTCCATGGCCAGCGCGGTTACGCCCCGGCACACACCGTCTTCCATAATGAGGTCAAGGGCGAAATATTCGATATAGAACTCCGCCGAATAGCGCAGCGACTGGCCATAAAGCGTGTGCAGCATGGCATGACCGGTGCGGTCAGCAGCGGCGCATGTGCGCTGGGCCGGCGGGCCTTCGCCAAAATCAGTGGTCATGCCGCCGAACGGGCGCTGGTAGATTTTGCCATCTTCGGTGCGCGAGAACGGCACGCCGAAATGTTCAAGCTCATAAACTGCTTCCGGCGCCTGGCGGCAAAGATATTCAATAGCGTCCTGATCGCCCAGCCAGTCAGAGCCTTTTACAGTGTCATACATGTGCCAGCGCCAGTCATCCGGGCCCATATTGCCGAGCGCTGCAGCAACGCCCCCTTGGGCGGCAACTGTGTGGGAGCGGGTTGGAAAAACCTTGGAAACACATGCGGTGCGCAAGCCCGCTTGGGATGCGCCAAGCGTTGCCCTGAGGCCAGCGCCACCTGCGCCAACCACAACCACGTCATATTCGTGGTCGATCACATCATAAGCGCGGCCATTCACACTGAAGGCGCCATTTGCCGAGCCATTTCCTTTAGCCATCTCGTCAGGCTCCAAACCCAAGTTTCAAAATTGCAAAACCAGCGGTTACCGCAACCCCTGCACAAAGGAATGTATTGGCAAGCAGGCAGACAATCTTTGTACCTTCGGAAGGCACATAGTCTTCTATGATCACCTGCATACCAAGGCGCATGTGCCAGGTAATCGACAACACTGCCAACAACAGGCCGACCGTTACCAGTGGAGCACCCAAATTCGCTGCCACTTCCGCGTGACTTGCTCCCACATTTGACACGATGACAATAACCAGAAAGATGACCAGCGGAACGTTGGCAATCGCGGTCAGCCGCTGCATCCAGAAATGCTCTGTTCCATCTTTCGCCGAGCCAAGGCCGCGGACTTTCGAAAGGGGTGTGCGCAGGTCCATTTTTGCCTTACCTCACTGCGTAGGCGATGACCCAAATAAGGGTCGTCAGCACAATTGATGTGGCTAGGTTGATTTTCGCCATGATCTCCACGGTTTCCAGCTCAAAGCCGCGGCCGGTATCCCAAATAAAATGCCGGATGCCGCCTATGGCATGATGAAGGAGCGCCCAGGTGAAACCGAATAGAATGAGCCGTCCCAGCCACGAACCATAGATAGCCTGCACCAGGTTGAAGTAGTCGGCGCTGGTGGCGGCGGCCAAAAGCCACCAGGCAAGAAACGCCATACCGAAATATAGCCCTGCCCCGGTTATGCGATGGGCAATCGACATTATCATCGAAAGCATGGGCTTATAAATTTGCAGATGCGGCGAGAGTGGTCTTTGGGGCGTTTTGTTTGACATTATTATGTAACCTGATCCCGGTCCTTTTACTCATTTATAATCCTATATTGCGGTGCACACAAACCCTGCTTTTGTTATAGGCCGATTGAGGGTCAGTTCACCTTGGCATCAATATCCAGTAGTCAAGCTCGAGTATGACGCCATCATCGTAACCGTTTTCCGTTTTCCCCGAAAAACCATTTGAGGGTTCATCCACGCTGGCGTACGTCAAAAGCCGCAAGGCGCCAACATCATCACGGCCCGGCAATTCGGCAATTTCTTTCACCTCAGACCAGGCGAAAACCGTGCCGCCGGCAAAAAGCGGGGCCACATGGCGCCCGCCATTTATCGCGGCAATGTGGAATGCATTTCCAAGGCCGTTGAACGAAAGGGCCCGGGTGAGGGAAATCACATGGCCACCATAAATCAACCGCTTGCCGAACCGTCCCCTGGCCTGCTCAAGCTGGTTGAAGTGCACCTTGGCGGTGTTCTGGAAAAGCCGGGTGGCGAGCATGTGCTCGGCCTCTTCAACGGTCATCCCGTCCACATGGTCAATCCGCTCGCCAGGCTCATAATCCCCCCACCGGTATGGCGAACCGGCTAAGGCATCATCCCAGTTTGCAGCATCTATTTCCGGGCAGGCTGCACCGAGCGCATCCGCGCGAACGCATGCGGACAAATCCGGCACCACCGGTTTCGGGGCCGGTGCTGCTTCATCGCGTTTTCGCACCATGACCCAACGCACATATTCAAGCACAGCCTCGCCATTTCGATTTGCGCCCACTGAGCGCACATAAACCACCCCGGTTTTGCCGTTGGAGTTCTCCTTTACACCGATGACTTCCGAAACCGTGCTGAGGGTATCGCCCGGATAAACCGGCTTTAAAAACCGGCAATCTGCATACCCAAGGTTGGCAACCGCATTCAGGGAAATATCGGGAACCGTTTTGCCGAACACGATGTGAAAGACAAGAAGATCATCGACGGGGCTTTGGGGGTAACCTGCAGCGCGAGCAAATTCATCAGACGATTGAACCGCAAATCTTGTGCCGTAAAGGGCAGAATAAAGTGAAACATCGCCCACATTCACCGTGCGCGGTGTTGAGTGGACGAGTTTCTGACCGACCGAGAAATCCTCAAAGAAGTTACCGGGATTGGTTTTGCTCATTCTGCCGCCTCTTTGTTGGCGGCAATCGCATCGGCAATGGCCACCGTGCGCTTGGCAATTTCCGCATGAAGAAGTTCGGTCATCTTGCCATCAACAGTAATGACGCCCTTGCCCTGATTTTCGGGAAGCTCGAAGGCTGCGATAATTTTCCGCGAATAGGCGATTTCATCATCTGCCGGAGAAAAGGCATCATTGCAGGGGCCGATTTGCGCCGGATGAATAAGAGTCTTCCCGTTCATGCCAAGGGCTGCCCCTTGCGCGCATTCGCCTGCAAAACCTTTTTCGTCGCGAAAGTCATTGGAAACACCGTCGACAATATCGATGCCGTGAGCGCGTGCCGCAGCAACACATATTGAAAGCCAAGCCAGCATGGCGAACCTGCCATGGCCCAGCTGCGCGCCTGTCTCCTTGGCCAAATCATTGGTGCCCATGACGAGGCAGGAAAGCCGGCTGCCCGCATCATTTGCACACCCTGCAATCTCACCTGCATTAAGCATCGCAAGGGGTGTTTCCATCATTGCCCATAACTGCACATCACCGCCCGCGCCTGCCCCATTCATGGCGCCGGCGGCGCTGGCAATATCATCCGAGCTGGAAACCTTTGGAACCAGAATACCATCGGGCGATGCAGCACATGCCGCTTCCATATCGGCCTTGCCCCAAGGGGATTCGGGCCCGTTCACCCTGATGATGATTTCGCGGCGGCCATAACCGCCCGCCTTGACAGCTGCGCAAACCTGTTCGCGCGCCAGTTCCTTGGCGTCGGGCGCCACCGCATCTTCCAAGTCAAGAATAAGCGCGTCGGCATCCAGGCTTTTCGCCTTTTCCAAAGCCCGCGCATTTGACCCTGGCATGTAAAGCACGCTGCGGCGCGGGCGGATGGAGAACGTCATCATGATTTCCTGCAGTTTTTACCGGCGCGAGACTATTAGCTCCAAATCTATATTGCAATGCACAAAAAGTATCCATCGAAGACGGCGCAAGCAGAGGGGAATCTTTGCTTGTGTGTTGACTTTTGAATGACAGGCTTTTGAAGTTCCGCCAAACTCCGTTTTCTGGAATTGCCCCTGCAGAGGAATTCATGAAAAGCGCATATGACATTATCATCGTTGGTGGTGGCGTTATCGGTTCGTCGATTGCCTGGTTCTTAAGTGATTTAGCTCCGGACACATCCGTGCTCGTGGTTGAAAAGGACCCATCTTATCAATTCGGTTCGACAGGGCGCTCGGTGGCGGGCATCCGCCAGCAATATTCAACACCTGAAAACATTGCCATGTCGCAGTTCGGCATTACCTTCCTGCAGAATCTAAAGGAAACCTTCGGTGCTGAGGCCGATGTGAGTTTCCGCCCGAACCCATACCTGTTTCTTGCCACCGAGGAAGGCAGGCAAACGCTCATGGCCAACCATGAAGTGCAAAAAGCACAAGGCGCCGATATTGCCCTGTTGAAGCCAGACGAGCTGAAAGCGCGGCTGCCATGGCTCGAGGTTGACGATATTGCTCTTGGCGCAATTGGTGAATCCGGTGAAGGCTGGCTTGACGCCTATTCACTGATGCAGCTTTTCCGCAAAACAGCGCGCCAGAACGGGGCGGACTATGGAGATGAGGCGGCAACCGGCCTGTTGATGACGGACGGGGCGGTTTCCGGCGTAACACTTGCGAGCGGTGAGCATGTTTCATGCGGCGTGCTCGTCAACGCTGCCGGGGTTGAGGCTGCGAAAGTTGCCTCATGGGCGGGCCTTACGCTGCCCGTTGAGCCACGCAAGCGATATGTCTACGTCATTGATTGCCGTGAAGAGATTACCAACTCGCCTTTAACCATAGACCCGAGCGGGGTTTATTTTCGCCCCGAAAGCGGCCAGTTCCTGTGCGGACGTTCGCCTGAGCCGGGCGATGAGCCGGAAGTGGGCGATTTTGAAGTGGATTATGATTACTTCGAGACTAGCGTCTGGCCCATTCTTGCAAACCGGGTTAGAGCTTTCGAGGCGGTGAAACTCGCCAATGCCTGGGTTGGTTATTACGCCTATAACACCTCCGACCAGAACGCGATTTTGGGACCGCATCCTGAGGTTCGAAACTTTTACTTTGCCAACGGATTTTCCGGCCATGGCCTGCAGCAATCACCTGCTGTGGGGCGTGCCATTTCCGAGCACATCGTGCACGGTGGTTTTACCAGCGTTGACCTCTCCCGGTTCAGTTACGAACGGATTGCCCGCGATGAGCCTATTGTCGAGCTGAACGTGGTCTAAATGGCGACCTTACTCACAATAACCTCGCAAGTTATGCGCGGGCGCGTTGGCGGCTCGCTCACCACATCCGCCCTTGAAATGCTTGGCGATGAAGTTTGGGCGCTGCCCACCATTTTGCTTTCTACCCGCCCCAAGTATGGCGCCATGGCGGTGCACGAGTTCCCGTCGAACGACATCAGGGCATTTGCCGGGACATTGGAAAAAGACGGCGCGCTGAAGGAACTGGACGCCGTGATGACCGGCTACTTTCCTTCCGCGGCCCATGTTGAGGCTGCGGCTGAAACCATCTCAGCAATCATGGCGTTAAGGCCCGATGTGCCGTTCCTGTGCGACCCGGTCATGGGCGACAGCGATAAGGGGCTGTATATCCCGGAAGATGCTGCAACCGCCGTGCGCGATTTGCTGGTGCCGCTGGCAGACATCATCACGCCGAACCGGTTTGAACTGGAATGGCTTTCAGGGAGCACCGGCATTCAAGAAGGCGCTGCAAAACTGGCGCCACCGGCGGTTATTGTCACATCTGCTGAGCAAACTTCCAATACCATCACCAATCTATTCATCGAGTGCGGCAAGTCCCGCTCCATAGAATCCAGATACTTCCCCGGCATTCCAAACGGCACCGGGGATTTGTTTGCAGCGCTGTTAACCCATTTCCGGGCAAAGGGGTTGCCGCCATATGCTGGGTTCCGCAGAGCCAGCAGCCTTCTCGAAGACGTGGCCGCCGCCAGCGCTGGTGAAGACATATTGCATTTTGCCAAAGTGCTGAAAGCTGGTGGCAAAACCCGGGTGTGCGGGGTTGATGGATGCCCCGCCGGCTGGCTTGCGGTTTTATGGAACGGAGCAGAAAAAGCACATGCCCATTTGTGTGAAACGTTTGCCGATGTTCTCAAACTCAATGCAGCAATCGTTGGTGTGGATATGCCCATCGGATTTCCGGAAAAAATGGCAAAGTCTGGCAGAGAATGCGAGCGTGCCGTCAGGGCCGTTCTCGGAGACAGGCAATCAAGTGTGTTTGCGATTCCCGCGCGCGATGCGGTGATGTGTGACGACTATCGCGCCGCTTGCGAAATCAATCTCGGCTTGTCAGACCCGCCCCGGAAAATATCGCGCCAGAGTTTTGCGCTTTTTCCGAAGATGCGTGAAATCGATGCGCTTATTACACCAACGCTTCAGGAACGGGTTTTCGAGGTGCACCCTGAAGCAGCCTTTTGGGCGATGAACGGGAAGGCCTCCCTGCCAGTGCCCAAGAAAATCAAAAGCCGGCCCAATCCTGAAGGGCTCGAATTCCGGCGCGGGCTTCTTGCCAAGTCGGGTTTTCCGATTGAAAATTTGGAACACCCTGCCTGGCCAGCCTCAAAAGTTGGCCCTGACGACATTCTCGATGCTTGCGCTGCGGCTTTCAGCGCCTGGCGTATTCTTGTTGGTGAGCACATCACCCTTCCCCATGAACCCGAGCGCGACGGCAAAGGTCTTCGCATGGAAATCAACGCATGAGTGAAATCTCCCAAGAACAAATCAGCACCGCTTATGAGCGCATCAAACCCTATATCCGGAAAACGCCTGTGCTTGAGGTTTCCGGTGGACCCTTTGGCCATGATGTCCCCGTTCATCTGAAGCTAGAGTGCCTGCAACATGCCGGTTCGTTCAAACCGCGCGGTGCATTCAACAGTCTCATTGGCGTTAGTGTTCCTGGCGCAGGGGTGGTGGCCGCATCTGGCGGAAATCACGGGGCAGCCGTTGCATATGCGGCCCACACTCTGGGCGTTCCCGCTCACATCTATGTGCCGGAAATCTCATCGCCGGCAAAAGTGAACCTCATCAAGCGCCTTGGTGCAGAGGTGATTGTCACCGGTGCACGCTATGCGGATGCACTCTCTGCAAGCCAGGCGTTCCGGGCCGAAAGTGGCGCCTTGACCATCCATGCATACGACCAAGTTTCAACCCTTGAAGGCCAGGGCACCGTTGGCCTCGAACTTGAAGGGCAGGCATCTGGGCTCGATACGCTTCTGGTGGCGGTTGGCGGCGGAGGACTTATTGGCGGTGTTGCCGCCTGGTATCGTGGGCGCACGAAAATTGTTGCCGTTGAGCCGGAAACCTCTTGCGCGCTGCACGCCGCGCTGGAGGCGGGACACCCGGCCACGGTTCATCCTGAAGGTGTTGCCGCCGACAGTTTGGGCGCGGCAAGTGTTGGCGATTTGATGTTTCCCATCGCGCAAAGCTTCGTGGACCATGTTGCGCTGGTGCCCGATGAAGCCATAACGCAGGCCCAAGTCTGGTGCTGGCAGAACCTGCGCCTGGCAACTGAACCCGGCGGTGCTGTAGCTCTCGCAGCGCTGCTTTCTGGGGCTTATGCACCTGAGAAGGGCGAGCGGGTTGGCGTCATTATGTGCGGGGCAAATGTTGAACTTGCAAAGCTTGCGAAACTGGTTTCCCACTAACCTTGAACCAACATCAGGAGAACGTACATGGCTGCTTATCTGATTGCGCGCGTGAATGTCACCGACCCGGAACAATATGAAAAATACAAGGCCCTTACCCCGGCCGCAGTCGCAGCACATGGCGGCAAGTTCATCGCACGCGGCGGCGAAACAGTGACACTGGAAGGCGAAGAAGAAGACCGCCGGGTGGTGGTTATCGAATTTCCGAGTTTTGAGGTAGCTAAGAATTTTTACGATTCGCCGGAATACAAAACCGCCCGCGCCGAACGTGAAAACGCCGCCGACGGGCAATTTGTGTTAGTGGACGGGGCTTAACACGGGGTTTTTGAGTCGATCAGCTTAGCCGCGTTCCCCCTGTTCGCGCGGGCTGATCTTGATACATACGGAGACATCGCGACAAGGCGGCAAGCGCGGCCCGGCGCAGCGAAATCAAAACAACCACCGATCCGCAGGATAAGACACCACCCCCTCATCGCCCTTGCAAAAAATCACGGCGCCGGGTAAGCAAACGCCTTTCAGCAAAACAGTAATAAAGGGCGCAGCAGAGCTATGGCGACACATTCTCTATTCCTTCTTCCAGGTGACGGCATTGGCCCTGAGGTGATGGCTCAGGTTAGCAGGGTGATCGACTGGTTCAACGCCTCCGGCATTGCTTCTTTCGAGATCGATGAAGGCCTTGTGGGCGGGGCTGCTTATGATGCCCATGGAGAGTCCATTTCCGATGGAGATATGGAAAAAGCCACAGCTGCAGATGCAGTGATTTTCGGCGCCGTGGGCGGTCCGAAGTGGGACAATATCGGCTACGACCAGCGCCCCGAGGCAGGCCTTCTGCGCCTGCGCAAGGACTTGGCGCTTTTTGCAAACCTGCGCCCGGCGATATGCTATCCGGCCCTTGCGGAAGCTTCCTCCTTGAAACGCGATGTGGTTGAAGGACTGGACCTTCTGATCGTGCGTGAGCTTACTGGCGGAGTTTATTTCGGTGAACCCAAAACCATCACCGACATTGGCAATGGCCAAAAGCGCGCCATCGATACCCAGGTTTACGATACATACGAGATTGAGCGTATTGCACGGGTAGCATTTGATCTGGCCAAAAACCGCAATAATAGGGTTGCATCCGCAGAAAAACGCAACGTTATGAAAACCGGTGTTTTGTGGAACGAGGTGGTGACCCAGATACATAAGCGCGAATACCCGGATGTGGGTCTTGAGCACGTGCTTGCCGACAACTGCGCCATGCAGCTTGTGCGCAATCCCAAGCAGTATGATGTGCTGGTGACAGACAACCTGTTTGGTGATGTGCTCTCTGATATTGCTGCCATGCTTACCGGTTCGCTGGGCATGCTGCCCTCGGCCTCGCTCGGCCTGCCGGACGAAAAGACAGGCTTGCGCAAGGCAATGTATGAGCCGGTACACGGCTCAGCGCCGGATATTGCCGGTGAAGGTGAAGCCAACCCCATCGCCATGATTGCAAGCTTTGGCATGGCGCTGCGCTATTCGTTCGCCCTTGCCGATGCTGCTGATTTGGTGGAAGGCGCCATAGCCGCCGTGCTCGCCAAGGGCCTGCGCACAGGCGACATCATGCAGGACGGCATGACGCTCACCGGTACGCAAGGTATGGGCGATGCAATTCTGGAAGAACTGAACGCGGCCAGCGCTTAGTTGTTAGGTTTTTTCTGTTTACGCCCTGCCAAAAGGTTGAGCACCTCCACGCCGAGAGAAAAGGCTATCGCGAAATAGATATATTCGCGCGGAATGTGGAAATGGAACCCGTCCGCGACAAGTGCTGCGCCGATTAAAAGCAGGAACGACAGAGCCAGCATTTTGGTGGTTGGGTGTTCTTCAATGAATTCACCCACCGGCTTTGCCGCAAACATCATGACGGCGATGGCGATGGTGATAGCGGCAATCATCACCGGCAGCACGTCGGTGAGGCCGATGGCGGTAATGATCGAATCCAGTGAGAACACCAGATCAAGAATCATGATCTGGGTGATGGCGGCAAACATGGTGGTCTTGGCGGTTACCCCAGCGCCCTCAAAGCCGCCTTCCACTTCTTCATGGATTTCCTGGGTGCCCTTGTAGAGAAGAAACAAACCACCAGATATGAGGATAATATCGCGCCAGGAGACCGCGTGATCGCCAATGGAAAATATGGGCGCCTTGAGCCCGGCAATCCACACCACCATGGACAAGAACACGATGCGCATGACAAGTGCGCCGGCAAGGCCGAGGCGCTGAACGAAAACCCGCTGCTCTTTCGGCAGGCCGTTTGCTGCAACTGTCAGGAAAACAAGATTGTCGATACCGAGAACCACTTCCAGAAGTGTCAGGGTCAACAAACTTGCCCAAATTTCTACACTAAAGATCCATTCCATGAATATTATTTCCTGGCAAATGAAGTGATTGCGCAACCCGTCGGCGCTTGTTTGCCCGATTGGACCTGATGCATGCAACAACAATCGCCAATTGACATTTGAGTGCGCGCGGCACATAAACCGCATCGGAGTTTTCGGAGAGTACGCCGATGGCCTTGCGCCTTGCCACGATTGAACGTCGCAACACTGCAATAGTGGTGACGGATACGTGCGGCAAAATGAAACCGGAAACCACTACCACAAAAAAGACGACAACCGTCTAACCCTGCCCTCTTCTTCCTGAACACTCTCCCCGGGAAAGAACGGGCGGAGAGGCAAAGCCTTGAAACTGAAATTCAAGCCTTTGCTCCTGGGGAGAGACGGAAAAAGGAATTTTGACATGGGTTACAAAATCGCAGTTGCCGGTGCTACGGGCAATGTTGGCCGGGAAATGCTGAACATTCTGGCCGAACGGGAATTTCCCGCAGATGAGGTGATACCGCTCGCATCTCGGCGTAGTCAGGGCACCGAAGTAAGCTTTGGAGACAAGGTGCTGAAGTGCCAGACACTTGATCAGTATGATTTTACAGGTACTGATTTTTGTTTGATGTCGGCAGGCTCGACCGTGGCCAAGGAATGGGCCCCGAAAATCGGCGCTCAAGGGTGCATTGTTATCGATAACTCCTCATGCTGGCGTTACGACCAGGGTGTGCCGCTTATCGTGCCGGAAGTGAACGCCGATGTGTTGAATAACTACATGGCGAAGAACAACCGCAAGAACATCATTGCAAACCCAAATTGCTCAACCACCCAGCTGGTGGTGGCGTTGAAGCCCCTGCATGATGCCTTTTCGGTGAAGCGCGTTGTGATTTCCACCTACCAGTCCGTATCAGGTGCTGGCAAAGAGGCGATGGAAGAGCTGTGGACCCAAACCAGGGGCATCTTTGTTACCGATACGCCGGAGCCGCAAAACTTCACCAAGCAGATCGCGTTTAACGTGATCCCGCACATCGATACTTTCATGGAAGACGGCTACACCAAGGAAGAGTGGAAGCTGCTGGCCGAGACCAAGAAGATGCTTGACCCCAAGATCAAGCTCACCGCCACCGCAGTGCGTGTGCCGGTGTTTGTTGGCCACTCAGAAGCGGTGAACATCGAATTTGAAAAACCGGTCACTGCTGATGAGGCGCGCAGCATTTTGCGGGAAGCACCGGGCTGCCTGGTGGTCGATAAACGCGAAGATGGCGGCTATGTAACGCCGGTTGAATGTGTCGGCGACTTTGCCACCTTCATCAGCCGTATCCGTGAAGACGCCACCATTGAGAACGGCCTCAACCTTTGGGTTGTGTCAGACAATTTGCGCAAGGGTGCTGCACTCAACACGGTGCAGATTGCAGAAACCTTGGTCAACCGCGGCCTGATGCATAAGCAAGCAGCCTGATTTTTTCCAGAGCAAGGTTCACACGCGTTGGACTTTGCTCTGGAACCGGGCACGCAAAAACCGGCAGCACCGCGCTGCCGGTTAGGAAATTTCAAAGAAAAACTTTGCTTAGCCAGAAATGGCCTAACGGCGTTTGGAAGGAAGCAAACCTTCACGCTGCATGCGCTTGCGCACCAGCTTACGGGCGCGGCGAATGGCTTCAGCCTTTTCGCGCGCACGCTTTTCAGACGGCTTTTCATAGTGGCCGCGGAGTTTCATTTCACGGAAAACACCTTCCCGCTGCATTTTCTTTTTCAGGGCTTTCAGCGCCTGATCTACATTGTTGTCGCGTACGATTACCTGCACAGAGTTCGTCCTGTTCCTATAAGTCGTAAAAGTTGGAAACCGCTCAAGCTGCGGGCGAAGCCCACCGCCGCACCCGTTTCCGGGGCACGTTTGGAAGGTGAGATACCAGAATGATTGCCGTAAGTCTAGGTCAAACGCCTGATTCTGGCGGTAAAAGACGGTTTATATGCCCCATTTTTCTTCCCGGGCGCGCCTCGCGCTTGCAGTAGTCATGAAACCGCGCGCCTGGCTCCGCTGCAAGGGCAGTCCAGTTTTCGGCTTCATCGCCCAAAAGATTGGTCATTACCACGTCGGAATGGCGCTCCGTGCTGCCCAACGGCCAGCCAGCCACAGCGCGGATATGCTGCTCAAACTGGCAGATGAGACAGGCATCCTGTGTCCAGTGGCCAGAATTGTGCACCCTCGGGGCAATCTCGTTCACCAGCAGTTTTCCATCACCGGTGACGAACAGCTCAACAGCAAGAACGCCAATATAATCAAGCTCTTCTGCAACCTTATGGCCGATTGCCCGCGCTCTGTCCATCAGCTCCGGGCTCACTGATGCAGGAACGGTGGTGGTGCGCAATATGTGATTTTCATGGACATTTTCGGCAATGTCGTAGGTGGCGATATCACCATTGACGCCGCGTGCTGCGATGACAGACACTTCGCAGGCCAAATCAATAAATGCCTCAAGGATTGCCAGCGCATTGCCAATGGCATCGAGCGCCTCGGTGAGGACCGTTTCAGCATCAACTACGGTTTGTCCCTTGCCGTCATATCCAAGGGTACGGGTTTTCAGAACCGCCGGTGCGCCGATTTCCGCAAGAGCTGCTTGAAGGTCAGAAACCGAACCAACTTTGGCAAATGGCGGAACCGCAAATCCATTTTCAACAAGGAAGGTTTTTTCGATGAGCCTGTCTTGCGTTGTCTTCAACACATCCGGGTTAGGGCGCACGGGAACCTTTGCACCGAGAACCGACGCCGTCTTGCCGGGCACGTTCTCAAATTCATAAGTCACCACATCCACCGAATCCGCAAACGCAGAAAGAGCGGCCTCGTCCTCATAAGGTGCGCATGTGAATGCGCTGGCCACATCAAAGGCCGGGCTTTGCGCATCCGGGCAATAGATGTGGCACTTAAGGCCCAATTCGCCGGCAGCAATGGCCATCATGCGGCCAAGCTGACCGCCCCCTAAAATACCGATGGTGCTACCCGGCACCAACGGCGTGCCCGTACTAGTCGTCATTACCCGGTGTCTCTTTTACCGATTGGGTTTGGGT
>JBPCVY010000105.1:0-3327 GCA_051010055.1 Hyphomicrobiales bacterium | reverse complement strand
GTGGAAGGGCGCGGCGTCAGCAAAGACGGTCTCGCGCAGATTCAACTGGGTAGGGACCATCCCCTGGTTGAGGTTTCAACCACTCGAAAAACTTCCGGAGAAATCATTGCCGAAATGGTTGCCGCGTTTAACGAGCTGTACGCGCGGTTGGGCTTCGTCGCCGAGCCCTGGTATTTGGGTCCCGCCACCACCCTCGATGAAGCAGCCGGTCTCAGCATCGACAAAGTTCCCTGTCCGTTGGGCTTGCGCGCCGGGGCACAGGATAGAGGCCTCGTTACTGAAATGGGCCTGATGACCATGCCCGGGCCGCTCTTTGATTTCGAGATTGACGACACTGAATTGCCGGAGTGGGGAGGAACCAAGCACTACGATTTGTCCGCTTATCCCGAAGTAAATGAGGATGACGAAGAAAAGGAAAAGAAAAAAGGGAACAAGAGAGAGAAAGGAAACGATAAAGAAAAGAAGAAGAATAAAGAAAAAGACAAAAAGGAAATCGAAAATGATCCGCGGGATACCCCGCCACCGGTAATCTATGGCGAAGAGATCGATGACCCGTGCAATCCAGTTTTTGTGAATGGAATTGGTGCTAATGACTGCGATCCAAAGGGTGTTGATATCAGATCCACATGCAGGGGAACAATGACAGGCTTTATTTTCCCCGGTTCGCGTTGGACGAACAATGTTGGCGGGGCCATTGCGGAAATTAATCGCAGTATCGAGTTTTTTTCCCAGTATTGTATCAACCTTGACCTGAACCAACTCAATCTCAAGGCGGCGGAGCTCGCCAAAATGGAAGCCTGGTACACAAGCTGGTACCGAAGGGTCATCCGGCATGTGGGCGGCGCGAACCGACTGGGTCGGACGAGCATTAGCACAGCGCTTAATAATGAGTTTCTTGGTGCAATGGCGGGGGTACAGAAGCTTGCACACAAACGCGGTGTCCGGTTGCTGGTGATTTTTATTGATGAATATATTACCGACAATCGGGCAACTCTGGTTTCAGGTGTACGGAAGAACTTCCAGCAAATCGGGATAAACTGGATCGACCGCAACAGTCCATATATTCTTGCGCACGAGTTGGTGCATGCGCTGGGCAAGTCTGCTCACAATCAGCCCGGCCGGGTGACATGGTCGCACAATTCACCATGTCAGAACGCGTTGACGACAATCCAGCGCAGGAATGCGCGCAGGCCCATCAATTTGTCAAACCGTTTTCTGGAAATTGCCGAACACAGGGAGATTGTCCGCAATCGCGGTGGCCGGGTGCTGAGTTGCCGGCGTGGTGGCTGCAAGGCGAATTAAAAGGATCTGCGCCAACTCTATGGATCCGTCGAGCGGTGCGCGTAGCACAGGTTCATGTTTTACCGAGCAGTGCGATCAACTTGCTTGTGAGGTGGTCGAACCAGCTTGCGCACAAATGGCAGTAGGCGGGTCGGACGCGATGAGCCCGGGGTAATCATGTGGAAACGTTTTTTCCTCGTGCCTCTGGCGTCTTATGGAATTCTCTGTGCCTAGTTGCGCGATAGAGGGTGCTGGCTTTGGGACTAATGAGCGGCAGTTAAATTTCCTCAAGCACACCCCATTTCAAAACAGCCATTATGACACTTAGCTTGAGTTCGCAGGTATTAGGCACGCGATCCTCGTCCTCAATTCTCTTGATGGTGCGCCAGGAAACCCCAGCCTCAAGAGCCAGTTTGTACCGGCTCCAACCGATGGCCTCTCGCAGTAATCTAATCTGCTTGCCCGTGATTAGATTGTCGTTCTTCCATGGCCCAACAAGGTTCAGTATTTCATTCATTATCTCTTTCTCCCTAAGAGGGAGGGCCATAGCTGGTGATTCCATGGCCCTCGCGCAGGCGACATCAAAGCGCACTGATACTTCAGGTTCGTGAGTGCGCGGATCAACATTTTCTGCGCCCGATCAATGTGGGGCAGAATGACATCGTTCATCCGTTTCATGCCTTGCTCAAGATCCTGTATTTTCTCATACCTGATTGGATTGTCGGGCAACCGCCTTGCGAACAGTTCGCCTTCAAACTCAAGGCACAAGTTACCAAGCCAACCCTGGGCGCGCAGCATGTTGTGGAAGCTCATCACTGCCGCATCGATCAGCATCATGTTGGCGGCCGTTGCGTTGTCGAGTTCGGCGATGAGGTTCTGTCTGTAGGTGATCAACACGGCAACGGTCCTGAAGTCCAGAAACCGCTCAGCGCCGAGGCACCGCACAAGGAAACTGCCGTTTGAAATGCTGTCCCGAGCTTCTTCGAGAATTGCATCCCATTCCTTTGTGCTTTTAACGCCATTATAACCTCCTTTCACCTGGCCAAAGACAGCCTGCGCCTCGTCTTTCAGCTTCTCAAACTGTTCTTCTGCAGTTTTTTGCCGAAGCGCCTGCTTTGTTTCTAGATATTGCTGGAACTCCTCATCTGTGAGCTGATTGAGCGCAACTTCCTGTCCGCCTTCATTCAACTCGGTTGCTTCTTTGGTTATGGTCTTAGACATGGAAATTCTCCTTTGCCATGTAGAGGGCGCGGCGTTTTCCTGCGCAAAGCGAGGAGGAGGCGCGCGTACTCCTCAAAATTGGTAGTAAGCCAAGCAGTTGCTATTTCTCGCGAGGGCCGGTTTTTTCGGCGATGGCGTAGGCAATTGCTGAGTGCCAAAATTTCCGGAGCCGAATTTCCTCTGCTGTGTAGAAGCCGTGTTTGAGCGCGTTTTTGTTGCCCCTGGGGGCACCGGACCCACGCGCACCACCATGCATGCGGCAGCGTTTCTTTCCTCTGACAGCAGGTGCCTGGCATGGCGTTCCTGCGCGAGTTTTCGCGCCACAGCGTGGGCTCTGGCGCATTGCATGTGTGTTGCGCAAGTGGGTGAAGTTTCCGTTCGATCGGGATGAAATGCCTCTTTTGCGATGCTTCAGCTTGCGATTGGAAGAACGCCGGGCAGCACAAGAAGGCCGTGAGTGTGAGCTCATGGGTGCGGTTCCTGATAAAAAGTGATGTGTGATTTTTGCCGTCGAGCAACAACACAAGTGGTGCAGCGCGGCCACAAGGTACCGCACTCAGTACAGACATGATGTTTTTTAGATTCTATCCGGCATTGAAACTGGCAGTATAAACATTGCCGAAATCACGCGTGGATTCCGACGCATTATGTCATTTGATTTTTCGACCGGTTGCCAAAAGAATGATTCTGCCGGGTGGAGAAATTTCCAACCCTGAACAATCTGACAATCTTATTATTTCGAGATTCGATCAAGGTTTAAAATTCGGATTCTGAAAATACTTATAAACTATTGTTTTATTTGGAAGTTTGCACCTATACTGGACG
>JBPCVY010000104.1:0-9723 GCA_051010055.1 Hyphomicrobiales bacterium | reverse complement strand
GCGCAATGTTTCCCGGGCCGGCTTACCACCCTTTGCCGACTGGGCCAGCCGGTAAATCTGGCCGGAAATCTCAGGATAACCAGCATAGAGGTTTTCAATTCCAGCAACGTTCTTGCCGGAGCCATCTGCGGCAAGTTCGCCATAGCGGCCATTTGCGAAGGCAACCCGCCCGCTCATATCCGTCACCACGGCGGCATCTTCAATGGCGTTGATTGTGCTTTCGAAAAAAACAATTTCGCGTGATGCGCGGCCAAAGTGAACAAAACCGCCTATCCATCCGATAACGGCACAAAGTCCCGCCGCGCCCACGAAAGCTGCAGCCCCCAACAGCCAGTCCGGCGCATCTCCTTGAAAACGGAACGCAAACATTGCAGCCGCAGCGGCAAGCAATAGGCCCAGCAAAATCGCCACCACAGGCGCACCTTTACGCGCGGAAACTGCGCGCGGGCCAATAGACTGCGCTTGCGCGGGTTTTCTCAACGTTTCACTACCGATCTCACTCATGTTCAGATGACAATATCTCTACGAATCACGCCGCGACTATAGGCGATTTGATCGCGGTTGGACTTATTTCTGTGTTGACGCGATAGGAGTATTCGCGCTGTAACATATCATTAACGATAAATGGATTAGTCTTCCCAAGCACTTGGCGCACTTTTTTGACCGTGTGCAAAAGAGCTTTGGAGACCAAAAAAGGGAGGCTGTGTGGGGCTTTCGTCTTTGAGTGGCAACCGCACGGCGGGTCAGTGAGCAATGCCCGAAATCGATAATCTACTGCAGTACGCAATCGCCGCAGCGATCATATTCCTGATCCTTGCGGTACTTTTGTGGATCATGCGCCGCGCAGGCGGGCCTGTGCGGATGAAAAGGGGC
Source organism: Hyphomicrobiales bacterium (assembly GCA_051010055.1). GTDB lineage: Bacteria > Pseudomonadota > Alphaproteobacteria > Rhizobiales > CAJQND01 > CAJQND01. The sequence continues at coordinate 8,850 of JBPCVY010000104.1, read as the reverse complement.
GACAGGCTTTCCATTTCCGAAACGCGGGCACTCGATAAAACCCGCCACCTTGTTCTCGTGCAATGCGATGATGAAGAACACCTTTTGCTGATTGGCGGCCCGCAAGACATTGTGGTGAAAACCAATGTTGGTGCGGACATATACGAAACCGCCGACTATCAGCCCCTGCCCTACGATGTGGACGAGTCCCTACGCGAGCCCGCTTTCGATCTGCCGCGTGAAGAACCGGCGGTGAAGGCGGCGGAAGAAGAGGAAAAACCCGAGCGGGAAAAGTTCAAATCACGGTTTTCCGCAGGTGCATCGTCCCTTTCCGGCTCGAAATATTCATCGCGTTCCAGTTCCTCATCGTTCCAGAACGACCGCGATGGCGACAAATCCTCTCTCGGCAGCAGTTCTTCCGGCAGGCGGTAAAATCACACCCAGCTGCGGCAAAGCTGCAACACTTTCAAGAAAATTGGCCCGTTCGGGCCACCCAGCCCTTGACGTAAATTGTCAAAATGCGGCCAATATACCCGGTTTGGAACATTCTAACCGGATTTGCTTGATCTGGTCACCTTTAGAGGAGGCAGGATTGAAAGGCTATCGCAACTTGATCTCTACACTTGTATTGGCAGCGGCATTTGCAGGCTTTGCCTTGGCGCCGGCTATTGCGGAAACAAAGTACAATTTCTCATCACGGCCCTGGTCACTTGCAAAGAAGTTTCACAAACAGGAAGTGAACTATTCGAGCAAGGAAACACGCGGAACGATTATCATTTCGACCCGCAAGCGCTATCTCTACTACGTGCTTGGAAACGGAAAAGCGATCCGCTACGGCATCGGCGTTGGCCGGGCCGGGTTTAAATGGTCAGGTGTGGAGAAAATCACCCGCAAGGCGGAATGGCCCACATGGCGGCCACCGGCCGAAATGCGTGCCCGCGAACCCGATTTGCCGGAAGTAATGCCCGGCGGGGAAGACAATCCCCTGGGAGCACGGGCGCTCTATTTGGGCAACACCCTTTACCGCATTCATGGCACAGCTCAGCCCTGGACCATCGGCACCAGCGTATCATCAGGCTGCATCAGGCTCACAAATGAAGACGTGATTGACCTCTATAACCGCACGAAACTGGGTGCCAAGGTCATCGTGAACTGAACGGTTTCAGAACCGGCAAACAAAAAACCCGGCACAATGTGCCGGGTTTTTTTGTGCTCGTTCAACAGAAGCATAAATCAATCGTCGCGGTAAACCCGTTCGCGGCGCTCGTGCATTTCCTGGGCTTCCAGCGACAGGGTCGCAATCGGTCGCGCATCAAGTCGTTTCAGGCTGATCGGCTCACCGGTTTCCTCGCAATAGCCATAAGATCCATCTTCGATGCGCTTCAGGGCGGCATCAATCTTTGAGATCAGCTTGCGCTGGCGGTCGCGGGTGCGCAGTTCCAGGGAGCGTTCCGATTCCGCCGATGCCCGGTCCGCGATATCAGGCAGATTAACGCTCTCGTCCTGGAGATTCTGGATAGTTTCCTTGCTTTCTCGAAGGATTTCATCTTTCCAGCGGGCCAGCTTTTCACGGAAATACTGCTTCTGCCGCTCATTCATGAACGGTTCTTTTTCAGTCGGACTATAATTCTTGCTGAGAATTATCTTTTCCGGCTTTTTCGCAGCACTACGGCTAGGCTTTTTGGCCTTGCCTTTTGCTTGCGCATCTGCTGCGGGATTTTTTGCTTTCGTCGTCGCGTTCATCACCACCTCAACCATCTCGAATCGCTCCCCATCTGGGCGCCCTTATATCCATGGCCGGAGCACTCCTCAAGTGTTGAATGCACTGTGTGGTAAAAAAAATTTTGCCGATTTGCGCAAGCCCGCATGAGCCTTGAATTTGTGCGCATCGCCCTCTAATGTCCGCAGCCTTGCTACTAGGGGAGTTGATTGGCAAATGCGCTTTGAAGGGACCAAGAATTACGTTGCAACGGAAGATTTGCGCATCGCCGTAAACGCCGCCATTACACTGGAGCGCCCCCTGCTGGTAAAGGGCGAGCCAGGTACCGGAAAAACAGTTCTGGCCCATGAAGTGGCCGAGGCGATTAACGCTAACCTGCTCGAATGGCATGTAAAATCCACCACAAAGGCCCAACAGGGGCTTTATGAATATGATGCGGTGAGCCGTTTGCGCGACAGCCAGCTTGGCGATGAGCGGGTGCACGATATCGCCAACTACATCAAGCGCGGCAAGCTTTGGGATGCATTTACCGCTGAAAGCCGCCCGGTTCTGCTGATTGACGAGATCGATAAGGCGGATATCGAGTTTCCAAACGATTTGCTGCAGGAGCTCGATAGGATGGAGTTTTTTGTCTACGAAACCGGCGAAGTGGTGAATGCCCGCCAGCGTCCTATCGTCATCATCACCTCGAACAATGAAAAAGAGCTGCCGGACGCATTCCTACGGCGCTGTTTTTTCCACTACATCAAGTTTCCGGAAAAAGACACCATGGAAGACATTGTTCAAGTCCACTTCCCCGATCTTAAGGGCCGGCTGGTGTCTGAAGCGCTCAACGTCTTCTATAATCTGCGCGAAGTACCTGGCTTGAAGAAAAAACCCTCAACGTCTGAACTGCTCGACTGGCTGAAGCTGTTGCTGAACGAGGATATCGACCCAGCCACGTTGCGCGAAACCGATACACGGAAAACCATACCACCCCTGCACGGCGCATTGCTTAAAAACGAGCAAGACGTTCACCTGTTCGAACGCCTCGCATTCATGGCCCGCCGCGAGGGGCGCTGAGTCAGGCTTTGGGCTCATAATTCTCGTGCATTTGGAACAACTTTCCACCAAAATGGCCCTCATGAAAACCGTTCTCCTCCTGCGCCATGCAAAGTCTGATTGGACGCACCAGGGATTGTCTGACAAAGAGCGCCCGCTCGCCAAGCGCGGCATCAAGGCCGCGCCAAATATGGGCAAGTACATCGCCCGGCACAAAATCGAGCCTGACATTGTCATCTGTTCACCGGCGAGGCGCACCCAGCAAACCTGCGTGCTGGCATTGGAGAAGCTGAGCACCGTTCCTGAAATCATCATCAACGATGCCCTTTACGATTTCTCCGGTGAGGGCGCTTATCTGGACGCCATCCGAAACACGCCGGAAAAAGCAGAGATCGTTATGCTGGTTGGCCACAACCCGACCATGTATTACCTGGCGCAGTTACTCACCGGTGCTGGTGATCTGGAGCTGCGTGCTGAGATGGCCGCAAAATTCCCAACGGCAGCCCTTGCGGTGATGACTTTTGATGTGAACAGCTGGAATGAAGTTGCTCCGGGAGGCGGCGTGCTTGTTGATTATGCAAAACCACGGACTTTGGACAGTTGAATCATTTTCTGAGCAAGTTGAATCAAAGTATCAAGAGTGAAATACCCGCTATTTCATAAGGTTATCGCAAGTACCGGAATCATTTTACCACCACCCTCACCCTTTGCTGGAAGGCATTTTGACCTTGCAAATCCGGGCATATTGCAATTCATAGCGCCAAGCGCCATCTATCGGTGGACGGAGGACCGGTTTGAAATTCACCTCTTTTACCGACGAAGCAAAAATCGCCCTGGGCGGGCTCGCCGATTACGCGGCAGACATGGTCAACCCCACCATCAGGCTTGGGGTGACGGGGCTGGCGCGCGCCGGCAAGACCATTTTCATTTCAGCCCTGGTGCACAACCTGATGCATGGCGGACGCCTGCCCCTGCTTGATGCTTATGCAGGCGGGCGCATAAAGCGCGCCTACCTGCAGCCGCAACCAGATGATGATGTGCCTCGCTTTGCCTATGAAGACCATGTGGACGAGCTCACCGCGGGTGTTGACAGGGCCTGGCCGGACTCTACAAGGCGCATTTCTCAATTGCGGCTGACGGTGGAATTTGAGCCGGAAGGGTTCTTCGCCCGCAATGTTTCAGGCGGCACCTTGAACCTCGATATAGTGGATTACCCCGGCGAGTGGTTGCTTGATTTGCCCCTGCTCGACATGACCTATGGAGAGTGGGCGGCAAAGACACTTGCCAGCGCCCAGGACGCCCCGCGCGACAAGGTTGCTAAGGACTGGCTGAAGCACCTGGCAACCCTTGACCCGACAGCACCGGAAGATGAAACCATCGCCCGCCAGGCAGCTTCCGTCTTCACTGACTATCTGAAAGCCTGCCGGGAAGACGCATTTGCCCTGTCAACGGTTGCCCCGGGGCGTTTCTTGATGCCGGGGGATTTGGACGGCTCACCGCTGATTACCTTTGCCCCGCTGGAGCTGCCCTCTTCTGATGCGTCCGCGCCTTCTGGTAGCTTGTGGGCGATGATGGAGCGGCGCTATCAGTCTTATGTAAACCGGGTCGTCAAACCCTTTTTCATGAACCATTTTGCACGCATCGACAGGCAGATTGTGCTTGTGGACACTCTTGCTGCGCTTAATGCAGGGCCCGATGCGGTGCGCGATCTCCACACTGCCATGGGCGATATTCTGGAATGTTTCCGCCCCGGGCGCACCAGCTGGCTAAACGCGATTTTAGGCAAGAAGGTGGGCCGGGTTTTGTTTGCCGCCACCAAGGCGGACCATTTGCACCAGTCCAGCCATGACAGGCTTGAAGCGATTATGCGCGAGATTGTGGATGGCGCCCTGGCGCGCACCAGCGCAGCGGGAGCGGAGATTGACGTGCTTGCCCTTTCTTCCATCCGTGCCACCCGCGAGGCGACTCTCCGCCAGGATGGCGAGGAATTGCCCTCCATAATCGGCATACCTGAAAAGGGCGAAATCCTTGATGGGGAAACCTTTGACGGCGCATCCGAGGTGGCCATTTTTCCCGGTGATTTGCCGGAAAACCCCAAAGATGCCCTGAAACCAGATGCAGAACCGGGACAGGTGCGCTTTTTGCGCTTCCGCCCGCCGGTGCTCGATGACCCGAAAAGCCCCGGCGCCGAGCCATCCTTTCCCCATATCCGGCTTGACCGGGCCTTGCAGTTTCTTATCGGAGACCGTTTCGCATGACCGCCCGCAAACCACGCGCTGTGAAGATTGATGCCGACCCTGAAAGCGGGGAAGAAAAGCAACCAGCGCCAAAGCCAAAGCCAGCCCCGAAGCAGAAGGCAAAACCTGCCGCCAAACCCGCTGCAAAAAAGCAGCGCCCGGCAACCGAAGCCCGTGCCCCCCGCGCCATGAAAGCGCCCGAAGCGCCACCGGTTGATGAAAAAGAACTCCCGTTCGATGACCCGGCAAGCAAGGGCGCACTTGTTCCCGCCAACCATTTGCCATCCGCGCGCGGCCTGAAATGGGGAGCGATTTTCGTTTCCGCCGTCGGCGCGCTTATTTCCCTTGGCATCGGTCTATGGTTCACCCAGCTCGTGGAACAGCTGTTTGCCCGTTCTGAATGGCTGGGATGGGCTGCAACAGGGCTCATGGCGCTTGCTGCGGCGGCCCTGGTTATCATAATCTTGCGCGAGATAATCGGTGTTGCCCGCCTGCGCCGGCTCACTGAGCTGCGCCATAATGCAGAACAGGCGCTTTTATCCGGAAAAGGCGGCCAAACCGCCGCCGGGCGCATTCGTTCGTTCTACAGTGGCCGCAAAGATATGGCCTGGCCCCTGTCGCGCCTAGCCGCCCACGATGACGAGGTGCTGGATGGTGCCGATTGGCTGAAGCTGACGGAAACAGAACTAATGGCCCCGCTGGATGGGGAAGCAAAGCGCCTCATTATCAAGGCTGCCAAGCGGGTGTCGCTGATTACTGCGGTAAACCCCGCGCCTGCATTCGACATATTGTTTACCGCCGCCCAGGTGTTGCGCATGTTGCGCCAGATAGCCGGGCTTTATGGTGGCCGGCCAGGTTCGGTTGAAACCTTGCGGCTGGCGCGCATGGTGGTAACCCATCTGTCGGTAACCGGCGGGCTTGCCCTTTCCGACAATCTCGTTCAGCACCTTCTTGGCCACGGCCTTGCCGGGCGGTTGTCAGCCAAACTTGGCGAAGGCACAGTGAACGGCATCATGACCGCCCGCATCGGCCTTGCAGCCATGGATGTGTGCCGGCCCATGCCCTATGCGGCCATCCCTCGCCCGGGCCTGAACGAGTTCCTGAGCGAGCTGGTGGGTTCATTCAAAGGCCAGGAGAAAGTTTCCAGCAAAGAGGACTAAGCCACCACTTCTTTCCTGACATTCTGTGTCAGGAGCGGGATTTACTCCTGACAATTATCTGTCAGCAGTGAGCGCGTACACTTCTCCCATCCAAAAAAGAGGAATTTTGCGATGGGACCTTACTATGACAATCAACACGTTCAGCACCAGCTTCTGCTGGTAGAGATCGAAGCTGAAAACCTGCAAAAGGCCGAAGCTCCCCTTCCCTCCGCCTACCGCAAAAGCTGGGCTGAAATATTGACCCGGGCCGTCAGGGGCGCGAATGGGAGCAACGCCCCATTCCTCATAACGAGCAGGCCGTCAGACGCAGCGGAAGGATGAAATTGAAGGAGCGGTTCCCTTCACCCAAATCCTGTAGAGCATCGAGTGTGCAACTTGCCACTGGGGAGTGCGTGGAAAAGATATTTTCGCTGGTCATTTCTGCAGACATAAAGTGCTGTTGCCGGTTCAAATGGGAACATTTAGTGATTCCATTCTGAAAACAATCCTAAAAATTGCTATAATGTTTTTATTCTACTTAAAATTGCGCTACCTTTTTGTGTATTAAATTTAAATACAATTCATAATTGCGAAAGGAGAGGCAAGATGGCAGTTCGCCCGAAAGGCACTCCGAGAGGTGCTGCATCAACTGAAAAAATTGAACTGAAAAAACCCGATTTCATTTTCGATATCGACGTCGGCATCCAGGATCTTTTGAAAACAAAGGGTGCAGGCACGGTGGATGAACTTCAGGACGTTGTCGCTTCATGCTGCTTACAAGCATGCGACTGCTGCCTGCAGGTCAGCTAGAATTCTTCCTGAACTTGCAGTTTAAAACTCCGGCTTTTGCACACCGTGTGTGAAAGCCGGCCACACTTCCCCTTTGCGTTGCCCCTGGAGGGCGCGAGGAATGTATTATAGCCACTACAATGTCATCATTGATTTGGACGATCAGCCCGACCGCTCGGTCATCCAGAACATCTTCCACGGACGCGCCAGCGTCATCAGCCGCCGGCTGGCAAAACAGATAAAAGCCAGGTTCATAGACCAGGAACAGGTTGAGATTTCCGCAACAACGCTTGAGGCCCTGCAGAATAAAGGGTTCATCTATGATTGCGCAGAGGAAGAGGACGCGCTTATCGACACCACATTCAGCGCCTTCAAGTCCGGCCTGCCAGAAGCAAACCCCATCCGCCAGTATCAGATCGTTTTGACTTATGACTGCAATTTGAGATGCGTTTATTGCTTCCAGAAGCAGGTGCGCAAGGAAAAGGACACCGGATACAACATCACAGATGAGCAGCTTGGCCGCATCTTCGAGGTTATTGATGATTGCGAGGAAAAGAACGAAGCGGAAATCAAATCCAGAAATTTGCTCACCCGCGTACCGCTCATTCAGATTGTGGGCGGGGAACCATTGGCGGAAGACAAGGAGGTCTTCACCCTGGTGAAGAAAATTACCGCCTATGCCAAGGAGCGCGATTTTCACTACTCCATCACAACCAATGGCGTTCATCTCGACAAATATGTGGGATTTTTCCAGTCTATCGGCTATTTCCCGCGCGATTGACAGGTCACCATAGACGGGCCGAAGGACTATCACGACAAACGCAGGTTCGCCATTGGCGGCAAGGGTTCGTTCGATGATATCGCGGTATCGATGGACAAGGGGCTTGCCGCCGGCATGCGCATCAGCCTGCGGATCAATGTCGACTTCATGAATATCGACACCCTTCCCGAACTGGCAGATTTTCTGGTGAAACGTGGGTGGACAGACTATGAGTAGTTTTCCGCCTACATCGCGCCGGTCACTGACCATAGCGAGGTCAACGGAAACTACAAATGGCTGCCAAAACCCGATGAGTTGATTGGGAAAATCATTCACATGTTCCGCGAACACCCCGTCATGGCGTCGATTTTCACCATGAAGAACTTCCGCGGTTATGAATATGTGCGCCGCATGCTGCAGGATGAGGGTATCTTGACGCCGACCATATGGCGGTGCGAGGCGGTTTTGGGCCAGTACGTGTTTGACCCCTTCGGCGGCCTTTACACATGCTTCGAAGGCGCAGGGAACGAAAAGGCCAAAATCGGCACTTACTATCCCGAGTTCAAAATCGACAACACCAGAAAACAGGAATGGGACAGCTTGAACGCTGTACAAAACCCGGTGTGCGGACGCTGCAAGTACCGGTTTGTCTGCACCAGTGGCTGCCCGCTGCAGACGGTCAATGAAGGCAAGACCGAATGCCTGCCCATTGAAGACGAAATGCGTCTTGCCTGGAATTTCCTTGGCAACGACGCCGCAACTGGAAAGAGCCGCAACACGGGCTGACACACTTCGTGTGCTGCCATGTTTCGAGAAGGATTATTTCGTCGTTCAGCTTGGCCAGTATTTTTCGCTCGAGGCAGTTGGCCTCGGGCCAAGGCCCTTCGCCATCGCCTCCGCGGGGGCGGGCAAAAGCCCGGGGCGCAGTCGCGCCCTTGATGCAATGTTGCTTCGCCGCTCTTCGCCATGAGGTTGCAAAGTGCGGGTACCCAAAAACCTCACCCTGAGGAGGTGGCGCAGCCACCGTCTCGAGGGATGAAGCGGGAAAAGCGTTGAACCGGAAGCAGCGCGTTCATGGTTGCCGTGCTGAACCGTCCTGCGCTACAAGAGGGCCCATGTTCAGCACCTTTTTTCTTGAGCTCAAGGCCGCCAAGGTTCCCGTTTCCTTAAGGGAATATCTCACCC
>JBPCVY010000103.1:0-4375 GCA_051010055.1 Hyphomicrobiales bacterium | reverse complement strand
GTGCTGCGCCAAGCCTCAAGCCGTTCAGCCAGCGCCTCATCCGACAATGCCAGAACAGCGGCTGCCATGAGCCCGGCATTGGTGGCACCCGCATCTCCGATGGCCAATGTGCCAACCGGAATGCCGGCTGGCATCTGGACGATAGACAAAAGGCTGTCCTGGCCGCTAAGGGCGCGCGACTTAACCGGCACGCCGAACACCGGCAATGAGGTGAGCGAGGCTATCATGCCCGGCAAATGGGCCGCCCCGCCAGCGCCTGCGATAATGACCTTGAAGCCTTGTTCCTTGGCCTCCTTGGCAAAACAATACAGCCTGTCCGGCGTGCGGTGGGCCGAAACAATGCGGGCATCATAGGGCACCTCCAGCTTGTCGAGAATTTTCGCCGCGCATTCCATTGTGGGCCAATCTGAGTTGGACCCCATTACAATGGCAACCTGTGCTGCTCTTGATAAATTAGCCTTGGCCATACACTTAACCCATTGAAGAAAGAGGCGGATTATAGTGATGCGCGCGGCCCATGCAAGGCGAACATTTCAGCCCCTGAGCCTCAAGCGATAATATCTGGCAAAAGGCTGTCTTCCAAAACGGCGATTTCGTCCTTCAAGGATAGCTTTTCCTTCTTGAGCCGCCGCATCTGCAGCTGGTTGAGCCCCCCTTCGGCCTCTGCCTCCAGCTCCTTAATTTCCAAATCAAGCCGGGCATGGCGGGCGCGCAATTTGTCCAATAATGCCCGCGTTCTGGCCACATTGGCCGTCTGCGTCATCATGAGTCCTCCTTAAATTCTGCGAAACTCATGGTTCAACCGGTTATCTTTGTGCCGAATCGGAAATTTCGCAAGGGGCTAGCGAAAACCGGCTCCCCGTTTTCCACGCCGCTGAAGGGTGTGAAATTCGACAACAAAGTGATTCTGTGCCAATCTGAGGGTATTAGAGGTAACGAACGAGGAGTGATCAATGAACGTTCAGGCGCATTTGAGCGAGTTGAATTCAAAACATCAGGCACTTGAAGAAAAATTGGAAGAAGCACTACTACATCCTTCCGTCGACGACCTAGAAATCAACGACCTCAAACGTCAAAAATTGATGATTAAGGACGAAATCGCGAAGTTGGAAGCTGCGGAAGACACCGCGGCCTAACAACGCCTTAAACGGCTCTTTTTTGATCTGATTTTCTGCCTGGGGAACAGGTTAGTGTTTCCCGGTGCAATGGTGGTTTATTTTTGAATCCGCTCTTTGTCCCAGCCAGACCCTGCCAACCGGCTATGCGCTGTCTGCCAAATCGCGCAATTTGAACTTTTGGATTTTGCCGGTAGAGGTTTTCGGCAGCTCCGTGAACACCACATATCTTGGGCATTTGTAACGGGCCAGGTTTCCGCGGCAATGCTCAATCATCTCTTCTTCGCTTGATGCCTCGCCCGGTTTCAATTCAATGAACGCACATGGGGTCTCACCCCATTTTTCATCCGGCTTGCCGACAACGGCTGCTGCTTGCACTTTCGGGTGCTTGTAGAGCGTGTCTTCCACCTCAATCGATGAAATGTTTTCACCCCCTGAGATGATGATATCCTTGGAACGGTCTTTCAGCTGGATATAGCCATCTCCATGGCGCACACCGAGATCGCCGGAATGGAACCAGCCGCCGGCAAAGGCTTCAGCGCTCGCCTCCGGGTTTTTCAGATATCCCTTCATGACGATATTACCGCGGAACATAACCTCGCCGATGGTTTCTCCATCGCGCGGAACAGGCTGCATGGTCTCCGGGTCAATGACATCAAGATCTTCGAGTGCAGGGTAACGCACGCCCTGGCGCGCCTTGCGGCTGGCGCGGCTCACCGGCTCCAGTTCATCCCACTCCGCCTTCCACTGGTTCACCACTGCCGGGCCGTAGGTTTCGGTAAGGCCATACACATGGGTTACGTTGAAACCGGCATCGGCCATACCGGCTAACACCGCCTCAGGCGGCGGGGCAGCTGCAGTGATGAACTGAACCACATGGGGCAGCTCGCGCTTTTCTTCCGCCGGGGCATTGAGCAGCGTCGACATAACAATGGGCGCGCCGCACAGATGGGTTACCTTGTGTTCGGCAATTGCCTGGAAAATGGCATCCGCCCTCACCCACCGCAAACACACATGGACACCTGCTGTGACGCACACCGACCAAGGGAAGCACCAGCCATTGCAATGGAACATTGGCAATGTCCAAAGGTAAACCGGCACCCCTAGCATATTGGCCGAGACGACATTTCCATATCCCATGAGATAGGCGCCGCGATGGTGGTAGACCACTCCCTTCGGGTTGCCGGTGGTGCCGGAGGTGTAGTTCAGCGAGATTGCCTGCCATTCATCACCAGGCGGCGACCATGGGAAATCATCATCGCCTGGTGCAATGAACGCTTCGTACTCGATATCGCCCAGAAACTCTCCATCTTGAGGAAACTCCGGATCGTCGTAGTCAACTACCAGCGGATTGGCCTTCGCGAGCGCCAGGGCTTCTTTCATTGTGGCAGCAAATTCCCTGTCGGTGATGACGATTTTAGCGTTCGCATGATCAAGCATGAACGCAACATTGGCCGCATCAAGCCTTGTGTTGATTGAATGCAAAACGCCCCCCGTCATGGGCACGCCATAGTGGCATTCCAGCATGGGCGGTGTGTTGGAGAGCATGACGGAAACCGTATCCCCCTTGCCGATACCGGCCTTTACCAGCACTGAGGCAATTTTGCGTGCGCGAGCATAAAACGCACCATAGGTGATGCGCTGGTTGCCGTGAATGATCGCGACCCGGTCCGGAAAAACCATCGCCGAACGTTGCAAAAAACTGATCGGCGTCATTTGCTGATAATTAGCCGGATTTTTATCAAGGTCGGTTTCGTAAGGATTGGCTCTCATGGCTCCCACATGCTCCCTGGGAATAAATTTCCGCCGCAAGCTAACCGAAGGCCCAATGTGGGGCAAGCCAACTTTGGTCTCTCATGAGAGGTCTTTGATTTGCGAGTTCAGCCGTTCCAGACGCCTTCCTTGCGCATATCATCCATTGTCCGCGAAATACCCTCGTGCAGTATGGAAACCATCTGGTCGACTTCCCCACGGGTTATGATAAGCGGCGGTGACATCACACACATATTGATGATTGGGCGCACCAGCAAGCCAAGCGCCTGGCAATGGGTATCAATGCGGTTTCCCACTTCATAATCGAGTTTGAGTTCATCGAGATTTTCATCTCCGGCAACACAATCAACACACGCCATCAACCCCATGCCGCGCACCTCCCCCACGAGCGGAAGTTCTTCCAGCGTTTTTAGTTGTTCCTGGAAGTAAGGGCCGACATCATCGCGCACATGCTCGAGAATTTTTTCGTTCTCTATAATTTCGATATTTTTCAGAGCCGCTGCGCAGCCAGCCGGATGGCTGGAATAGGTATAACCGTGGGCGAACATGGCTTCTTCATTGCCCGCATCGCGAATGCGCTTGAACAACCCCTTGGATATCACCGCCCCGCCAAGGGGGAAATAGCCCGAGGTAACGCCCTTCGCGAATGTGATTATGTCCGGCTCGATATCGAAAACTTCTTTTGACGCAAACATATGGCCAAGCCTGCCAAAGCCCGTCACCACCTCATCGGATATGTAGAGGATATCGTTCCTGGAGCACACTTCGCGCATGCGTTTGACGTAGCCTTCAGGAGGCATAATAACCCCGCCGGAAGCAAGTATCGGCTCGGCGATATAGGCCGCAATCTTGTCAGCCCCGGCCTCAGCGATTTTTTCTTCAAACTCAGCAATGAGATGGTCGCAAAACGCCTCCACAGATTGGCCCTTCGGGCGCCGGTACGTATTGGGAGACGAGAGAAAGATAGTGTGCTCAGTGGCCTGGTCCATCCAGTTTTTGTCACGCGGCTTACCGCCTACAGAACCGGAAAGATAAGTAGATCCATGATAGGCATCGCCGCGGCTGACAATGAGCTTTTTCTCAGGCCGCCCAAGAACATTGTTGAAGAACATGGCAAAGCGCAGCGCAGTTTCCACCGCTGTTGAACCGCCGGTGGTGAAAAACACATGCTCCAGATCGCCCGGTGCATAGGCGGCAATGCGCGCAGCAAGTTCAGCGCTGGGGCCCGAAGTGGTGTACCAGGGCGAAATGTAGGTCATATCCATCAGCTGGCGGGAGATTGCCTCCGCCATCTCAGCGCGGCGGTGGCCGATGTTGACGCACCACATGCCTGCCGGGCCGTCCAGCAGCCGATTGCCTTCGGAATCCTCGATGTAAATGCCGTCGGCGCTGTCGATGACGGTTCGCCTGTTTTGGCCGACAGTCTTTAAATCTTCCCAGGGGTGGAGGAAGTAATTGTCGTCCGACTGCAGGGTATTGGTTTTGGT
>JBPCVY010000102.1:0-3122 GCA_051010055.1 Hyphomicrobiales bacterium | reverse complement strand
ATTTCTGTTCTAGTTCATCGTTCATTTGGCGCGCGCCGCATCGAGGTTGACGACATTACTGCTTTGCGACTTTAAAATTTCGGCAAGCTTCAATTCCCAACGCTGAAGAGCGTCACGCTCTTCTTCATGATATCGGTACAGTTTATAAACACCGACAATGCCGCCCTTTGTATGCCCCAAACAGGCTTCTGCTACCGCATCTTTGATGCCAAGGCGTTCAAAGTTGGTTCTGGCGGTTTTTCGTAGGTCGTGAACGACAGCATTTTATATACCTGACTTTTGCCAAAGCATTTTGTCGTAGTGAGAATGGGACCTGTAAGGCTGGCCACGACTATTCTTAAACACATACGGGCTTTTACGCGGCTGCGTTTCGATTAAGGCATGTACTCTTGGCGGCACTGGCACCAACATATGGACGCCAGTCTTTGTCTTTTCCGGCATGAATGAATTGAGTGTGCTCGAAATCGACCTGTTCCCACCTAAGTTCTGCGACTTCGGCGCGGCGCAGGCCCGTGCGAAGTAGCACTTCAACGACTGGACCGAAGCCATTTAAGTGCGGTAAGGCTTTAAACAGCCTTTGAATTTCATTGTCATTCAAATACCTATTGCGCGACTTCACTTTCACAGGACGGTCGAAGTCACGCATAAAGTTTATCGTAAAGCCGCCCTCAAACACGTCAGGTTGTTTTACGCACCAGCCAAGAAAGGCAGACATGCTAGCGTGAATTGTGTTTGCGGTGCCGGGTCGGTTCTTCACGTATTCATTGACGAACCGTTGAACATCCATCGACCTCAGCTTGGTGACTTTCACATTGCCGAAGCGAGGGAGAATGTGTGCGTCCCAGGTCTTGCGCTGGTTGTACAGGGTGCTTTCACGCTGTTGCTCAATCTCCTGCTTCCAATCGAAATAGCGCTCAACCAGCTTGACGATACACAGATCGGTTCTGTCTTCGGGACATCTCATGGCATTGAGAACCGCGCACGTCTTTTCCCTTCGCCGCAGCCTTGAGCAATTTCTTCGTCAGTTTGCGGGCTTCCTTCAATGATGTGGCGGGGTATTTGCCAATGGCAAGGCGGCGCTGTTTCCCTGTTTCGTCGCGATAGCGAATGAAAAAGTTCGCTCTTGCCTCACCGGTATGCCGGCAACCGAAGCCTTTCAACAGCAGGTCTTGTAGTTCAGCGCCTTTTTTGGAGGGCCGACCGTCGAGTGTTTTCGTGGTGATATTCTTGCGAATTGTGGCGTCTCCCGAGCGCTGTTCCGTAAGTCCTAAATTGAAAAAGGACTTAATTAGGACTTTTTTAGTTGGATTTGACCGGAACTGCAAGGGCGTGCCTGGACGTTTGTGGAAAAGTAAACCATACCACAAATAGTTGTATTCATTAACTTTTCAACAGTTCTGTGGGGATAAATACCTCTAATATATAGAGTTTTGGAAACAGCCGGAAATGTCACTTCACAATTTAAACTGATTTGCGAATAGCTTGCACATAAAGTTTATCAACTATCGGCCTGCAGTCATTCGAAAATCCGGGTTGAACACAATACCAATACCAACGCGAACAGCAAACAAAAGCGAGGCTTCAAAGAGCGATGATTTTGCCCGGGTTCATAATGTTCTTCGGGTCGATGGCCTTCTTGATCTGGCGCATCACATTAAGGCCGGGGCCGTGTTCAGCTTCTAGGAACTTCATCTTGCCCGCGCCAACTCCGTGTTCACCGGTGCAGGTGCCCTCCATCGCCAGGGCGCGTAGCACGAGCCGGTCAAGAAACTCATATGAAGTCTTGAGCTGTTCGGGGTCGGACTGATCGGCGAAAATCATCACATGGAAATTGCCATCACCTACATGGCCCAAAATCGGCCCGAAAAGGCCTTGTTCATCGGCATCGCGCTTGGTTTCCATAACACATTCGGCAAGGCGTGAAATCGGCACGCAAACATCGGTTGCGAACGACTTTTCACCGGGACGTAATTCACTTGCCGCCCAAAATGCATCGTGCCGGGCCTGCCAGAGTTTGTTCCTGTCTTCGGTCTTGGTTTCCCATTCGAAAGTTCCGCCACCCCAGTCTGCGGCGATTTCACCGAACAATTCAGATTGTTCGGCAACCCCGGCATCTGATCCGTGAAACTCGACGAACAAATGAGGCGTTTCGGGCAGTTCCAGGCCGGAATAGGCGTTGCACGCCTTTATCTGGATCTCGTCGAGCAACTCTATGCGAGCCACAGGAATGCCGGCCTGAATGGTCTGGATTGTGGCGTTACACGCGCTTTCAATATCTGGAAACGGGCATACTCCCGCCGATATGGCTTCCGGAATGCCCTGCAGTTTGAGCGCAATCTCGGTGATGATCCCCAGCGTTCCCTCAGAACCAACCATGAGCCGGGTGAGATCGTATCCAGCAGAAGATTTCTTTGCCCGGCGTGCGGTGCGCACAACCTCGCCATTGGGCATGACAGCCGTGAGCGAGAGAACATTTTCGCGCATGGTGCCATAGCGTACAGCATTGGTGCCTGATGCGCGCGTTGCCGTCATTCCACCAATGGAGGCATCAGCGCCCGGGTCAATCGGAAAGAACAGGCCGGTATCACGCAAATATTCATTAAGCTGCTTGCGGGTAACCCCCGGCTGCACCCGGCAATCCAAATCTTCCGGATTTACCTCCAGCACTTCGTTCATGGCCTGGACGTCAACACAAATGCCCCCATAAAGAGCGGCGAAATGATTTTCAAGCGATGTGCCGGTGCCATAAGGAATAACGGGCACTTCGTACTTATCGCAAACCCTGACAATTTTCGCGCACTCTTCGGTCGTTTCAACGAAGGCAACAGCATCAGGCGGTGCCCCTTTATGCCAGGTGACATCATCGCCATGCTGATCGCGGACCGCTTGCGCGGTCGACAGCCTGGCACCCAGAAATTCCTTGATTTCCGCAACGGCCTGCGTCACCGAATTGCGGTTTGCAACAGGTTGAGCATGTGCCATTTCCAACCCCTTTTTGAATTATGTTCTTGCGCGCTTTCCGCGCTTTGTTATGCATAGCCAAGCGTTGCGAACAGCCTATCAAACAATTAACCGGCTAGCACATCAATTCGGCGAGGTAAGAAAATGAATTTTGAAGCTCC
>JBPCVY010000101.1:0-2628 GCA_051010055.1 Hyphomicrobiales bacterium | reverse complement strand
TCCAGCTCAGAGCCCAGCTTTCCAAGCATTTCGAGCCCGAACGATATGTTTGCAGCAACGCTCATGTGAGGAAAAAGCGCATAGTTCTGAAACACCGTGTTCACCGGACGCTTGTAGGGCGGCAACGCTGAAATATCCTCGCCTTCCAGCAATATAGTGCCCGCTGATGGATGATCGAACCCGGCAACAAGCCGCAAAAGTGTGGTTTTCCCACACCCGGATGGGCCCAAAAGCGTGAAAAACTCATTCCGCTTTATGCCGACCGATACTTCATCAAGCGCCACCACCTGATCGTCGCCCGCACCAAAAATCTTGGTGACATCAACGGCGCTGACCATCACGTCCGCTTCAGAAGTTGGCCTATTTTCCGAAGAAATCACTTTGTGAATCACTCAAAAAATTACCGCCCCGTCTTCATGTTCTTGGTTTTGCGCTGGAAGCGTTCCACAGTCCCATACGGATTGTCAAACCTCGCACCAGCAGTTCCATTGCGCATTCCGCATCAACCTTTGTTCTGCACGGCCTTATATTCACGGGCCAGCATGGCGATGACAACACACCACAGGGCGCAAACTATGAATGTCAGCCAGCTCAATCGCGGCGCACTTAGATGTATGGGGAGCCACTGTGTGAGCAGCAAAATTAGGCCGGCACCGGCAATCTTGAACATCCGGTAGCCCAGCATGTCGATCCATGCCTTGGCCTGATAGGTAACTTCAGGGTCGAGCGGAATGTAAAGCTGTTCCTTGGATGCCCGGTTGATGGAATAGTTCAGCCCGCGATCGGCAATCTTCATGATAGATGCCATCAATAGGTTTGGCTGCGCCAGGAACCCGAACGAGAACACTACGGTTGCCAATGGTTGCACAAGCATGCCGGCGAAAATGCCGAGATAACGGTGGATGAACGGTGTCAGCGTCAGGTTCACCACAATCGAAATGATGCCGAGAATGCCAAAGAAGGCGGAGAAAAACTGTGTGCGTTCATCAAGATTGGAATAGGCTTCTTCAATTGCCTTGATGAACTGGAACTCAACAACCGGCTGCACCAATTGGGCGCATAAAAGCGCTGCTGCTATGAGCAGAATGTAACGGTTCTTGATCAGGCTTTTGGT
This sequence comes from Hyphomicrobiales bacterium, assembly GCA_051010055.1. GTDB lineage: Bacteria > Pseudomonadota > Alphaproteobacteria > Rhizobiales > CAJQND01 > CAJQND01. Next base: position 1,514 of record JBPCVY010000101.1, on the reverse strand, counting down.
GTCGGCTTTCTTCTTTTCCTTATTGTCCGCCGGCTTAATTTCGTCAAACAAACCCTGCTTTGCCATGGAGAGATTGAGTACGAAAATAAAGCCCAAAAGGCCGGCACAAACGAGTAGAAGATCCGGAGTACTCACCCACCCCAACTCCAATAGCCCTGCCGCGATCGCACCGCCCACAGCGCCGCCAATCAACCCTCCGGTGCCGACAAACCAATAGGACTTTTTGCCTGCCTCAGCCGCGGTAATCGTGTTCGCCAGACTCCAGAACTGCTCCACCAACACGACCGAGAAAATATCCACAAAGATATAAAAGGTGATTGCCGCAACGGGGCTGCGGCTGTGCAGCCACAGCCGGAACCCCAGTAAAATGGCGATAAAGAGCAAGATGCAGCCCAGCACCACCTTGGTGCGGCTGTATCGCGCCACCATCCGATAGTAAAAGCCGATGAAAATACCCAGAACCAGCGCGGAAATGATCCACACATAGGGAAAATTCCCAGAGCCCCAATACTCAATGAGTAGTGAACGGGATGCAGATTTCACCTGATAATAGGCCAGAATAATCAGGAAGAAATTCACAAACAAAATGGCAGATTTTTTTGCCAAACTTACCGGCTGAGGGCCTGCAACCGTGTCTGCGGTGGTCATGCTGGGCTTTCCGCAAGTATTTCTATTGAACCGAGAACGCGATATTGCCTTTTTACCTGCCTCGCGCAAGAAAAATACTTTGATTTTGCGCCGGAACTCATTGAACATACTTTGCTTGAGGGCGTAAAAACGGGCAAAGACGGGCATATGGCAAAAACCGAACGCGATGGCGGACAGTCAACCCCGGCAACCACGCAATTCATCATAGTGCTTTGCCTTTTGGCGGTGGCCCTGCTCATCGCATTGCTTTATTTGCAGCTTGCCCCCCAACAGGCGCTAAAACAGGAAGCGGCAGAGCCAGAACCCCGCACCCATGAAATGCTGAATGCGGTGCTCTGGCACAAGACGTCCGCTGAATACGAGGCGGTCGCCCGTCAGGCCTACGCCACGGCGCAGGAAAAACTTATCCGCGGACTTGAGGACATTTCATGGTCGGCCATTCCGAATGCGAACAGTGCATCCAGCACGTCGCCGCCAGCGGTGATTTTGGATCTCGACGAAACGGTGCTCGACAACCTGCCTTTTGAAGAACACCTCATCACGAACGACGCTGAATTTTCGAGCAAGAGCTTCCAGGTCTGGTGCGAAAACGAAACGGCAGAGGCCATTCCTGGCGCGGTGGAGTTTATCCGCACCGCGCGTGATCTCGGCGTTGCGGTTTTTTTTATTTCCGCGCGCGAACCAGTCATGCGTGATTGCACAAAGAAAGACCTTGAAAAAATTGGTGTTCCGGTCGCGAGTGATGACAAACTCATTTTGACCGGCGGCGCCGAGAAAGAGACACACCGCGAGGCTATCGCGAAGACCCACCGGGTGCTGATGCTCATCGGCGATAATCTCGACGATTTCACAGAAGGCTCTCGGCT
>JBPCVY010000100.1:0-34232 GCA_051010055.1 Hyphomicrobiales bacterium | reverse complement strand
GGCGCGCTGGGTCATAAGGTCGGAAAATGCTTCTTCGGTTCCCGCAATACCCTCAGCAACCGCTATGCAACCATCATTTGCCGATTGAATTACAATTCCCTGGATCAAATCCCGCACCGAAACGGTCGAATTCAACTCGGCATACATGGTCGAGCCGCCGGAAACGGCCCCGCCCCTGCGCCATGCATTCTCGGAAATGAAAAACTCATCATCCATACTGAGCGCACCGCTTTTTACGGCTTCAAACACCATATTGACGGTCATCAGTTTAGACATACTGGCGGGTTCTATCAGCTCATCAGCATTCTTTTGGAACATGATTTCACCAGAGCCTGCATCAAACAGCAATGCAACACGCGCCTTCGTGACGAATTCAGCGGACGTTGCAGGAAGGATTGCAAAAACCCAGGCGAACATCGCGAAAAACAGCAAAAATGCGCGGCGGAAGCGAAAAGACGATCCGGCACAAAAGCAAAGCAACATGGGGCAGCACCTTGATTCCCTAACCAAGTTTCAAGCAGAACTTAAAGCATTCTTTGAAACAAAGAAATAACGTGCCGCATAAGGTTGCAACAATTTAACAAGAATGATGCGGCCGGGGATGGAAACCCGTCGCCAGTTAAGGCGTTACGATACGTGCGCCCGGCATGCCCATTTCTGCTGCATGGGCAATTGCCATTTCCGCCCGCGCTGCATCTTTCAACGGCCCGACCGTTACTCGGTACAAGGTACGCTCGCCCGTATCCACTGGCAGAATGTTTACCGGCCCGATTTCCCTTAGGTTGGCTTTTGCCCGCATGGCATTGTCAGGGCTGGAAAATGATGCTGCCTGGATGAAATAACCATCGCCTGATGATGAAACCGTGCGCGGTTTAGGCTGGGCGGTATTGGCCTGTGCAACCATAACAGGTGAGCGGGAGTAATTCATTGCCGAGGCAACACGGGTATAATTACCCGATGAGAGATACTTTTTGTTCATCGCCGCAAGGTGGGTGCCATCATGATCAAGGGGCGCTTTGCCCAAATACACCACACGGACCTGAGCGGTGCCCTTGCCTTTTACCCCAAGAATTTCGGCGGAACGACGGGATAGATCAATAAGGCGGTCGTGTGCGAACGGGCCGCGATCGTTAACGCGCAACACCGCCTGCTTGCCGTTTTCCACATTGGTGACTTTCACATAGCTTGGCAGGGGAAGCGTTGTGTGAGCTGCGGTGAGATCGTTCATGTCAAACCATTCACCGTTCGACGTCATGCGGCGATGGAATTTAGGTCCATACCAAGAAGCGGTGCCGCTCCTGTCATAAGAGGCAACCTCGCGCGGGTAAAATTTCTTACCATTAATTTCGTATGGCTTGCCCACATGGTACCGCCCACCCCCTTTGGGAAGCGACGCTCCGGCAGCGAGCCTCGGGCTGCCTGTCCCGGCGAACAAATCCTGCCCCGACTTCTTCCCGGAGCAGCCGGTAAGCGACAAAACGGCAGCAACCGCTGCCGCCCCTACCAGTGGCTTGATGTAGAAAGAAACATTGTACTTACGCCCAAACGAGCGATAGCACTGCGCAAAATGCCGCACGTCCATCATGGTACTCATTCACCTATTCAACAAACAACGCGCGAAAACAAGCGCGACCAGTGCGAGAGCATGGTCAATTTGGGTAAACAAGATATTGACGAAGCCGATAAAATTGCCACCCTTGGAAACATGGTTAACAGTCATTAAGGACGGTCCTCGGCCATGGCATCACTAACCGCAAAACTGACGGAACTAGTAAGGACAAAGCCGGTTTCAGATGCAGACATTGCTGCAGCCGAATTGTTCGCGCTTGATGCGATCGCAAACATGGTTGCCGGACGAAACAGCGGGCCTGGCCGGAAAATATCTGCTTGGAAGCAAGAACTGCTGGGCGAACGCTCAAATTCCGGCACTATGGGCCTTGATCCGCCCAGGCGGGCGTTCATATACGGCGCGCATTGCCATATCCTGGAGGTTGACGATTTGCACCGTGCCTCTGTTGTTCATCCCGGATGCGTAGTGGTTCCTGTGCTTCTGGCCCTGGGCAAGGGCCGGCCCAGACGCAAAGTGCTCACCGCCCTACTCCACGGGTTCGATGCGTGCTGCAGGATTGGCATGGCGGTTGGCAAAGAGCATTACCGCATTTGGCATAACACGGCGACGTGCGGGCCATTTGGCGCAGCGATGGCGGCCGCGCACCTTCTTGATTTGGACAATGTCCAGACAGTTCACGCCCTCGGTAATGCCGGAAGCCAATCGAGCGGCCTGTGGGAGTTTCTCGATACGGGTGCAGAAACAAAGCATTTGCATGCCGGCCGGGCAGCGGAAAGCGGCGTTATTGCTGCCGGTCTTGCGGCTCAAGGGTTCACAGGACCGCCTGAAATTCTGGAAGGTACACGAGGATTTTTCAAAGCGGCTTGCCCCGACGCTGTACCGAAGCGCGTATTGGCGGAGCCGGACGCACCCTGGCAGGTTCACTTAACATCGATAAAGCCATGGCCGAGTTGCCGGCACACTCATCCGGCAATTGATGCCGCACAGAGAATCCGCACTCAAATGCTGGCGGAGGGTTTGGATTTCTCAGGATTGAACGAAGTGGAGGTGGAAACCTATCAAGCAGCCCTCGATCTTTGCAACCGGGTGGAAACACCCACTGCTTATGCGGCGAAGTTCTCCTTGCAGCATACAGTCAGCGCGGCCTTGTCCCATGACGAGGTGACCTTTGACAGCTTCGACGATGCAGCGCGTAAGTCCCTTAGCGATTCCCGGAAAAAGGTATTTGTCAGGCGTGCTGAAGACGTGCAAAGCCGCTACCCGGCCCATTGGGGCACGCGCATAAAGGCGCATCATAAAACAGGTGGTATGTTCACTTCGGAGGTTGAAAACGCGAAAGGTGACCCGGAACTGCCTCTTTCGCGCGCTGAAATGATATCCAAGGCCGGGCGGTTGATTGAGTTCGGATCGCCTGGATTGGCAAAACCAATCATTTCCGCAGTGCAAAGTGACTTAGCATTTGAAAATTTATATAATTCAATAAATTGAATTAATTATTTAATGTAATTTATTGAGATTGCTGCGATTGCGTAGACGGGCTCATGAGGATGCGCACCCTGTCGGATGGCTGATTGATGTCACCAAACGATTTGACCTGCCCATCCTGGAAAACCGGCTGCTGCTGGCCGGACGGCTGAACCTGAAACTGTTGCGGTTGCTGGGTTTGAAACTGGGTTTGGGTTTGTGTAACAACACCGCCGCCCAGTCTTTGGAGATTTTGAAGCGCTTTTGGATTGCCAGCGCGCGCCGCCGCCTCATAGAGCTGACGGGCCCTGCCCATATCTTTCCTCACCCCCCAGCCAAGCTCATAAAGGCCGGCAAGATTGTTCTGCGCCCAGGAATAGTTCAATCCCGATGCGCGGGTAAGAAAACGCGCTGCGAGTTTGGGGTTTTTCTGCACTCCCTCTCCTGCCAGATGCAAAATGGCGAGATTGTTTTGGGCATGCGGAACATTATTCTGGGCCGCGCGGCGGTACCATTCTATCGCCCGCGACAAATCCTTATCGGTTCCAAATCCATAGTGATAGGCATATCCAAGCCAGTATTGAGCTTCAGGATAGTCCTGCCGAGAAGCACTCAAGTAGAGTTTCACCGCTGATTCCGGACTTTTCTCAACACCATGGCCGCCATAGTGGAGAACCCTGCCAAACCGGAACGTAGCCTCGACATTTCCTTTGCGCATGGCCTTTTTGTACCAATAGGCCGCTGCTGCAAAATCTTTCTTGTCGCCCACTTTGCCATCTTCAAAAGCCTTGCCGACCACCAGCTGGGCTTGCGCATTCCCTTTTTTGGCAAGCCGGGTGGCTTTGTTCAAATCCATCTCCTGGGCGGCAACACCGTTTGTGGCCACGATTGTGGCCAGAAACATCAAAGAAATCGTACTTGCGCTTAGCTTGGACATTATCGTCAGTCTCAACCTGCTTTACTTTGTGCCTGAGAGATCAGCCTATTGCATGAGTCTGTCAGAACTTTGAAGATGTATGTACTATAATAGAGAAGAACGTTTAACGTAAGTTCGCCGGCATATTTTCCGTCGGCCAAAATCTCCGGGGGGAAATTGAGTGGCTTCAGCGAAAAAGACAAGCGGACAAAACAAACCCCAATTACAGCCTAAAGCCAAGAAGGTTGAAATTCCCCGTCCGTGGCTTGAGCATTATCCGCCGGGCGTCAGCTATGACGGCCCGCTTGAAGGGATTGCGTTGGGGGATTTATTTGACCAGGCGGTGAGCCGATATGGCTCCAAGGCCTGTTTTGATTTTTTCGGAACAAGAACCACTTACGCCGAAATTGGCGCCATGACCAATCAGTTGGCAGCCGGACTTCAAAAAGCTGGTGTCGAAAAAGGCACGCACATCGGCCTTCTCCTGCCAAACTGCCCTTATTACAGCGTATTTTATTTTGCAATTTTGAAACTTGGCGCCGTGGTGGTGAATTTCAATCCGCTCTACACCAAGGAGGAAATTCGCGAGCAGGTAAAAGATTCTGACATAGAAGTAATGGTGACCCTCGATTTAAAGCGCCTTTTCGACAAGGTCGCTGAACTGACTGCAGAAGAGGTAATTCGCCAACTTATTGTTTGCCCGTTCACGGACCTTCTACCTCCGATTAAGAGCATTCTATTTCGACTTTTGAAATCATCGGAACGGGCCAATCTGAACAAACACAAGCTGGAAGAAAAGCTGCTCCTCTACCCAGAGTTGACCGACAATGATGGAAAGTTCAAAAAAGTAGAAATCAACCCGGAAGAAGATATTGCCCTTTTGCAATATACCGGCGGAACTACCGGCATACCCAAGGGCGCTATGCTCACCCATGCCAACCTCACCATCAATTGCGAGCAAATCAGACGTTGGTTCACAGGTGTTAAAGAGGGCGAGGAACGGTTTCTTGCGATTTTGCCCTTCTTCCACGTATTTGCCATGTCATGCATTCAAAATTTCGGATTTTCGATAGGAGCGGAAATCGTTCTGATGCCAAAATTTGAAATTGGCGATACCGTTGGTGCAATCCGCAGGACAAAGCCCACCATTCTGCCGGGAGTGCCGACTCTCTACACAGCCCTCCTAGAGCACAAAGGCTTAAAGACAAGCGATTTTGCAACGCTGCGCTACTGCATCTCTGGTGGCGCCCCTCTTCCACACGATGTGCGGAAATCCTTCGAAGATTTTGCCGGATGCCGGCTGGTTGAAGGATATGGACTTTCGGAAACCTCCCCCGTAGCATCCATCAACCCGTTTGAAGGCCTGGAGAAGGAAAATTCCATCGGCCAGCCCGTCCCTGGCACAAGTATTTCAATCCGCTCACTTGATGACCCTTCCCACCCGGTTGGCTTGCGCCAAAATGGCGAGATTTGCATCTCCGGGCCGCAGGTTATGTCCGGATATTGGAACAAGCCTGGTGAAACCGCCGATACATTCACAGATGAATATTTCCGTACCGGTGATGTTGGATACATGGATGAGCACGGCTTTGTGTTCATTGTCGACCGCATCAAAGACATGATCAACTGTTCCGGCTTCAAGGTTTATCCGCGCCGGGTAGAAGATGCCATATACGAGCATCCAGCGGTTGCTGAGGTAACTGTTATAGGGGTGCCGGACGAATACCGTGGCGAAACACCAAAAGCGTTCATCAGGCTGAAAAGCGGAATGCATGCGAGCGAGGAAGACATTCGCGCGGTTATTGAGCCAAAACTGAGTAAAATCGAGCGGCCCGAGTTTATCGAGTTCCGCGATGAGCTCCCAAAAACCATGGTCGGCAAGCTCTCCAAGAAAGAGTTGCGGGAAGAATCGGAAAACTCAGAACCCGGCGAAACCTGATGGCGCTTATTGCAGACGCGTCCAGAGTTTCGTTTTGCACAGAAACAAGAAGCAACCTTTGACCTTCGCTTGCTTGTCGCCAATCAACCTCAGCGTTGCTCTGTAGTTTCCACCGTCATCGGGATTATAGATTTTTCCCTTCCACTTGCGCCCGCCCCTCTTTGGCTTCATGCCATTGATGATTTGCAACCCGATGACCTTCCGGTTGCGTAGGGTTTTGTTCTTGTTTTTATAGTCGGTTTTAGGTTTGCCGTGCCTCAACGGCCTTTTCAGCCAGATGATTTTCCCGCACAACCGGTTTCCGCGGCACCGGAAGGTTTTGACTTTGGTTTTCCCCTTTTCATCCATCCAAATACCGTACGGACCGGCAGCATGGGTGGGAGCGTTCACTAAGACAATAATAACGGCACAAAGGGCCAGAAATAGTTTTCGCATAAATCACATCTCATAAATGTCTGCGCAACGAATCCCGCTGCAAAATTCACTAAATATGCCTCTACAATGCCCGAAATTGCGGCAGCCATATGACAACAAACAAAACGGGCCCCAAAAGAGGGCCCGTTGGAAAAATCAATGTTACCAATCGCTAGTGCAGGATCTGGCTCAGGAACAGCTTGGTGCGGTCGCTCTTCGGATTGTCGAAAAACTCTTGCGGTGTGTTCTGTTCAATAATTTGGCCTTCATCCATGAAAATCACTCTGTTGGCGACCTTACGCGCAAATCCCATTTCGTGGGTTACGCAGAGCATGGTCATGCCCTCTTCTGCGAGATCGACCATGACATCAAGCACTTCCTTGATCATTTCCGGATCAAGCGCAGATGTAGGTTCGTCAAACAACATGATTTTCGGGTTCATGCACAATGAACGCGCAATCGCCACACGCTGCTGCTGGCCGCCTGAAAGCTGGCCGGGATATTTTTCAGCCTGCTCGGGAATTTTCACCCTTGTCAGATATTGCATGGCAACTTCTTCAGCTTCCGCTTTGGGCATCTTGCGCACCCAAATAGGCGCCAATGTGCAATTTTGCATAATGGTGAGATGCGGGAAGAGATTGAAATGCTGGAAGCACATTCCGACTTCACGGCGAATTTCATCAATTTTCTTCAGATCGTTCGTCAGCTCGATATCATCCACGACGATCTGACCGGCCTGGTGTTCCTCAAGCCGGTTGATGCAACGGATAAGCGTTGACTTACCTGAACCCGATGGCCCGCAGATAACAATCTTCTCGCCTTTGAAAACGGTGAGATCGATATCGCGCAAGACGTGAAAATCGCCATACCATTTATTCATGCCGGTGATCTGAATAGCGACTTCGTCAGTTACCGTATCTTGAACACTTGTTGCGGCAGCTTCAGCCATTCGAATTTCTCCTCACTACCTCTTATGTCCTGTGTGCAACAGGTTTTCCATGAAAATCGAATACCGCGACATGCCAAAGCAGAATATCCAGTAAATGGCCGCCACGAACAGATACCCAGTCGGAGCGGTCACTGGCGAACTCCACTTGGCATCAGCAAAGGTCGTCGACATGATACCCAGCAAATCGGCAAGGCCAATAATCGAAACAAGGGATGTGTCCTTGAACAGGCCAATGAAGGTATTCACGATGCCGGGAATGACCAGTTTAAGCGCCTGTGGCATGACGATGAGGCCCATCATCTTCCAATAGCTCAACCCCAGGGCCATGGCCCCTTCATATTGGCCCTTTGGAATGGCCTGCAAACCGCCGCGCACGACTTCCGCCATATAAGCGGTTGAGAACAATGCAACACCGATCAATGGTCTTACGATTTTATCAAGGGTAACCCCTTCCGGCATGAACAACGGCAACATCACCGATGACATAAACAGCACCGTGATGAGCGGCACACCGCGCCAGAACTCAATGAAGATTGTCGACACCAGCCGGACGATTGGCATGTGAGAGCGTCGCCCTAACGCCAGCAATACCCCCAGCGGCAAAGAGACCACAATCCCGGTGATCGCGATAACCAGGGTAAGCAGCAGGCCGCCCCACAACGTTGTTTCAACATGCAGAAGCCCGAACCAGCCGCCGGAAAGAAGGAAATAGGCAACGATCGGAAAAATTCCCAACAGCGCTATCGCGTTCCATTTCTTGTAAGGCAGGGAAGGCATTGCCATTGGGATCAGCAGAGCCACGCCAAGAATGTAGGTGAGATTGACGCGCCAGCGTGCTGCTTCCGGGTAGAACCCATACATATACTGGCCGAATTTCGCTTTCACATAAGCCCAACACGCGCCGATATGTTCACCGTCCGGCACCAGCCCACCATTGTTGCTTTCATGCCGGCAGGCCTTGCCGTTTTCTCCCGTCCATACCGCGTCGAAAAATGCAAACGCCAAAAACTTCGAAACTATCACGTACCCCAAATACGCCCCTAAAATAGTGAGAATTGCATTCCACCAATTGGGGAAAAGGTTCGAGCGTATCCAACCGACAACACCGACGGTTGATGCCGGCGGGTTTTTCGGCGGCACCATATCGGTTCTGACATATGGTTTCACAAGATTTTCAGCCATGATTACCGCTCCACCAGCGCCATCTTGGCGTTGTACCAATTCATAAACGCAGACGTGGCAAGGCTGATTGAAAGATAAATCAGCATCCACATTCCGATGATTTCAATTGCTTGGCCAGTTTGGTTCAGCACCGTGCCCCCCACGGCCACCAAATCCGGATAGGCAATTCCCACCGCAAGCGAAGAGTTTTTCGTCAGGTTCAAATACTGACTGGTGAGCGGTGGAATAATCACCCGTGCCGCCTGCGGAATGACGACCAGGCGAAGCGCCTGACCGCGCCGTAGACCAAGCGCGCCGGCAGCTTCAGATTGGCCATGGGAAACAGCAAGAATCCCGGCCCGCACATTTTCTGCGATAAATCCGGCGGTGTAAGTCGTCAATGCCAACAGCATTGCGATGAACTCAGGAATAATCACTGAGCCGATGCCGATTTCAAAGCCCCGCTTGAAAATTGCCCCCTCGGTAACAAAGTTCGGGTATTCCCATGTGAGAGGCGCGCCGGTGATAAGAAATACCAGAAGCGGCAATCCGATTATTAGACCAAGGGATACCCAGAAAACTGGAAACGGTTGCCCGGTTTCATCTTGTCGTTTATGGGCCCACCTTGCCATGTAGAACGCGCCGGCAATGGCGATGAAGAAAGTGATAACCGTGAACAAAAACCCTTCGCCGAAAATCGGCGCCGGAGACCGAATGCCGGAAATATTGAAGTGAAACAGATCGAGGAATGACCATTTTGAACGCTTGTCCGGTGCAAATCCAAGGATCAGTCCATACCAGACGATAATCTGCAGCAAGAGCGGGATATTCCGCATCACCTCAACATAGACATAGGCGATCTTGGCGATGATCCAGTTGTGCGACAGCCGCATGATACCAACGACAAACCCAAGTATCGTCGCAAGGAAAATGCCGACAATCGACACCACAAGTGTGTTGAGCAATCCGACGACGAAGGCGCGGCCATAGCTGGATGCTTCGTTATACGGCACAAGTTTCATGATAATGCCGAAACCTGCGGTCGTACTCAGAAAGCCAAACCCAGATGCAATTTTTTGCTGTTCCAGATTTCGGATTGTGTTCGAAACAATCTCATAACCGAGCCACAGCAGAATAATCACAAGTATACTTTGCGATACAATTGCGCGGACCCGCGGGTCGTTCCAAAGCGGAATCTTTGCGCTTTCGCTGGCTTCAGACGTTGCGCTCATTTTTTAACTTCCCCCAAGGTCCCCTCCACCTTGATAGTTTGCCCATCGAACCGGTGCCACGGCGTGTATCCTGTCTTCCCAACAGGCACCGCTTCGATATGCAAACCATTGGTGCTCCGACACCAAATGATCAAAACCCGGGGCGGCTTGCCTTTTAAAGGTCTTTTTCCGCCCCGGATTTCGAATTACGTGCTTAGCGGACAGGCGGTGCGTATTGCAGGCCACCCTTCGACCACAGCGCATTCACGCCGCGGGCGATGCCAAGAGGTGTGTCCGGGCCAACATTGGCGTCGAACACTTCACCATAGTTGCCAACCATCTTGATGGCGTTATAAGCCCAATCGTTGCCAACACCGAGGTTTTCGCCGAACTTGCCTTCAACACCAAGAATACGCTTGATGGCCGGGTTTGAAGACCCTTTCATTTCATCAACGTTCTTGGAGGTAATGCCGAGTTCTTCAGCGTTGATCATGGCAAAATGAACCCATTTCACAAGGTTGAACCACTGGTCGTCGCCCTGGCGGACAACTGGCCCAAGAGGTTCTTTGGAAATGATTTCCGGAAGAACCACATGATCGCCCGGGTTAGACAGCTTCAGACGCTGCGCATAGAGGCCAGATGCGTCGGTCGTGTACACATCACAGCGGCCCTTGTCGTATGCAGCAACAACCTCGTCAGCTTTTTCAAATGCAACAACTTCGTACTGCATGTTGTTAGCGCGGAAATAGTCAGCCACGTTCAGCTCGGTGGTTGTGCCGGTGTTTGTACAAACCGAAGCGCCGTTAAGCTGCAGCGCGGATGTAACGCCGAGCGCTTTCTTCACCATAAAGCCCTGGCCGTCATAGTAGTTGACGCCAGCGAAGTTAAGGCCCAGCGCTGTATCGCGCGTTGCCGTCCATGTGGTGTTGCGCGAAAGAACATCGACTTCACCGGATTGCAGAGCAGTAAAACGCTCTTTCGCCGACAGCGGCGTAAACTTCACTTTGCCAGCGTCACCAAAAATCGCGGCGGCCAATGCCCGGCAAACATCCACGTCCATTCCGGTCCAGTTGCCTTTGTCATCAGGATTTGAAAAGCCCGGCAGCCCTTGGCTCACGCCACACTGCACATGGCCTTTCGCTTTGATGTCATCGAGCGTAGCTGCAGATGCGGCACTCGCTGCAACCATACTAATTGCGGCACCACAAACGAGCGTAAAAATTTTTGTCTTCATCACTGACCCTTTTTGTTACATACAAATTTACGCGCAACGGAACCCATGGACACGCCCTCAACGGGCGTCCACCAAATACCTTTAGGTCAATGGTTTCCTGGGCTCGGTCAACGCAAACTTATGTTGTTGTTACTCCCTTGAGGGAGAAAGCTTCATCCCCCCGGAGCCCATCACAGGCGATTTTACATCTTGGGTCAAGAGGATAAGTAGGTTATGCCCCTTTTTGACTTTTTTCTTTTTCAAGAAAAATTTGCCAATTACACGCAAGGTCTCAATGAATAATGCCTAAGAATGCTTCAAAACCACGCTTTCTCGATTCTGCAACTGCACTTGTTACTGTCGGCAAAAATCCTGAAGAACAATTTGGGTTTGTGAACCCACCGGTCGTTCACGGCTCCACTGTTCTTTATTCGGACTACGACTCCATAAAAAACCGGAAACCTTTGCGCTATTCGTATGGCCGCACAACCACACCGACATCTGAGCCGCTGCAAGACGCTGTAGCCCATCTTGAAGGTGGATATGGCGCAAAACTTTGCCCGTCCGGTCTTTCAGCGATCTCTACAATGTTCCTTTGTTTCCTGCGGGCTGGCGATCATCTTCTCGTACCAGATTCCACATACCGGCCTACCCGCCAGTTTTGCGACGGCATTTTGACCGGCCTTGGAATAGAAACAACCTACTATGATCCCCTTGTTGGCGCTGGCATTGGCAATCTCATGAAAGAAAATACAAGGCTCGTTTACACCGAATGCCCTGGCTCCCAGACAATGGAAATCCAGGATATTCCAGCGATTGCCAAGGCTGCCCATGAGAAAGGTGCACTCGTTGCGTTGGACAACACATGGGCAGCAGGACACTATTTCAAAGCGTTTGAACACGGTTGCGATATCTCAATTCAGGCGGGAACGAAATATCTCGTTGGTCATTCCGATGCGATGATCGGCACCATCACAGTTACAGAACATCTTTGGAAAGATTTCGAGAAAAAGTTTACCATTTTTGGCCAATGTGCGGGGCCGGATGATATGTATTTGGCGCTCCGCGGCATGCGCACCCTCGATGTCAGGCTGGAGCGCCACATGAATAGCGCGCTGGAAATCGCAAACTGGCTTAAAGAACGGCCTGAAGTTGCAGAAGTGCTTCATCCCGCCTTGCCGGATAATCCAGGTCACACCCTTTGGAAGCGCGATTTTACAGGCGCCAGTGGATTGTTCTCGTACGTTTTGAATCCGGTTGAGGATAAGTCCGTTGCAGCATTCTTTAATTCACTCACCTTGTTCGGATTGGGATTTTCATGGGGCGGATTTGAAAGCCTTGCCATTCCTTTCGATCCGGCAAATTACCGGACTGCGACAAAATGGAACCATGAAGGGCCAGCGGTAAGGCTCCATATCGGACTTGAAGGTGTCGATGATCTCAAAGACGATCTTGATGCCGCTTTTGCAGCCATGGCCGCTGCCAGCTGACCCAAAACTGGAGATGAAATCATGAGCCGTCTTGCGATCGCCGGGATGACCCTTTCCCTTGGACTTGCCTCTGGAGCGACGCCTTCCCTGGCCACTGACGACCCTGAGTTAATTTTCAAAAAATCCACTGTTTTCAAACTTCTATCCCCGAATCATAAACTTGCAACTTATGCAATGGATGACCCATTGGTAGATGGAGTGGCCTGTCATTTCACTGTTCCCGAAAAAGGTGGATGGACAGGATGGGCCGGCTTAGCCGAGGAACTGTCCGACGTTTCTCTTGCCTGCCGCCAGGTTGGGCCGGTCAAATTTAAGGGAAAGTTCGAACAGGGCGATGAGATCTATCGCCAGCGGCGATCAATTTTCTTCAAAAAAATGAGGATTGTCCGCGGCTGCGACCCGGTCCGCAACGTGCTTGTCTACTTGAGCTATTCCGACAAATTGATCGAAGGCTCACCGCAAAACTCAACGTCCACCGTTCCGATACAGCCTTGGGGTTCCAACCAAGTGGAGAAATGCTCCGATTTTCTTGAGGAATAAAAAGCACTTCCGGGGTGTAAAAGCCCAATTTTAATCAGCCTGATATGATCGCGAATTTGCCGTAATTTGGCCCTTGAAACGCCTTTTGTGCAATGCACAACACGCGCCAATGAGAGTGGTTTTTTAAACCCGCAGATTCGTCACGACAGCCCTGCCATAGGCGAGAATTCGTCTCCAGTTTCAGTGGCATTTTTGGCTGATTTTCGAAAGCGAGAATATGGGAAAGTCAAAATCGTGGCGCGCGTTGGCGTGCCTCATGGCATTTTTTGCATCGGTAACAATCACTGAAAGCAATACCTTCAATAACGGTACAGAATGGGTAAACGGAATTAGTCCTCCCGGGGGTCTGGATTTGCCGAAGCAGGTAAGACTGGTTCCGTTGCCGCAGGAAAAACCGGAAAACTTTGCGCGGCCGCGCACAAAAAAGTCGAAGTTCATCGGGCTTAATAAGCGCCTTGCATTGATGTTGCACCAGGTAGAGCGCCATTTCGGCCAACCGGTGCGCGTAACATCAGGATGCCGGACAAAACTGGGTAATCGCTTGGTTGGCGGCGCACGCAAATCCTACCACCTTAAATGCATGGCGGCCGATATCCGCGTTTCCTCGGTAAGCCAAATAGCCCTGAGGCAGTTTTTGAAAACACTGCCCGGACGCGGTGGTGTGGGCACTTATTGCAACAAATCCATCGTGCACATTGATGTAGGCCCGCGAAGGAGCTGGCACTATGGTTGCAAAAAGCGCCGGTACTACGCCAAAATATCACGCAAAAAACGCGTTGCCCGTCTCAGAAAACGCAAATAGAGAAAAGGCCCGGCGAGTACCGGGCCTTTCCAATTTTTTCTCTTATAGCCGTGTTAGCCAGTGAACCACCAGCGTTCACCGTTCTTGTGGCCATCAAGCTCCCAGTTGCCGGCCATTTTCTCAGGAAGACCAACATTCTTACCAGCAGCGTGGG
Source organism: Hyphomicrobiales bacterium (assembly GCA_051010055.1). GTDB lineage: Bacteria > Pseudomonadota > Alphaproteobacteria > Rhizobiales > CAJQND01 > CAJQND01. Next base: position 20,409 of record JBPCVY010000100.1, on the reverse strand, counting down.
TATAAGCCATGAACAGCGGAATAACCGAACCGCCCTCATTGCTGACGATACGTTGCATTTCAACATACAACTCGCGGCGCTTGGCGGTATCCAGTTCCGCACGCGCCTCGACAAGCAATTTGTTGAACTGCTCATTATCCCAGAATGACTCGTTCCAGTCCGCGCCCTTTGAATAGATCTGAGAGAAGATCCAATCTTCAGTCGGGCGGCCACCCCAGTAACTTGCGCACCAAGGCTTCTTGAGCCAAACGTTCGACCAGTAGCCGTCATTTGCCTCACGCACGATCTCGATACTGATCCCTGCGGCCTTGGCAGATTCGGCATAAAGCTGGCTAGCATCAACTGCACCTTCAAAGGCAGTGTCTGCGACATGCAACTTCACACTGAGGTTCTCCATTCCAGCTTTTTTGAGGTGATGCTTCGCCTTTTCGGGGTCATACGGGCGTTGCGGCAATTCATCTGCTGTTGCCCGGTAGATATTTGCAGGGCCAACCGGTGAATCGTTGCCCAACTCGCCTTTCCCCTTGAGAATCTTCTTCAGAAGTTCCTCGCGGTTAATTGCGTACTTGAGGGCCTGCCGCACGTCATTATTGTCGAAAGGCGCCTTGTTGCTGTGCATCGGGAACGTATTGTGTTTGTTGCCATAGGTATCGAACACCTGAACATTCTTGTCCCGTTGCAGGAGGTGAGAGGTTTTCAGATCCAGGTTCGACATGGCATGAATTTCACCGGACCGCACAGCAGCAGTACGTGCCACTACATCGGCGATGAAAAGGTTTTCAATCGTGTCGAAATAGGCCGCGTTCTCTTTCCAATAGTTCGGATTGCGTTTCACCTTGCAAGTGACACCAGGCTCGAACTTCTCAAGAACATAACCGCCAGTGCCTTCACCTTTTTCCCATGCAAGCGTGCCATCTTCCTTCGCTTCACCAATCGCCAGGTGATAGTCGTTCATCAGGAACGGGAAGTCCGCACTGCCAGCTTCAAGGGTTACAACGACGGTTTCTTTGCCGTCAACCTTCACATCCTTGATGGATTTAACGATGCCCTTCGCTGCAGACTTTGTGTCTTCACCGCGGTGGTGATTGAGCGAGGCAACAACGTCAGCTGCTTCAAAGGTCTTGCCGCTGTGGAACTCAACGCCCTTCCGCAGCTTGAAAGTCCAGACAGATGCATCCGGAGATGCTTCCCAGCTTTCAGCCAATTCTGGAACAAGTTCACCTGTAGATGAGATTTCGGTGAGGTTGTTGCGCAACTGACCGAAGCTCACATTGATCATGAAGGAGTCCAGCGTACGTGCCGGATCAAGCACATCACCGGTTGCACCGCCCGTCAAACCCTGGCGGAAATCACCGCCCTTTTTCGGAGTTGCCGCTTTGGCTGTGTCAAAGAAAGACAATGCAGCGCTCGCAGTAACGCCAGCAGCTACCGCCTGCACCACAAACTCACGCCGAGTTATTCTGTGGCACTGAATAAGTTGACTTAGAATAGTTTTGTCACTCATGTGATCCCTCCCTTTTAGATCGCTATGAAAGCAATTTTTTATCTTGCCTTTATCTAATCATATCTCATCAAGCGGGACGTGGAAGTAATTTCTTTCTTACCATTCGGTAATTGTGCGCCAAAACACCGGCACTCCAGGATCAAAAACAGTTACCGGACCTGCACCGGTTTCAATCTTTGGCGGGAAAACGCACGCTTCGTCAGCCCTTTCAAGAACCATGATTTCTTGATTGGGGTGAAGTTTGTAAAATGCCGACCCGTTCAGGGATGCAAAAGCTTCAAGATTTTCAAGAACCCCATCTTCTTCAAAAACATGGGCAAGACAACTCATCATGTTGGTAGCGGTGAATACCCCGGCGCACCCGCAGGCGCTTTCTTTTGCATCATCTGCATGGGGGGCGCTGTCGGTGCCCAGGAAAAAGCGGGGATCACCGGATGTGGCCGCTGCACGCACCGCAAGGCGGTGTTCCTCGCGCTTGGCGACCGGAAGACAGTAATAATGTGGCCTGATGCCACCGGCCAGAATATGGTTCCGGTTAATCATCAGGTGATGAACCGTTATGGAGCCGGCGATGTTCTCCCCACCCTTTTTGACGTAATCAATACCATCACTGGTGGTTACATGCTCCAAAACAATACGCAATTCGGGCAGCCGATTTCGAAGCGGATCCAAAACCGTCCCGATAAACCTTGCCTCACGGTCGAAAATATCGACCTCGGAATTTGTGACTTCACCATGGATGCAGAGCACCAATCCAATTTCAGCCATCCGTTCAAGAACCGGCATGACATTCTCGATATCCGTGACACCGGATTGGGAGTTTGTTGTTGCGCCTGCGGGGTAAAGTTTTACCGCGGTAATCAATCCTGACCGGGCACCAGCAGCAACATTATCGGGATCGGTCGCATCGGTCAGATAAAGCGTCATAAGCGGCTCAAAGCGGGCGCCTTCCGGGAGCGCCTGCAAAATTCGTTCGCGATAAGCCGATGCGTCTTCAGCCGTAACCACCGGGGGAACAAGATTGGGCATGATAATCGCCCTGCCTACCTGGCGGGCACTTTCGCCAACAATACCCTTCATCATCGCGCCGTCGCGCAAATGCAAATGCCAGTCGTCCGGACGGCGAATTTCTAGCCTTTTTGCTGTGGTCATGAACGTGCCCGATGCGGCTGTGGCGACCCCGGGAGGATTTGAACCTCCGACCTGCGGATTAGAAGTCCGCTGCTCTATCCAGCTGAGCTACGGGGCCATTACGCCGGTAAAAGTGTAAATGGTGTTTAGCGCAAACCTTTTAATGGGTCCACGTCTCAACCCTGCCCCACTTGAAATTCTCTGCATAACTTTTGCGTTTGCGCTCTGATGAGTGCGGTTCTTCAACTCTGTACGCCAACCCGTTCTTCTTGGCGTAGGCAACCGCCTCGTCTTTTGTTGCAAAAACGAGGCGCAGCTGTTGGCGCGTGTCGGCTGAACTGGTCCAACCCATGAGAGGATCGCGGCTGCGTGGAGTGTCGGCGATATATTCCAGCACCCAGTTCCGGGACTTGCTCTTGCCCGATTGCATGGCCGTCTTTGCAGGCCTGAAAATCCGCGCCGCCATCATTCAACTCCAATTGGTCTTCCGTGATGCGCTACTCGCACCATTGCAATCTCAATACTAGAGCTGACGAATCGCGGCAAGTGTGACGTTTCGCCTAACCAAATCCTGGCGCGAGCTAAAGGGCGCTAAATGGCATACCGCAAAATCGCCGCCACGTGACCATCGGCAGGCATTTCATCTTTCTCGACAGCAAAAACCGTACCGCCGAATTTGATGGTCAGGGACGCAATTTTGTCGAGGACATCGTATGTGTCCGCGCCAGGAGCTTCAGCGATAGTAACTTCACCGGACATGGTATCGAGTGTGCCATAGACAGGCGCACCCAACTGGACGATCAAGGTGTCGATAAGCCCGCCCGTTGCGGCAGGCCCCAGGGTTTCAATATCAGCAATCGCCTTACCGGTTCCGCGCAGCTGGGCAAAGCGTTCACTTGCGCTGTGCAGCGGCGCCGCCGCCATATGGGCAACAATCAGTTCAGCGGCAACACGCAATTGATCAGCGCTCAAGTGCTCTGGATTGCCGCTTACAAACTCATCGCCAATGTGGGCATAGGAACTGACACCACGGTACACATGGCCCACATGGTCGACACAAGCCAGCACTAACGGGTGTGAGCCCCTGGCGATAACGGGACGAATTGCCCGGTCGACCATCCGACAGTATTGCCTCAACAGAACCTTGTCACCCTCCCCGCCCTGGATTCGGCCAGCCGGTGCCGGGTCTTTTGGCAAATTACGTTTTACCGCATGGGAAATGTCCTTTGGCAAATCGGGCACCTTTATTTCGAGTGCCTTGTTCGAGGTAACCTCGATAAGCTTTACCGAACCCAGTGCGATGGCCAAAATGTAATAGCCGGAAGATGCTGACATTGCCGCCAGAAGTGGTTTTAGGTGAAAGCGGTCGCTCACCTGCACCTGGGCTTGCAGCGGCACATGAAGCCGATAGGTGCGCAAAGACTCTGGCGTCGCAAATACAGCAAGACTGTCGCTCAAATGCTGCCAAAGTTCTTCATCGTCAATCAGGCTATCCAACTCCTCGACAACCGAAGAGCCCACGCGCTTGTCCACGCTGCCATCATGCATCTGAACACCGGCCTCTTTGACTAGGTTCTTGTAGACGATGCGGTCTTCTGCCCCTTCCGATGTCACAGCATGGGTTGGAAAATAAACCGAGACGCATTGTTCGGCACGCAGATCAATAAGCCGTTCAAGTTCGCGCGGGGTTGGGATGTCGGTGTAAATCACAATGTTACTCCGGGTTTCGTGATTTGGAACGGATGAAGCACAGCTCTATTCCGGTGTGCACGCACTTGCATTGACCGAAATCAACTAAACAAGCGCGGCTATTTTCTCAGCATGAATTTGGCCAGTTTCTTATCCCGGCCATAGACATCGCGCCGGAAATGAATGGAACCGTCCTTGTTCACCCACGATGTCAGATAAGAAATGTGCACCGGTATTCTCTTCTTGAGATTTACAATACGGCGCTGCATGCTTCCGATTTGTGCATCAACGCTTGATTTACTCCACCCTTGGCGCCTCAACAGCACGTCAGCGAGTTCATCCGGGTTTTGTACGCGGATACACCCGTGGCTGAAATAACGGATTTCCTTGGCGAAAAGCGATTTCGAGGGCGTATCGTGGATGTAGATGTTGAACTTGTTCGGGAACATGAACTTTATTTGCCCGAGCGCGTTTCCGGGCCCGCTATCCTGACGCAATCTGTAAGGCACCCGCGATACAGATCTCCAGTCAACTGAATATGGGTCAACTTGCGCGCCGGAAGAGGCAAGAAGCCGTATTTTCTGGCCGTTCAGCGCACCGGGGTTTTGCCGCAGCTTTGGCAAATATTCCTTGTTGGCAATCGATGTGGGCACATTCCAATAAGGATTGAATACCACATAGCGCATGTCTTTTGAGAAAACCGGTGTTGAATGGTAAGGCTTGCCAACCACAACACGGGTGACATGAATGGTTTTCTCACGCCCGCCCTTCTTCTGCACAACCTTGAGATTCTGATCGGCGAGATTGACAAAAATATAGTAGTCACCGAAATCGTCTTCCATCCAGCGGCGCCGTTCGAGGTTGATGACCATTTGCTCAACGCGCTTTTCAACCGGTATCTGCATTGCTTTGATGGTGCTTGGGCCAATCACACCGTCCTGATCACGGCCATGTCGTTCCTGAAACCGTTTGACACCGGTCACAAGGGCATCATCGTAAAGAGTGCCCTGCCCGGCTGAACCGGCATCAAGGTCGCCCATCACCACCAGCATTTTTCGCAGCGTTGGTATGCGCGCATCCTCCATGCCAGGTTTCAGGGTTGGCCCGTCGGGCAATAAAGGCCAGCCACCTTCACTTGCGATTTTCCTGTAACGGGCAAGCCCTTCCTTCAACCGATCGTAACGCGGGGTTTGTGGCTTAATCTTTTCGATATATGCGGCAACGCTGTCGGCAGCTTCGGCGCCGTTTATCAGCGACAATGGCGCTGGCGCCTGGGGATAGAGTTTGATGGCGCTATTTACCGCTGAGGGCTTTACCCTTCCCGCGGAGAGATGGTGCGCATACTGGGAAAAGGAATCTGAGATTATGAGTTCCAGCTCCGCCAAGGTTTCTGGATGCTCTGCATCCATGCGTGACTGAATCCCTTCGATATCATAGTCCTTGGGATCCAGCCCGTGCTCATCAGCGGACTTCAGCGCTGCAAGCATATCCTTTGCCTTGAATTTCGGGCCGCTGTTGCGGGTCCACATCGGCTTGAAATTGCGGCTTTCATAGAACGAGAAGATTTGAACTAGACGTTCATCGTCCTTCTGGTTGCCAACCTCCAGCAAACCGGAATCAAAAAACTCCTGAATTGTCTGGCCAACCGCTTCATTGTTGGCAGCAAATGCTGGCAAGTGCGCCATCGGTGCGCAAAGCATTAAAATGGAAAAACTGGAAGAAGCAACAAAACGTGACAGCAACGCCATGGTATTCACAACCCTCCGCTATTTTGCTTGGCTTTATTTCTGTTTTCAAAAATAAACCAAATCGCAAACGGCATTTAACGCCATTTCCACTATGCGACAACTCAATTGTGTTGGATTTATACCTTCAGAGGCAGAATTGGAGCAACAAGAAGTAGATCAGGCGCCCGCCCCTGGCCGGCGGATAAGTATGACACCCGAAATTTTCCATGCTCCATCTGCAAGTTGCTCAAAACCATAAAGAGCCAGCCATGCCTTTCCCTTCGGCCCGATTACACGCACATGCTGGGTTGGGACACCAAGCTTGTCTGAAACTTCCGCGAAATCGAATGTCTGAGGCGCATAGACAGGCGCATATCCATGCTTCGCCATTTGGACGAACCGGGCGGCATCGCCAAACTTCATTTTGATTGTAGGACTGGCATGAGAAAAGGCCGCCTCTGCATCACCCCGGCGGAATGCTTCTATTTGACTGGCGATGACCTTGCGAAACAACAGTTTGTCGGCATCGGTAATATCCAGCGCGTTCGCAGGTGCGAGGAACACCCCAAGCAACACAGCTGAAACTAACGGCATCTTTAGGTTCAAATGAAAAGTTCGTGTGTGCATGTATGCCTCCATGAACACACTACGCAGAAACCACACGCGTGGTTCAATTAGCTATTCGCGGCCGTCATCCACCGTCAGCGGGCTCAGGTAATGCTTTTCTGTAAGGCCCTTTTTGCGCATGGCAATACCCACAAGGCATTCGCGCAAAATCCGATTGGAATTGAGCGCTGTGACGTATCCTGGATCGCGATCTGGAGCGTATTCAACCAAATCAAACCCGACCACGTTCGTTTCCGCGCACGGGCCGCGTATGATTGGAAACGCTTCGCGCGGCGTCAAGCCGCCCGGTTCTGGGGTTCCTGTTCCAGGCGTGAAGGCCGGGTCCAAAGTATCTATATCGAATGAAATGAAGATATATTCCGGGCCATCATTGGCTTCCTTGATGACATCTTCCATTACCTAGTCCCAGCCACGTTTTTCAACCTCGGCCATGGTGTGATAGCGGAATTCGTTTTTACGCATCCATTCAAACGTATCCGCATCAGGGTAGTAACCACGCAAGGCAACCTGAATGTAGTTCTTTCCCGGAACGTGGCCTTCGGTGATGAGACGCTTCACCCACGAGCCATGGCTGATCAGATGGCTCATGAAATTCGAACCGTCAAAATGTGCATCGAAATAAACAACGGCAACATTTCCTTTGCCGTAGACATCAGCGAGGGCAGCAATATTGGAATAAGATAGAGAGTGGTCTCCTCCAACAATAAATGGAATGACGTTGGTGCCGTCCTGTTTCTTCACCGAAACCACTTCGCGCACAACCTCGCGAACCCCATGAACAGAACGCTCTGTGCTCAACGGGTCATTCGGTGCATCCCTGTAATCAACGATTTTTAGGTCGGTGAACGGGTTCACCATGGTGTGCATGTGGGGCATCGTGTAAGCGCCCCAAGTGCCATAAACATCTCCATTCGCGCGCAAGTCATTGGGGCCGCGCGATGCACCACGAACGCCCAGCCCCATATCAATGTGCGCTGAAATGAATGCCACATCCACATCTCCAGCCTTCAGGTCTTCCGGCGTCAGCGCCACAGGTGATCTGAAAAAGGTTGGTATGCCCTGAAATGCCGTTCCGCCGGGAAAACGCTGAATGTTGATCGGCCCTGGCTCGCGCCCGGAACTCAAATCGTCACGGCGTTTTTTCCATAGATTAAATGGGGGATCATTTCTGTCGAGAGGAATTATCGGTTCAACACCTTCAGGCGCAGGTGCGGTTTCCTAGGGATTGTCCGGAGTACCGTCATAAAATGCATGCGCTGGCGTTTGAGCCCAAAGGCCGGCCGCGATTGCGCAACCAAAGGCAAATATGTGACGTTTGAAGTGGAAAAACATCTCGACCTCCCATCGCCGAAGTCGTCATTGCGTGGAGAGTCTCTCAAAGAATTTTCTGGCTTGCAAACCAAATTCTGGTGTTCGGAAAGTCGTTGAAAAGCCTATGGATCAAAAGAGAATGGTGTGAACGGTTCTCTTGATGTGAACCGGACCCCAACTTCACCACCGCTGCGCCGGACAACTTCGCAGGAATAAAGCCATCCGGCCTCGGGAATGAAGAGTTTGAACTTTTGCGGAATAATATCGACGTCCTGAATTTTCACCCGCGCGCCCGTTACCGACAAATCCAAGACATTGCAATCGAGCGCCTTTGTCTGTGAGGAAGAAAGGCCAAGTGCATTATGGTCGACAGGAATGCGTGCTGCCTCCCGCCGGTCCAAAAATACCTGAGCTGTTTGTGCTGGCGTACCCAAGTGCCTCTCCCGTAGGATGAAATACTACCCTAACTATTTTTCTTGAAACGATGTTTATGCAATCTTGATTTAGATTCAGTGAACAACGCCAAGCTTGTCCGCAAAACCGCCTCACTCTACCAGAGGTTACTTGCATGCCAACAACACCATCGACCTTGATTTGACCCACATCAAACCCTTTGCACAACTTCCATTGTAGAAAATTGACTAACAATTGGTGGAGGAATGAAATGACCGCTACGCCAATACTTGTTTCCGATTTAGTTGAGATGCATGCATCGGGCGGCGATAACCAACCCCGCTTAACCATCACCATCTTTAGCAGCAGCGGCGCAAACCGAGACGTTTCGGCACGCTTTGACGTGGGTGCGGATGACTTCTCCGTCCTGGCGGACGACTTGGCCCGTGCTGCGCTTATGCTTCGGGCGAAGAATCTGGAGTTGGAAGCGCGGGCGAAAATAGACCCGAATTGAACTGCCATGCGCATCGCCACTTTCAATCTTGAAAATCTCGGCGGCGACAGGCCTGCAGTGGAGCTTGAAGAACGCGTAAGGGTTCTGCGGCCACAGCTTGATCGGTTGCACGCCGATGTTCTTTGCCTGCAAGAGGTGAATGCCGCACGAAAATCCAAGAATGAACAGCGCCAGACCTATGCTTTGGATGAACTTCTAAAGGGCACCGGCTTTGAAGATTTTCAACAGGCAACAAGTGTAAAACCGGGCACGAGCGCACTGGCGGACAGGCACAATCTTGTAACCCTCAGCCGGTGGCCAATCCTGGATCAACAGCAATGCTTTCATGACAAAGTGTTACCGCCCGTGAGCACTTATGCAATGGCAAATCCTCGCAGAACGGGCGCAACTTCCCTTAAGTGGGACAGGCCAATTCTCTATGTCAAATTGGATACCCCTGCCGGTCCATTGCATGTTCTGAACCTTCATTTGCGCGCGCCTCTTGCATCGGCAATCCCCGGCCAAAAACACTCTCAGTTTAAGTGGAACACCGTTTCCGGATGGGCTGAAGGATTTTACATTTCCGCCATCAAACGCAGCGGCCAAGCACTGGAGGCGCGGATGATTGTGGATGAAATTTTCGACAATGACGAGGAAGCAAAGATCGCTGTTACCGGGGATTTCAACGCTGAAATGCGCGAGACGCCCTTCAAAATTCTCTCGGGAAACGTCGAAGACACCGGAAATGGCGATCTAGCTGCGCGCAGCCTCGTTCCGGTTGAGCGTTCATTGCCTGAGAATCGGTGTTTTTCAATTATTCACGCAGGCCGCCACATCATGCTTGACCACATTTTGGTTTCACGGGGCTTGCTGGCCAATTACAAGAATGTGGAGGTACACAACGAGACGCTGGCAGATGAGTTCGTTGGTTATGCAACCGGTGTGGCCGACCCCGGGACGCATCACGCCCCGGTGGTGGCTGAATTCAATTCTCGTGAAGTTACCAGCTAGCGTATAGCGACTGGGTTGATAATCATCTGCACGGCACCCTTAAGACGAGTTGTTCCAAGCACGAACAGAAACTCCCACCCCAGGTCTTTCACCAGTTCGCGGGTGTCCATATTCTCCAGAACATATATCCCGTTCTTTGGGATCAAGATTTGATGAACCTCGAAGACGCCAACACCTTTTTCGAATGGTACAACTTCAAGCCCCCACGTATCGGCGCCGACTGCAAGGACATCCTTTTCGACAAGATATTCAGCACCGGTTTTTCCAAGACCCGGCTCCACCGACACGTAGCGTTTTGGGTCAGGGTCAGAACCATCCAGAAGGTTCAGCCAGCCGGAATGGAAAAGCACCACATCACCTTTGCGGATTTCCACACCCTGTTTCTTGGCTGCGCCCTCAATATCTTCCCGGGTATAGGGCGTTCCCTCTTTTACGATATCGACGCCAAAATATCCTGCCATATCAAGCAAAACGCCTCGCGCAACTATCGGTGGAAGCTTTTCAATGCCAAGTTTTTTCAAGCCGTCTGCCTTGGCGAAATCTGAATCCTTGTGGCCGTTATAGTAAATATGGTCGATGCCGATATGGCCGAGACCGTCAATTTGCGGGCCAATGCCAAGCCAGCCCATGAAAATATCGTCGTTATAGGTGGTATTGGTTGGGCCAAGGCCCGAGGTTGCAATTTGGTTCGGCTGCAAAATGCTGAGCGATAGTGAACGCGGCGGAAATGCCGGTGTTTTGCTGTCTACAACCATGCCAAGACTATAAGTTTTGCCTAATTTGATAAGTGTAGATGCTGCCAGAACACTCTCTTCGGTAATCAAATTTGCTGCCCCGATTTCGTCATCCGGGCCCCACTTTGATTTGGTCCAATTATCCTCAGCCTGGGCCGTACTCAGACCCACTCCAAGACAGGCAGCGAAAAAAAATGTCTTCCAACTTCTCATTCGTTCCTCCCTTCGTGTTGATAAGCTTCAATGTTAGCGGATGGTATGAACAGAGCAATCCAAATCGCTTTCAAACTTGAAAAAAACCGCAAATTCACTGAAGTTCACCGAAACCCTGCAACTAAATGAGGCTGTAATGTTTGGAAAACCTTCTCTCATGACGCGCATTGCGGTCGGCAAACTTGTTGGTTTTGTTATTGGTCTTATTGGATTTTTGTTGCTGCCCTTCATCTGGCCGGAGTCTGGATGGCTTCTGCGCTGGGGTATTTTGATTTGGTACACAACGGTGGGCGCAATTATTGGCCTGTTCGGCGTGGTGGATTTTCACCCCATACTCAAGGTCCGCCTTGACTGGTGGATGTGCGGACCGTGGGTCGGCGCCTGGATGAACTTTGTCCTGACCTTTTTTGCCTACGACCAGATGCACGCGTTTCTATCCTCTTTTTTCGGTAAATCCGGCACTTTCACGTCGCCGTTCTGGTTCGTTTTGGAAGGGGCCATTGTTGGCTTGATTATCGCATTTTTCGCGACCAAATTTGGCGGCGAAGGGGCAGAAACAGCCGGCAAATAAGGTTCTCAGGCAACGGTTTCAGACTGCAGTTTTGGGGCTTTTCTTTTATGCTACCACGTTTCCCGCTTGACACGGGATGGTATTCAATCATAATAGAACAAAACAAGAACAAAATAGATAAACGCATTCAAAAATTGCTAATTTCAAAAGTGAGATAAATTATGTAATTCATTATTTTATTGGATAATTTTGTTGGTTTTAAACATGCGGAAAGTGGACCACATAACCGGCCTGCGCCAGCGTATGGAAAAACTCGAACGCGGTCTTTCCGGCATGCCTTCGGCGCGTTTGTCTTTCGGGCTTGGGGCCATTGATGACGTTGTTGAAGGTGGCCTTGCTGCAGGCCGGATGCATGAGGTGAACGGGCTTGCCGCCTGGAGCTTGACCCTTGTTCTGGCAGGGCGCAGTGGCGGGCCGGTTTTATGGTGCGCCAGAACGCCCGGCAAGGCGGGCTCATCAGACCACCGGCTATATCCGCCAGGCTGCGTGGCCTTCGGGTTTCAACCAAGCCAGTTGGTGCAGGTGTTCTGTGCAAACCGGCAAGAGCTTTTATGGGCCTGTGAAGAAGCCTTGCGCTCAGCTGCGCTCAGCCTGGTTGTCATGGAAGATACCGGCAACGATGGAAGCGCGATTAGTTTAACCGCGGCCCGGCGCCTGCAATTGGCAGCCGAAGCGGGCCGCACCCCCGGCCTGGTGGTGAGTATGGAGCCGGAAAAAGCCGTTTTTCCGGCAGCCACGACCCGCTGGCAAGCCAGCCCGGCGCCATCAGATGGCTCTCATCTGCGCATGGCGCTGCAACTGACCCGTAATCGGGCCGGCCGGGGCGGGCAATGGATGGTGGAGTGGAATGAAACGGCGCGTCATTTGTCTGTGGTTTCCAGCCCTTGCCGCCGACCGGGCAATGCGGCAAACGCCCAGCTGGCAGGGTAAGCCGCTGGCGGTTATCGCTGAGAGCGGTAACAAGGTTTATTTGCATGCGGTTAATCAGGTCGCCACTAGTGAGGGCCTTACCCCCGGCATGCTTTTAGCCTCTGCCCGCGCAACGTGCCCCGGCCTCGTTACCCGGTCTGCCGATATGGCCGCCGATGGCCGCTTTTTTACCGTTATCGCAGCCTGGTGCCGGCGCTACAGCCCATTGATTGCCCGTGATGGGCAGGAAGGGGTTTTTATCGATATCACGGGCTGTGCCCACTTGTTCAATGGCGAAGAGGCCATGTTGGGTGATGTGATGCAGCGCCTGGCGCGGTTTGGCCTCAGCGTGCGTGCTGGCCTTGCCGGAACCCCCGGTGCGGCATGGGCGCTTGCCCATTATGGCGAAAACGCCACGATTGCCCCGCCTTCCCGCCTGGCCGACAGTCTGGCGAACCTGCCTGTTGCCGGGCTCAGGCTGGCTGGTGAAACCACTGATATGCTGAACCGGCTGGGCCTGCGCACCATCGGGGCCCTTTATGGCTTGCCGCGCGCCTCCCTGGCGGCCCGCTTTGGCCGGGAAATGGTTGAGCGCCTTGACCAGGCTCTGGGCGCTGCATCAGAACCGCTTGATTTCGACATGGAGGCAAAAAAGTTTCGCGCCATAGCGCGCTTTGCCGAGCCCATCGGCCGGCTTGAAGATGTTGAGGCGGCCCTTGCCCGGCTTTTGAGGAATTTGCGCGAAAAGCTTGTAAAAGAGGCCCGCGGCAGCCGCCGGCTCACTTTGCGCCTGGTGAAAGTCGACAATTCGGCAAGCACCATCATCATCGGCACGGCCTCACCCAGCCGTGATGCAGATGGCCTGGCGCGCCTTTTTCATGACCGGCTGGATGGGCTTGATGCAGGCTTTGGCATTGAACGCATGGTGCTTGAGGCCACGGTTATTGAACCGGCTGAAGATGAGCAAGGCGCCCTTCCCCACACATCCGGCAAAACCGGTATCAGCACGCCTCTCAGCCACCTTTTAGACCGGCTTGCCAACCGCCTTGGTTTTGACAGTGTGCTCACTGTTGCGCCGGCAGAGAGCCATTTGCCGGAACGGGCTGTCACGGCTTTTTCCGCAGCCTTTGCCCCTGTCGGCAATACCCCCTTCCCGCTGGCGTCCATGACCCGGCCATCGCGCCTGTTTGAGCCGCCGCAATGGCTGGCAGCATTTACACCGGCCATCGGGGAAATGCGGCTTTGGGGCAATAAACGGTGCGTGCGCATGATGGCAGGGCCTGAGCGCATTACGCCGGAATGGTGGCATGACGATGCAGCATGGCGTGGCGGTGCGCGCGATTACTGGTGGGTTGAGGATAAAACCTCCAACCAGCGGCTGTGGATTTACCGGGAAGAAAATACCGAGCGCTGGTTCTTGCACGGGTTGGGGAACTGATGGCCTACGCCGAGCTGCACATACGCACTAATTTCACCTTTCTTGAAGGCGCCTCACATCCGGAAGAATATGTGCGCCGGGCAAAGGAACTGGGCCTTGAAGCTATAGCCATTACTGACCGCAATTCCCTTGCCGGGGTGGTGCGGGCCCATGGCGAGGCGCGCGAGGCGGGAATCCGCACAATAACAGGCGCCCAGCTTGATTTAGCAGATGGCCAGAGCCTTATTGCCCTGCCCCGAAACAGGGCTGCTTATGGCCGCCTGTCGCGGCTTATCACTATTGGCCGGCGGCGGGTTGAAAAGGGCTCATGCGAGTTGCACCGGCAAGACGTGCGTGAATTAGGTCATGGTATGATTTTTATCGCCCTGCCTCCGGATGCGCCCGGAAAGGTCTTTGCACGCCAGCTTGAAGCCTGGGCGGCAGATTTTCCAGGACATATCTATTGCGCGGCAAGCCACCTTTACCGGGGCAATGATACTGTGCGCATTGCTTGTTTAGAGGAAATAGCGGCAAAGGCAAAAGCGCCGCTTGTGGCCAGCAATGATGTTTTGATGCATGTGCCGCGCCGGCGGGTGCTGGCAGATATTCTCACCTGTATCCGGGAAGGCTGCACCATCGATAAGGCCGGCAGGCGCACCCAGAAAAATGCCGAACGGCACCTAAAAAGCAGTGGCGACATGCTGGCTCTTTTCAATGATCATGAAGAAGCCGTGGAGCGGACCGTGGAAATTGCCCGGCGCATTAATTTCAGTCTCGATGAGCTCAAATATGAATATCCGGATGAAGTGTCTGATGGGCGCAACCCGCAAGATGAATTGGAGCGGCTCACCACCATCGGTCTTAAGCGGCGCTACCGGCAAGGTGCTCCGGAAAAGGTGCGCGAGGCTGCTCAGCGCGAGCTTTCCATCATCGCCGAACTTTCCTATGCACCCTATTTCCTGAGCGTTTACGACATTGTGCGTTTTGCCCGCAGCCAGGGCATTTTATGCCAGGGGCGCGGCTCTGCTGCCAATTCCATGGTGTGTTATGCGCTGGGTATTACCGCCATTGGCCCTGAACGCATGGATATGGTGTTTGAGCGTTTTGTCTCCGCTGCTCGCAACGAGCCCCCCGATATTGACGTGGACTTTGAGCATGAGCGGCGCGAGGAAGTTATTCAGTACATTTATGAGAAATATGGCCGCGAACGGGCGGGCCTTGCCGCAACAGTGATTTGCTACCGCGCCCGCTCGGCTATTCGCGAAGTGGGAAAGGCGCTTGGCCTGTCGGTAGATACAACAGGCATTCTGGCCTCACAGATTTGGGGCTGGTCGAGTGATGGCCTGCCCGAAAAGCGCGTGCGCGAAGTGGGGCTTGACCCGGCAGAACCGCGTCTTGGCATGTGCCTTGAGCTGGCCCATGAGCTGATGGGTTTCCCGCGCCATTTATCGCAGCATGTGGGTGGCTTCATCATTACCCGCTCGCGCCTTGATGATGTGGTGCCCATTGAAAACGCGGCCATGGAAGAGCGCACCGTGGTGGAATGGGACAAGGATGACCTTGACACCCTCGGCATTCTGAAAATCGATGTTCTTGGCCTTGGCATGCTTACATGCATTCGCAAGGCATTTGGCCTTTTAAAGCTGCACTATGCCCTGGCCCACACCCTGGCCAGCGTGCCGGAAGGTGATGATGCGGTATATGACATGCTGTGCACGGGAGATTCGGTTGGTGTGTTCCAGGTGGAATCGCGCGCGCAAATGTCATTCCTGCCGCGCATGAAGCCCCGCAACTTCTATGATTTGGTCATCGAGGTGGCGATTGTGCGCCCCGGGCCGATTCAAGGCGATATGGTACATCCCTATATCCGCCGCCGTAATGGCGAGGAACAGGTTGAGTATCCTTCCGAAGAACTAAAACAGGTGCTGCACAAAACCCTTGGTGTGCCGCTGTTTCAGGAACAGGCCATGCGTATTGCCATTGTCGGCGCCGGGTTTTCACCGGAAGATGCCGACCGGCTACGCCGAGCCATGGCCACATTCCGCAAAACCGGCACCATTCATACCCTGCGCGAAAAGTTTCACCAGGGCATGCTGGCCAATGGATATTCAGAAGATTTCGCCACCCGGTGTTTCAGCCAGATCGAAGGGTTCGGCGAGTACGGCTTTCCGGAATCCCATGCGGCAAGTTTTGCCCTTCTGGTTTACATTTCCGCCTGGCTGAAATGCCACTACCCGGCAACATTTGCCTGCGCACTGTTGAACTCACAACCAATGGGCTTTTATGCCCCGGCGCAAATTGTGCGTGATGCCCGTGACCATGGGGTTGAAGTGCGCCCGGTGGATGTGAATTTTTCCGATTGGGACAGCACACTGGAACTTGGCGATAATGGCATGGCGCTCAGACTGGGGCTGCGCCAGATCAAGGGCATGCGCGAGGATGATGCGGAATGGATTTCCGCCGCCCGGGGTAATGGGTATGCCCAGCCGGCCGATTTATGGCGCCGGGCCGGCCTCAAGCCGGCCACGCTAAGGCGCCTGGCGCGGGCAGACGCCTTCGGTTCCATGGAGTTTGGACGGCGCGAGGTGCTATGGGAAATTGCCGCCATCCGCGCCGAGGCCCCGTTGCCGTTATTTGAACTGGCCGGAGAAGACAGCCACGGGCCCGATGCCCCGGTTAAGCTGCCCCCATTAAGCATTGGCGAACAGGTGGCACAGGATTATCAGACCATGCGCCTTACCTTGCGCGCCCATCCGCTGGAGCTTTTGCGCCATCACCTGGCGCGTACGATAGCGAACGGTCATCTGGTAAACCTCACCAATGGTCGGCGCTTTTCGGTTTGCGGCCTCGTGCTGGTGCGCCAGCGCCCCGGCACTGCCAAGGGGGTTATATTTCTCACCCTGGAAGATGAAACCGGCGTTGCCAACATTGTAGTCTGGGCAAATGTGTTTGAGCGGTTCCGCCGCACCGTTATGACCGCCCGACTCATGCGTGTAAGAGGCAAGCTCCAGCGCGAAGGTATCGTTACCCATCTGGTGGCAGAGCAGATCGAAGATATGTCCTGGCTGCTCGACAAGCTCGACGTCGGGGGCGTGCAGGAGGTGCCAACAGCACGCCCACGCCATCCACGCCATCAGGCAAAGGTTTTGTTTCCCTCGCGTGATTTTCACTAATTTGTTTCAAAATCCCCTCAAATCCGCGCATAATCACATCGTGTAGGTGATTCCTGCATTAGAGCTGGTTGAGACTAGGGGCTGGAAGACTCATGGAAACCAGGGGGCTTTTGGACCCCTTAAGTGTTGCGCGCGCCATTGCCATATTGGAAAGTAGACTCGAAGAAGTTGGGCTATCTATCGAGTATGCCAACACTATGGAAGCGTTTGCGGCTGAGCGCTTAAGGGTACGCGGCGATAAGGTCTCACCCATGTTTGACCCTGCGATTAACGATTTTTCCTACAATAACGCTTTTTGGATACGCACCAGTAACAGTTTTGACGACACCATCAGCCTTCAGGCCTTCCGTTGCGACCAAGTCAGCACCAACCTTGCCGACTGGGCATTACCCTGGATGATTGGGCTTTATGCAAAGCGCTCAGAACTGGTGGTGCCGAACCTTTTGAAGCCACCGCCAAACTCAAAGTCTGAACGGGTCTCCGGCACCCTCGCCTACCATGGCGAGTTGTGGATTTCGCGCACTGCGGGCTACCGCAATCTCATCGAACTTGTTCCAAAAATCGGCTTGATGCTGGCGCTGACAAAGTGGCAGCCCGATGCTATCTGGGCGCTGGTGAGCCATGCGATGGCAACACGCGGACACGCGTTGCGCATGGGTTATGCGCATTTTGAACGCGGGTTTTTGAATTGGGATTGGGAACCCACAGGCGCTGAGGCCGTAGAATGGCTCATCATTTCTGAGCGCAGTGATTTGGAATATGTGGCCAATGATCTGACCATGAAAATACCACCGCCAGCTACATCAGATTGATGTCAACATCCCCAACCTTGGTGATCACGGACACCCCATAGCGCCTGTCGCCAAACTTATGGGGCACCACGACACGCTGGTAGGGTAACCAAAACCGGTTGCCATCGGGGTTGTTGTTCACAAGCGCATACACATGATCATAGTGGGGCCGCCAGTTTTCCAGAACTTTCAGATAAGCCTTGCTGACTTTGTGATCATATTCGTGCCCCGAGCGGCTGGCGTAAGAGCTTGTATCAAGGCCGAACCAGCGCGCCATGCTCGATTTCTCACCAATCATTTCCGTGTGGAACCAATCGGTTTGATCATCATAGGCACAATCAACCCGGAAATTTTCAAGCATGGAGGCATCAGACATGGCCTGGCGGAGAAGGTCTGGAACCTTGTCAGTACCCGGGCTCATGTCCTTGACATAGGTTGTTTCTTGAATCTTCACATCCGATTTGGAAATCAACGTTTCAAGCCGCGTGACAGCCTCGGCCAAGGCCGAATAGCGTTCAACGATCCAACCTTCCTTGAAGAAATCAAATTGGTAAGGGGGCGGACAGGACTTAAGATAGTCCATAACGAAGAACAGCGATGCCCAACTTGCCCGCTCAAGATGCCAGCGGACGATCGTGCCACTTTCAGAAATTCCCAGCAATACCATGCGGTCTTTCTGAAGCAGACGCGATGCCTCCTTTACGGCTCCATGTTTTGTGTCAAGATCGATCGGTTTACCGTTGTCGATCCAGACCTGACACGCGGTCGTCATCTTAATCCCAGCCCTACTAAATCTCGGATGTTCCGAAAGTTCCATCTGGCCCTTTGAACCATCCGGCCGAGTTCGTATTCGACATCAATTACCTTACGTTCAGGTAAACCTTTTTGCTCAAATTCCACCCTGCACATCCTCACTTAATTGACTGTGGGGGCGGAATTTTTGGCGTAGAATTCACCAGCCAAAGTGTGTGCGTCAATAGGGTGCATGTCACGATAACACCGCCAATTATTGCGTTCATCGTCGGCACTTCCCCAAGGAACATCCACATCCAGACCGGCGTTAAGATGGTTTCGACAAACAAAAACAATGCAATCTGTGGCGCCTGTATGTACCGGGTCGACAGAGCAATGAGCCCCAATGACAGCGGCATTATGAAAAGGCCGTTTAGCCCAAGATAAGTGAATTGCTCAAGATTCAACGACAATGGAGTGGCGAAGCTGAAAGCTAAAATCGCAGCGATCAAGCTGCCAAATCCTGGCGCATAGGTCATATCCTTGCCGCTGCGCCGCATCCAAATAAGTGTTCCAGCGATGGTGAATGAAAGACAAAATGCAGCTGCGTCACCCATCCAATTGCCGTGCTGGATACCGTCGTAGACGATCAGAACCACGCCCATCATGGCCGTTCCGGCGGCAATCCAGGTGGGCCGCTTCACCTCCCCGGCAAGAAAAATTGAAGACAGAATGGCCGCAAAAATCGGGTTTAGCGCCATCATGAAAATGACATTTGCGGCATAGGTATTGTGGATTGCGAAAATAAAAATGAAATTCGAAACTACGAAGAAAAGCGCGGCAATGAAGCCTTCGTAACCATTCACGAAAGGTTGCGAATGGCCGCGATATTTCCGCATCCACGCCCAGTGTCCAAACAGAACGAGAAACACCATGAAGCCGCGGACGAACATGACCGTCCACTCATCGCTGTTCGCCAGCCGTATCAACGGCACATCGAAGGTAAATGCGAGCCCGCCAATTCCAGCGAGAAGCAATCCTTTCCGGTGATCTGTATAGACCCTGCCGACAGTTAAACTTGATGTCACGAAATCCCCCAGCCCAGAATTTCATTTGCTTTCGCTCAAAAAGCTGCGTGTTAGAGGGAGAGATTTGCAAACAAATGTGAACAAACATTCAATATTCTTATTTTTATTTTCCTCTACTTATCTTGCCGATTAGTCTTTTTGACGGAAAAGCGATAACCTTCTATTCATGAAATCCGGAGCAATCACGAAACGCATTGCCCGTTGCTTGCCATCGAGGTTGCATCCGTTCAGCAGGCAGATGCTGGATTCATACCTTAATGGCACGGTGAATACGGGCGAATTTCTGCGCTGGTTCCACATGCCCAATTCAGATTATTTGGATGCGGGTTTTTTCGTCGCAAACGTCATCGACCCCGATTACGATCCTTTTTTGGATCAGAGTACGAGGCCGCGCGTCTAAGTTTTTAAATTATTTTCAACGTCTTAAATGGTTTTTTTAAACATCAAAGAAAACTGTTTCGCGATCACCTTGCATACGTATGTCGATACTGTAGATCACGTCACCGTTTTCTTCGTCCCGTTCGGCTATCAAAGTCGCCCGGCGTTCTTCGGGAACCGCGTTCAATACCGGATCTACTTCATTCGCTACGGTTTCATCAGAAAAATAGAACCTAGTGTACGCATGGCTCAACATGCCGCGCATGAAAACAATTACATTGATATGAGGGGCGCTGCCGGCCTCGATTGATCCGGGCTTCACCGTATCGAAAATAAACCTGTTTTCCGCATCAGTACCGGTGCCGAAGCGTCCAAAACCGGTAAAGCCGGTGTTTGACGCAGGATCGTCAGCATTGACGTAGCGGCCTTTGTTATCTGCCTGCCAAATCTCAATCATGGCATCGTTGATGGGAACTTCTTCACCATCCAAGACCTGCCCTCTGATACGGATGTGCTC
>JBPCVY010000099.1:0-3909 GCA_051010055.1 Hyphomicrobiales bacterium | reverse complement strand
TTTCCGGCAAATCGCCGGTACGCACCGGCGCATGGCATCCGAACCTTGCGCCCTACCAGCCGTTCAGCGCCAGCGACGGTGAGGTGGTTATTGCGGTTGGCAACAACAACCAGTTTGCCAGGTTTTGCAATTTCATCAGCAAGCCGGAACTCTCTAGTGATGAGCGCTTTGCAACAAACCCCGCCCGCAACAGAAACCGGGAAGCGCTTGAAAGTGAAATTCAGGCCGAGATTGGCAAAAAGCCGCGCGCCTACTGGCTGGAGAACCTGCCGCTGCAAGGGGTGCCCTGCTCGCCGATAAACACAATCGAACAAGCATTTGACGAACCGCAAGTGAAGGCCCGCGGCATGAAAATTGATTTACCGCACACTACAGCGGGAACCGCACCGGGCATTGCCAACCCACTGAACTTTTCAGACACGAAAATCGAATACACCCATGCCCCGCCCCTGCTTGGCCAGCATACGGATGAAGTCTTGCGCGAGGTATTGGGGCGCACGGACGAAGAAATTCAGGTTTTACACGAACGCAACCTGGTGTGAGGGAGCAGCAAATGAGCGAATTCATTCAAGATACCCGCCTTGATGACGGCATCGCCGTGATGAGCCTAAACCGGGCACCGGTGAATGCGCTAAATCCAACATTTCTGAGGGCCATCTACGATCATGCCCAAATGCTGGAGGATGATGCATCCGTGCGCGCAGTCGTTCTCACCGGCAATGAAAAGCTCCTGTCTGCCGGTATGGATTTAAAGGAGCTGATTGATTATTCGGCTGAAGATGAGCGGGCAACTGTTACCGGTCTCAACGAGACATTTTGCAAGCTCTATGGGTTTTCCAAGCCGCTCATCACCGCGGCCAACGGGCATGCCATTGCCGGTGGCCTGTTTTTCGTCTTTTGCGGAGACTACCGCATCGGTGTTGACGGTTCCCTGTTCGGGCTTACAGAAGTGCGCGTTGGGGTGGACTTTCCTGTCGGGCCGCTGGGAATCGCCCGTCATGAAATGGCCCCCAATGTTGCCCGGCGCATATTCCAACGGGGTCAGAATGTGGATGCCAAGCAGGCGGTGGCCTGGGGCATTTTGGATGAACTTTCAGAGCCGGAAGCTTTGCTGAACCGGGCCGTTGAATTGGCAAGGGAGTATGCCGCTATCCCGCCAAAGGCCTATGCGGCTGTGAAAAAACAAGTGCGCGGGCCGGCTCTATCCATCATCAGCGAAGCGAACGCCAAGGGCTCCGACCCGGCGCTGAAAGGCTGGCGCACGGACGAAACACAACAGGCCGCCCGCGCAATTCTGAAGAACTAGGGTCAGAACTCATCCGGCGCTGGCTATTGACAGAAATCAATCCCGGCGTTGCAATGGTTTGCTAGCCTTTGCTGGGACATGGAAAAGGGCGGAACAGGGATGAGCAACACTCCACTAACACACGGTTTCAAGCAAATGCTTGCGGAGGCGAATGCGGCGATTGAAACCATATCCGTGCAGGATCTACCTTACTTTCTTGAGGATACGGATGTGGTTCTGGTCGACGTGCGTGATGCCAAGGAACGAGAAGAACATGGCGCAATTCCTGGCTCGGTGCATGTCTCGCGGGGAATGCTGGAATTCGAGGCTGACCCGGAATGCCCGGCCTATAATGAAGAACTGACGCCGGAACGGCGTGTTATTCTGTTTTGTGGCACCGGCGGCAGATCGGCGCTGGCCGCCAAAACCCTGCTTGATATGGGCTATCCGGACGTGGCATCGCTGGCCGGCGGGTTTGCCGCCTGGAAGCAGGGCCAGCCGGAAGAGTAAAATCAAGCGGCGAAACTGGAGAATTTAGATGGTGGACACGGCTCATTTTAAAAAACTGATGGAAAAGCGGTTGGCAGAACTTGGCCACCGGCTGGTGGACATCGAGCAAGAGCTTGACGAGCCTATGAACGAAGATGCTGAAGAACGCGCCACCGAGCGCGAAGGTGATGAAGTTCTCGAACAGCTGGGCAACGCGGGCCTGCAGGAAATCAGGCTTATTGAGGCAGCGCTGAGGCGCATGGAAGAAGGCACCTATGGCGAGTGCATGACATGCGGCGAAGATATTTCATCCGAACGCCTGGAAATTGTCCCCCACGCCACCCAGTGCCGCAACTGCGCTTGAACTCGAAATTTCACGGACACCAGTAAACCTGCATGGGAATGGTGCTGGTGCGCATGATCGCGCGGATGGGCATTTCCCAAGCCGGGCCCTCACGCGTGGCCTCTTCCAGCGCAAGATGCTTCTCCACCCCTTCAATGTGAAGCGCTAGGAAGCGGGTATCGCGCAAAAGCCTCGCGCTCAGGGTAATTCGTGGCTCAGACTGGCTGGCAGGATGCATGGCCAAGACCGGCGGCGCGTTTGGAGACAAGGCAGAGGCGATTTCCGGTGCATCGGGAAAAAGCGAAGCGGTATGGCCATCGGTTCCAAGGCCCAATATGACCGCATCAAACGGGTGGGTGCGCGCTTTCAATGATTTTCCGGCAAGCCTTGCGCCATCTTCTGCACTGGCACCTTCGGTATAAAAGCCCGCAAACCGTGCCTTTTCAGCCTTGTTTTGCAGTAAATTCTTTCGCACCAGGCGCGCGTTCGACCGTTCATCACCCTCCGGCACCCAGCGTTCATCCGCCAGCATGATGGTGACGGCCTGCCAGTTAATATCGATGTTGGAAAGCGCCTCAAAGAAGGCTAACGGCGTGCGCCCGCCCGATACCACCAAAATCGCCTGCCGGTTGTCCGCAATGCCATGAGAGAGTGCCGCACCGGTTCCCGCCGCAAGCGCCTTCGCGAGCGCCTTTGAACTTGAAAATCGGTTGAGCTGGAAGTTGCTCATGCTTCGTGCCAGGTGCGCCCGTCGCGCTCTATCAGAGCGATTGCGGCGGTGGGGCCCCAGGCCCCGGCTGTATAAGATTGCGGCGCCATTTTTACTTCATCCCAGCCTTCACGGATCGGATCAATCCAATGCCATGCGGCCTCCACCTCATCGCGGCGCATGAACAATGTGAGATTGCCCCGCACCACGTCCATGATGAGCCGCTCATAGGCATCGGGCTGGCGCACACCGAAGGCCTCCGCAAAACTCATGTCTAGCGGCACTTCCACAAGGCGCATGCCGCCGGGCCCTGGGTCTTTAATGGTGATAAAGAGCTTTACCCCCTCATCCGGCTGCAAACGGATAATCATCCGGTTTGATGTGATCGAACCGGCATCAGCGCCGAAAATGGAATGGGGAATGTCCTTGAAAGTCACCACGATTTCAGACACCCGCTCAGGCAGCCGCTTGCCCGTGCGCATGTAAAAGGGAACCCCCGCCCATCGCCAGTTTGAGATTGTGCATTTAAGAGCCACGAATGTTTCAGTGCGGCTGTTATCATTGGCCAGCTCATCCACATAGGCCTGAACCGCCTCGCCATTTGCCGCGCCCGCCTTGTACTGGCCCGACACGGTGAGCGCTTCAACGTTCCCTGCATTTATCGGCTCAAGGGCCTCCAGAACTTTCAGTTTTTCATTGCGAAGGGAATCTGCCTGGAACTCCGATGGCGGCTCCATCGCCGTCAGGCACAAAAGCTGGATGAGATGGTTTTGAACCATATCGCGCAGGGCCCCGGCATTGTCATAGTAGCCTGCACGGCCCTCGACCCCGATGGTTTCAGCCACCGTAATCTGAACATGGTCCACATGGGCTGAGTTCCACAGCGGCTCAAACAGCATGTTCGCGAACCGCAGCGCCATCAGGTTTTGAACCGTTTCCTTGCCAAGGTAATGATCTATGCGAAAAATCTGATCCTCACGGAACACTTCTCCCACCGCATTATTGATTTCGTCGGCGCTGGCAAGATCATGCCCAAGGGGTTTTTCGAGCACTACCCTGCATTGGCTACAAATCAAATCTTGC
>JBPCVY010000098.1:0-4952 GCA_051010055.1 Hyphomicrobiales bacterium | reverse complement strand
TTTCCATAACCGGAAGCGCTGCGCGCAGGCCATAATAAACGCCTTTATAGTTGATTGCCGCTGAGCGCACCCATTCTTCCGGATTGGAATCTCCAAGACGAGAAATCGGCTCGATCGCCCCGGCATTGTTGACCAAAATATCCAGCTTGCCGAAGGAACTGACACAAAGATCGATGGCCGCAGTGACATCTTCATAGCTGGTGACATCGCAAGAAATAGCTTCTGCAGCGCCTCCATCGTTGCGAATTTCATCAGCAATTTGGTCCACTTGAGCTTTCGTTCGCGCCGCCAAAACCACTGAAACGCCCTGTTTTGCCAATTCACGCGCAGCTGCTGCCCCAATGCCACGGCTCGCACCGGTTATGACGGCTGTCTTTCCTGAAAGTTCACCCATTTCGTTTCCCTTTTTGCTCCTATGAAAATTCCCGGCCCTTGCACGCCTATTGACCTTAAAGCCCTCAACACCCAGATTTAGGCAAAGGAGAAGCAGATGTTGTTTATGGCAAAATCGAACCACCGGCGCAAAGACTTGGTGGACAGTTTCAAATCAAGCCTGAGTAAAACCGAAGACGGCGATATTGCTGATGAGAGCTTGAAGCTGGTGCAGCAAGACAACGAAAGGGCCCAACGCAGCCCGGCGCAATCCATTTTCGTTTACGGGCTCATGGCGGCCTTCTTCTGTATCCCTGTGATTTTTCTGATGATATTGCTTTACCGGTAGCTTTCTCACCGCAGAAAATTCTCCGGAGTTTTCCTCCCCAAGCGCCCTCTTATGTTGTTCTTGAACCGCCGCTGGGATACTCTGCGCGGTAACGAGATGCGATAGTTTATATCGCTCTGAGGGAGGGAAAATTCATGCAAAATTCGATCATTAAAACAATTGCAGCTGCCGCAGTTGCGCTGGCGCTTGCCACAAGCGCGTTTGCAGAATCGGTTTACCACCGCGGCAATACCGCTGACCCCGAGACGCTTGATCAGCACAAAACATCGACCGTCTACGAAGCCAATGTTCTGCGCGATCTCTACGAGGGTTTGGTCATTTACGACGCCAAAGCGAAAGTTGTTCCGGGGGTGGCGGAAAGCTGGGAAGCCTCTGACGACGGGCTGATCTACACATTCAAACTGCGCGACAACGCAAAATGGTCGAACGGCGATCCGGTAGCCGCTGAGGATTTCGTCTATTCCTTACGCAGAATTTTGACACCTGATACGGGCGCGAAGTACGCCAATATTCTCTACCCCATCAAGAACGCAGAAAAGGTGAACAAGGGCGAAGCAAAGCCGGAAGAAGTTGGTGTGAAAGCAATTGATGCCCACACTTTGGAAATCACGCTTGAAGCGCCAACACCCTATTTCATTGAGCTGCTTACCCACCAAACCGGACTTCCCGTTCACAAGGCGTCTGTTGAAAAATATGGCGCCGACTTTGTAAAGCCGGGCAACATGGTGTCAAACGGCGCCTATGTACTGGAGAGCTTCACGCCAAACGATAAAATTGTCTCCGTCAAAAACCCAAACTTCCACGATGCAGCAAATGTGAAGATCGACAAGGTTGTTTACTACCCAACCGAAGATCGCGGTGCTGCGCTCAGGCGGTTCCAGGCGGGCGAACTGCATTCCAACAACGATACCCCAACCGAACAGATTAAGTTCATGAAGGAAAATCTGGGCAACCAATTCCGGGTATCGCCCTACCTTGGCACTTACTACTACGCCGTGAAGGCTGACAAAGCACCAATG
This sequence comes from Hyphomicrobiales bacterium, assembly GCA_051010055.1. Lineage (GTDB taxonomy): Bacteria > Pseudomonadota > Alphaproteobacteria > Rhizobiales > CAJQND01 > CAJQND01. The sequence continues at coordinate 3,212 of JBPCVY010000098.1, read as the reverse complement.
TCGGATGTGCGCGTGCGCCAGGCCTTGTCCATGCTCATTGACCGTGAGTTCCTTGCCGAGGAAATCTGGGGCGGCACCATGGTTGCAGGTTACTCGTTCGTGCCTCCAGGCATCGGCAATTATGGGGAACCGGCCTATGCGGACTATAAAGACATGTCGGTCATCGACAAGGAAGACAAGGCAAAGGCCCTGCTCAAGGAGGCCGGCTTCGGTCCGGACAATCCTCTGAAAGTAGAGATCCGCTATAACACATCGGAAAACCACAAGAACACAGCCGTTGCGATTGCCGACATGTGGAAGCCCTTAGGCGTTGAGGTGTCGTTACTCAACACCGACACCAAGACCCACTATGCGCACTTGCGCGACAAGGGCGATTTTGATGTCGCCCGCGCCGGCTGGATTGGCGATTATTCCGATCCTCAGAACTTCCTGTTCATGGTTGAAAGCGACAATGACGGGTTCAACTATGCTAATTACAACAATCCGGAATATGACGCGCTGATGGACAAGGCAGCGGCAACGGTGAACCTTGAGGAGCGCGCGAAAATCCTCTTTGAGGCTGAAAAAATCTTCATGCGCGATCTGCCGTTCATTCCGTTGCTCTATTATGGCTCCCTCAATCTTGTTTCCGACAAGCTTGAGGGCTGGCATGACAATATCCAGAACGTGCACGCTTCGCGCTGGATGTCGGTCAAACAATAAACAGTTGATTGGGTGAGGGATCGCGCGGGAACCAGGCCATGTTGAGATATGCCCTGAGGCGGCTGTTAAGTGCGATCCCAACTCTTTTTGTCATCGTCACAATTTCGTTCTTCCTGATTCGCATTGCGCCAGGCGGCCCTTTTGATCTCGAACGCCCGCTCGAAGCAAAGGTCATGGAAAATCTTAGGCGGATTTATCAGCTCGATAAGCCGCTATGGGAACAATACATTATCTATCTGTCGAACATCGTTCGCGGTGACCTGGGCCCCAGTTTCTATTTCCGTGATTTCACGGTTCTGGATCTTTTCAAGAGCGGCTTGCCGATTTCAATCCAGCTCGGCGCCATGGCACTTGCCCTTGCCCTGTTTGTTGGCGGTTTGCTCGGAACAATCGCCGCGCTCCGGCAAAATCAGGCAGCCGACTATTCCGTCATGGTCTTGGCAACGGCAGGCATAACCATACCGAACTTCGTTGTTGCCCCGTTGATGACACTTGTGTTCGCAATTTATCTGGACTGGCTGCCTGCGGGCGGCTGGGGAGATGGTTCCTGGCATAACAAACTTCTTCCGGTCATCACACTTGCCTTGCCGCAAATCGCCGTGGTGGCGCGCCTTACCCGCGGCGCCATGATTGAAACGCTGCGTTCCAACCACATCCGTACTGCCCGCGCCTACGGGTTGCCGGGTTACATGGTTGTTGGCGGGCACGCGTTGCGATCGGCAATTTTGCCAGTTGTCTCCTATGCCGGACCGGCAGCAGCTGCACTGCTTACCGGTTCTGTGGTGGTGGAAACCATTTTCGGCATTCCTGGCGTGGGGCGCTATTTCGTTCAGGCAGCCCTTAACCGCGATTATACACTTGTTATGGGCACCGTGATTGTCATCGCTGCCTTCATCGTTGTGTTCAACCTGCTTGTTGATCTGATCTACGCCATCATCGATCCGCGGGTGCGCTATGAGTGAGCAGCGCCAATGACCACCAGCCATGACCATACGGGCGCAGCCCAAACCACTCCACGCGCCGAACGCGGGCGCTCGCTCAAAGACGATGCCTGGGACCGGCTAAAAGCCAACAAGGCAGCAGTGACCTCAGCAATTTTGCTTTTGTTCATCACCATAGCCTGCGTAATCGGACCGGTGATCTCACCACACCCATTCGACAAGGTTTACCCAAGCTATGTGAAAGTGCCTGCCAGCCTTGAGGCCTACCCACGGGAAACTGAAATCGAACCGGTGCTGAAATCAACCCTGCGCCGGGCGCGCCTGACTTTAGAAGAATGGTCGATAGAAGATGCACGCCTCATAGCCAAAGTTTCCTCAAAACAGGAAATAGACGAGCGCACCACCCGTTATCTCGACCGGGCAGACATTTTCGAGGACACCAAGATCATCGAGCGCTCGGACGATGGCAAGCAAATGACACTGAGCATTGTCATTGAACGACAATATTTCCTGTTCGGCACTGATGCAAATGGCCGTGATTTACTGACAAGAACACTGATTGCAGGGCGCATCTCCCTCACCATCGGTTTGCTTGCCACGTTTGTTGCTCTCATCATCGGGGTCACATATGGCGCAATTTCCGGCTATCTCGGCGGGCGGACCGACATGATCATGATGCGCATTGTCGATATTCTATATGCGCTCCCGTTTATCTTTTTCGTCATCCTGCTGGTGGTTTTCTTTGGGCGCAATTTCATTTTGATGTTCATTGCGGTTGGCGCGGTGGAATGGCTTGATATGGCCCGCATTGTACGCGGCCAGGCAATTTCGCTGAAGCGCCAGGAGTTTGTGCAGGCCGCCGAAGCGCTGGGGGTTGGCAATCGGGGCATTCTGCGGCGGCACATCATTCCCAACACATTAGGACCGGTGGTGGTTTATATGACCTTGCTGGTGCCAAAGGTCATTTTGCTTGAGAGTTTCCTGTCGTTCCTGGGACTTGGCGTGCAAGAGCCGATGACCAGTTGGGGCGTTTTGATTTCTGAAGGTGCACGCAACATTCAAGGCGCCTCGTGGATGCTTATCTTCCCATCCCTTTTCCTGGTGGCAACGCTGTTCTCGCTTAACTTCATTGGCGATGGCCTGCGCGATGCCCTCGACCCGAAGGACCGGTGAGATGAGCGCTGAGCCCATTCTCACCATCAATGGCCTCAACGTGCGCTTCCGTGTGCCTGAAGGGGAAGTTCATGCGGTACGCGGCATCAAAATGGATGTCAGAGAGCATGAGACAATCGCTATAGTTGGAGAATCCGGTTCCGGCAAAAGCCAAGCCATGATGGCGGCGATGGGGCTCTTGGCAGCGAACGGCCAGGCCGAAGGGTCAATCCGTTACCGGGAAAAAGAACTCGTTGGCATGCCCGAGCGTCAGCTCAACCGCATTCGTGGTGAGAGAATCACAATGATTTTCCAAGAACCCATGACTTCCCTTGACCCGCTTTACACAATTGGCCGGCAACTTGCAGAGCCTTTGATGGTGCATGGTGATATGAGCCGGCGGGCAGCCAGGGCGCG
>JBPCVY010000097.1:0-17982 GCA_051010055.1 Hyphomicrobiales bacterium | reverse complement strand
ACATGTGAAAGCGGCTTGCCCGCCGAGCCAAGTTTTCCGTGCGCTTCGGCATCACTGTTGTGAAATTCAGGCCCGAGCGCGGTAACAAGAGGTGACGCCTCCGTCATGCCATAGCCGTGAAACAATTCTGCATCGGGGAAGGTTTTTATGATGCGCCGGAGCAAATCATCCGGGGTAGGGGCCGCGCCCCATGTGATCATTTTCAGGCTTGAGATGTCAAAATTTCCAAACGCGTCATGGTCAAGGATCATTTGCATCATTGTCGGCACGCACTGGGTGGCCCGCACCTTATGTTCCTCAATAAGACCGAGAAAAGCCGGGACATCGAACTTTGGCAGCAATATCATATGGGTGGCGAGAATCGCTGTCGTGTAGACACGTGAACCTGCAGCGGAATGAAACATTGGGCCGGCGAGCAGATAGTTTTCAAGAGGTTTAAGGCCGTAGTTGGGGATAGTTCCCATTGAGTTTGAAAACAAATTCCAGTGACTAAGCATGACGCCCTTTGCCCGCCCGGTCGTTCCACCTGTGTAATATATAATCAAGGTGTCATCGCCGCTGGTGGCAGCACCTTCCGGCGTGTGATCCTCAGCCAAAAGCGCCTCGTAGGAAACCGCATCAATTGAGCCGTCCTCGCCTCCTATGGCGATCAGGTGTTTGATGCTGGGACAGCTTTCCACTGCTTCTTGCGCAATTCTTGCGTGGTCAGCGTCGCAAATGAGAGCTGCCGGTGAGCAGTCGTTGAGGCAATCAACCAGTTCGGGTAACGCCAGACGATAGTTCAGAGCGACAAGCTCCAGGCCCGTCAGGGAGGGGGCGAAATAACATTCAAAGAACCAGTCTGTGTTGAAACCGAGATAGGCGATGCGCTCGCCACGCTGCAGCCCCAGTGACTGCAGCCCGCCCGCCAAACTCTGAACCCTTTGCCAAACCTCTTTCCATGTTCGCGTGCGTCCTTCACAGGTGACAGCTGGCAAATCGGGATGAAGCCGCGCGGATTTTTGAACGAAGTTGACGAGAGAAACAGGCATGTGCATCCGGCCCTAGTCAGAAGAACCGAAATGAGCACGGCAGCATTCAGCAAACTCTGTGGCTGCGTCTGATAGCGGCAATCCCTTGCGCCAGGCCATGACAATCTGGCTTGCCGGCACATCCGTTTTAAGGGGCCGGAACCTCAGTGCCTTGCCGTCATAGGTCATGGCCGATGCCGGTTTTGTGGCCAGTATCGAAACGCCAAGTCCGTGGCCGACAAGACCGCGTACCATTTCAAAAGAAGTCGATGAGTAGGCAAGTTTCGGCTCCACACCTGCTTGCTCGAACATAGACATGAAATAGTCGCGGCTTGGCCGCGCATCCAGCAGGACAAATGGTTCATCTGCCAAGTCCTCAACCTCCAGCAAGGGTTTTTCTGTCAGTGGGTGACCGTCTGCCAAGAGCACATATGGCTGTATGGAGGCGAGCGCCTCCCGCTCCAGATCATCGCCAAGCTTTATGTCATAAAGCAGGGCAAGTTCGGTTTCTCCAGACATCAACCCGGAAACGACGGTGCGTTCGTCTCCATCGGCTATGCGCACATCGACCGGCCGCGATGCGTTTGCCATACGCGCCAGGAGCGCCGGCAAAATGAACGGCCCGAATGTGTGAAAACACCCCACAGAAAGCTTGCGGCCCGGGCTATCAGAGGTATCGCTTGCGGGCGCTACGGGCGTCATGCGCGTTGGCGAGCCGTAGGCACGGTTGGCAAAGATCAAGGGCGAACCACGATGAGCGCGGAATATGGTTTCCACCTCTCCAATGAGCACGTGGTGAGTGCCAATCCTGTCGCTGCTCACCACTTTGCAATCGAACGCCACCAAAGGGTCGACAACCCTGGGAGCGCCTGTTTTTTCCACTGTCCATTCCGCGCAGGAGAACTTATCGCCGTCTTCGGTGGGGCGCCGCCCGGCAAATGTGTCCGAAATGAAGGATTGGTGATCCTGGAGCACGTTCACACAGAAAACGCCATTATTGACAATCTTCTCAGCTGCCGAACTCATGTGGTGAACACAAACCAGCAAGGACGGGCGGGGCGTATCAGCAGATACTGACGACATTGCCGAAACCGTAACGCCAGCCCTGCCGTCAGGCCCATCCGTTGTCACCACGTTTACCGTGCAGGCGGTGTGGCTCATTCCGTCCAGAAACTCCTGGCGTAGAACAGGATCAACCGCTTCGCCCATGCCAGTACCTCCCTTTTATTAGGTAAAGAGTATGCCATGAAATTCCGGTCAATCAGCAACAAATCGGGAAGCCGGGTGCCAGCCGGAACTGCCGTTTGCTGGAGTAGAATTCTCAATCTAATGTCACCATGTGCTTTGCCTGGTTTCTTGACATCACTTTTTTGCAATTTAATGTTGGGTCATAGAGTGGAAATAACGTTTTAATTGTAGATAGATAGGTAAAAAAACGGCGAATTTGATTCAAGTGCAATACTATACATGTCTATGATTTCCTTTGGAAATTCATTAAACTTGGCACTCCAAATTACGATTGACTTTAGGCTGTTTAACCGAGGAGAGGGTCAATGACGGTTGAGGATGTTAGGAAAACGCTCGAAGATGAAGTTAAATATTTGGATCATTTAATCGAATGTGCGGAGGGATTTGATGATCCCAACTTTACGAAACAAGCCAAATACATACGTGGAAGCTGGATACGTTTCCTGAATGACCGCCGTACTTCGAACAAGAATCTAGTAAGTGTAGATGACGATGTATTGCGGGAAGATTTGCAGGCGGAGCTTGAACAGGTGACGCGCTATCAGGGGGTTACCGCAGATGATCCGGAATACACGGAAACCTGGGCTAAGTTCATCGACTGTGAAGCGGAAATCCTCGACCATTTGATCAAAGACTTTGATCGGTAGGATACTGGTGAGAGGGAGTAATCACGCGTTTGCCGTCACCTGAAATTTGTGGCCTAAAACCGGCCACTGAATTAGGCTATGATTTCTGCGGTGGAATCTGCGTCTGGCCTGTGCATTTTTGCGCATAGTAGTTGATACGAAGAACGGGATGCGGCCAACATGGCGAAAAAAGCTTCAACACGCCGGCTGACTGCAAGCCTTGTTGCAGATGTGGCGAACTATAGTCGCCTCATGGGCGTTGATGAGGCCCGTACGCATCGGCTTCTCAAGGCGCAAAAATCAGAAGTGATAGGCGCAACAATTGAAGAACGCGGTGGCAAGCTTGTTCATTCCGCCGGAGACGGGTTGCTTGTCGAGTTTGCAAGCGTCGTGGATGCTGTCCAGTGCGCGATAAATATCCAGCGGCGGCTTGCGGTGAGAAATGCCAAAGCTCCAGAAAATGAGCGCCTGTCCTGGCGCATCGGTGTGAATTACGGCGATGTCATTGCGGAAGATGACGACATTTTCGGTGAAAGCGTGAACGTTGCCGCGCGCCTTCAGGCCCTCTCGCAACCGGGTGGAATTTGCATATCCGGGCGGGTTTTCAGTGAGGTCAAAAGCAAGGTGGATGCAGCCTTTGAATCCATCGGCGAGCAGTGGCTGAAGAACATTTCAGAACCCGTCCATGTCTACCGTTCAAGCCTGGGGCTGGATCCTTCCCAAGTTCTCGGCGCCACAGGCACAGGTTCTGGCCCCAATGTCGTGCTGGACCGGCCATCGCTAGTGGTACTGCCATTTTCAAATTTAACAGCCGATCAGGGCAATCAGTATCTGGTCGATGGACTGACTGAAGACCTGATTATCGATCTTTCAATGTCGCCGGAGTTTTTCGTCATTGCGAGGACTTCCGCTTTTGCATTCAGGGACAATAAGGAAGCTTTGAACAAGGTGGCGAGCGAACTTGGCGTCAGCTACGTGGTTGTTGGCAGCTTGCAACAGGATGAAAAGAGCTTCCGTGTTTCAGCGCAACTCATTGAGGCTGAAACGGGAATTCAGCTCTGGGTCGGGCGATATAACCGTCAGGATGCTGGCCTGCTTGAAGTGCGCGATGAAATTACCCATTCAATTGCCGCAACGCTAATGACCACGTCAGGCGAAATCGCCAAGGCGGAACTTAAAAAACAGGCTGAAAAACCGCCGGAAAATTTCAATGTTTATGACCATTTTCTGAAGGCGAGGGAGCTTTTCCACCACTCAATTCTGCCGCCCTGGGCAGAAGGCAAAAAGAAAAGCAAACAGGCAAGAGAAATGTTCACGAAAGCGATTGGCATGAGCGATCCGCCATATTGGCCGCTTTATGCCGCGCTTGCCTGGCAGTATGCGATTGAATTCGACTGGGACTATAGTGAGGACCCGCAAGAATCCGCTGAACTTGCGTTTGAAAACGCCGCTATTGCGGTCAAAAATGCTCCTGAAAGCCATCAAGCCCACTGGATAATGGGCTGGGCGTTTCTGTTTGCCCGGCGCGATTACGACCGCGCCCGGTTTCACTACGAAAAAGCGCGCGAGCTGAATGTCGGGGATTCGCGCCTTCTGGCAGAGATGTCTCAATTGCTTATCTATACAGGGGACTATGAGTTGGCGATCAATCACTTGCGCCAAGCAATTCGCCTCAATCCGTTTCATGAGCAATGGTATGATGAGTTCCTGGCATGGGCGTATGAAGAAAACGGTCAGCCGAAACTGGCAACAGAAATCTTGAGCAAATTTACCGAACTGGAAGGAATCTGGAGCCATTGCGTTCTTGCGCGGGCCTACGCTCAGTGTGGGGAAGAAAGAAAAGTCGCTAGCCAGTTCGACATTATTCAAAAGCTGGCGCTCGAACAGACGGGCAAAGAGTTCTCTATGGACTATGTGCGAAATTGGGTGGCTTTGAAGGAACCTTATCAGAACGAAAAGCGCGCTAAGCGTGTAGTCGATATTATGGAGAACGCGTTTAGTGAAATAGAGATGACACCGGCTCAAAGTGAGGCCGGTGCGCAAATGGAGTTGCAAAAGCGCTGAGTGGTTTTGAACTGCGGCCTTTTTAGGCCAACTGGCGCCCCGCATTTACTGCATGATACGATCCAGTTTGGGCATGAGATCCAAAAGGTGCTTTGAGTAATCGTGCTGGGGTTCGGAAAACAATTTCTCTGTCTGCGCTATTTCAACAATCTCTCCATGGCGCATTACGGCGACCCTGTCGCACATTTGGCGGATCACCGGCAAATCATGGCTGATAAACAACATGGTAAGCCCAAGTTCTTCTTGTAAGTCTTTCAAAAGGTTCAAAATTTGGGCCTGGATGGAAACATCAAGCGCAGATGTTGGTTCATCACACACAAGAAAACGCGGGCGCGTTGCCAATGCCCGGGCGATGGATATGCGCTGGCGTTGGCCGCCTGAGAACTCATGGGGGTATTTCATTGCCGCCGCCGGGCCCAGGCCTACCACATCCAGCAAATCGAGGACGATGGCTTCACGCTCGTCTTTTGTTTCGGCCAGCCCGTGAAACGAGATGGGTTCAGCGACGATATCTTTCACCCGCATGCGCCCGTTCAAAGATGAATAGGGATCCTGGAAAACCATCTGCATCTGGCGCCGCCAGGGGGCTGCTTCTTTGCGGGAATTTAGCGCGGCAAGATCAGTGCCGGCAAAAACAATCTCCCCGCCGGTTGGCTGATAAATGCCGGTGATCATGCGCGCAACGGTAGACTTGCCCGAACCACTTTCACCGACCAGGCCGAAAACCTCTCCTTTTTCAATGCCAAATGAAACCTTTTTTACCGCATCGAGATAAAGCCGGTTGCGTGCAAGAAAGGCGTGGCGCGTGATGAACCGCATGTCGAGCTGGCGCAATTCAACCAGTGTGTCGCCGGCATCGCTAAACTCGCGCGCCTGGCCCAGCCAGTGGGTGGTGATGTCGAAATCCTCGCCATGTTCTTCTGCATCTTCGATGTAGGTAACCAGCGGAAAGCGATCCATGCGTATGTCAGGTCTTGGAACGGCAGAAATCAGACTCTTGGTATAGTCGTGCTTTGGGCGGCCAAGAATTTGAGCAGTTTCTCCAATCTCAACCAGTTTGCCGCGGTACATAACCGCAACCCGGTCGGTGGTTTCCGCGATGACCCCCATATCGTGAGTGATCAAGATCATCCCCACATTGCGGCTGTGGCACAGGCCCTTCATGAGCTCCAGAATTTGCGCCTGCACGGAAACATCAAGGGCGGTGGTAGGTTCATCAGCAATTATCAATTCGGGGTCGGCGCACAGCGCCAAAGCAATGACAACCCGCTGGCGCATTCCGCCGGAAAATTGATGGGGGTACTGGTCGATACGAATTTTAGGATCGGGGATACCCACCTGATCGAGCAAGTCGACCGCACGTTCGCGCGCATCAGCGTCATTGAGCCCCAAATGAAGTTGAATGGTTTCGATGAGCTGATCGGCGATGGTTTCAACCGGATTTAGCGAGGTGAGGGGGTCTTGAAATATCATCCCGATACGCCGGCCCCGCACGGTGCGCATGAAATCTTCTTCCAGGTTGTCGATGCGCTTACCATCGAGGCGGATTTCACCATTTGCCATTCTGCCGGGCGGCTCCAAAAGCCCGATAACGGCGTTGCCCACGGTTGATTTTCCAGCTCCGGATTCCCCGACGATCCCTAACACTTCTCCCGGTTCAACCGATAAGGAAACGCCTTCGACGGCAACAAATGTTCCGCGGCGACCCGGGAACTCAACCTTCAGATCCTTGATTTCAAGCAGGCTCATGTGCGCTTACCTCAGCTTTGGATTAAGCGCATCACGAAGCCAGTCTCCCAGAAGGTTGACCGATAATGCGAGAATGACGAGAGCGATGCCGGGGAAGATGGTGATCCACCATTCCCCTGAGAACAGATATTCATTGCCAATGCGGATCAAGGTGCCAAGCGACGGTGTGGTCGGCGGCAGCCCGACCCCCAGAAAGCTCAAGGTGGCTTCGATGATGATCGCTAGGGCGAGGTGGATGGTGCCGATAACGAACACAGGCCCCATGACGTTGGGCAGGATATGGCGCAGCATGATGATCGCTGGCCCAAGGCCAATAACCTGGCCGGCCTGGACATATTCTTTCACCTTTTCGGCCATAACGGATGAGCGCACCGTGCGCGCATACTGCACCCATCCGGAGATCGCGATTGCAAATATGATGACATAGAGCGCGAGCTGGTCATGGGCTTCCTTGGGAAGGATTGACCGTACAACGCCATCAATTAGCAAGGCAATGAGGATGGCTGGGAAGGAAAGCTGGACATCCGCGATGCGCATGATGATGGCATCGGTCCGCCCGCCCACATAGCCGCTGACTAAGCCCAGACCGACGCCCAGGAACAGTGAGAAAAGCACCGACGCAATACCCACGAAAAGGGATATGCGGGCGCCATAAAGAACGGTTGAAAAGATATCGCGGCCCTGATCATCAGTTCCCAGCATGAAACGTTGATCGCCACCATCTATCCAACTGGGCGGCAGGCCGGAATCCATCAAATCGATGGCCGCCATATCGAACGGATTTTGCGGCGCAATCCAGGGCGCAAACAAGGTGGCTATAACGATAACAAAGACAATTGCCGCCGAGACTATAGCGCTGGGTGAGTGCCAGAAAGAATACCAGATATCGCTGTCAGTTATGCGGTGGAGGTGGTCGCCAAGCCCACCTTTGCGGGGCTCTTCGCGGCTTTGAAGTTCAGCCATTTTTGCCCCCGCTGGTGCTCACTCGCAACCGTGGGTCGACCCGCACATAGAGCAGGTCCACAAGTAGATTGATAACAACGAAAATAAAAGCGATCAGAACCAGATAGGCCGACATAATCGGGATGTCCGCATCACCGATCGCCAAAACAAACAAAAGGCCCATGCCAGGCCATTGGAAAACACTCTCGGTGATGATTGCAAATGCGATAATCGCGCCAAGCTGTAACCCAGTAATGGTGATGACCGGTATCAGCGTGTTCTTGAGCGCATGGCGGAAGTAAATCGACTTGTTGCCAAGGCCACGCGCACGGCCGAATTTTATGAAATCCATGCGCATGACTTCCAGCATTTCCGCCCGCACCAGGCGCATGATAAGGGTCATTTGAAAAAGCGCCAGCGTAATTGAGGGCAAGATAAGCGCCTTGATGCCGGACCACGTTAAAAACCCTGTGGTCCACCAGCCAAGGGACACGACATCTCCGCGCCCAAATGTCGGCAGCCAGCGAAGTTGCACACCGAAAACAAGAATGAGCAAAATACCAATGAGGAAAGTGGGCAACGACACCCCGACCAGCGACAAGGTCATAAAGCTTCGCGACAAGAAACTTCGTCGTCGAATGGCTGTATAGATGCCCATCGGAACGCCCAAAAAGAGCGCCAGAAGGGCCGAGACGATTGAAAGCTCCATAGTTGCTGGAAACCGCTCTGCAATCAGCTGTTTCACCGGAAGCCGGTGAACATATGAATAGCCGAACTCGCCACGGGCAGCATCTCCCGCAAAGCGCAGAAACTGGATCGCGAATGGGTCATCCAACCCCAAATCTTTCCGTAACTTTGCCCGCTCTTCAAGGGTGGTATCTTGCCCGACCATATTGTTGATCGGGTCGCCGACAAAACGGAACAGTCCGAACGCGATAAAAGCCACCGCAAGCATGACAAAGACGCTTTGCAGCAGCCGGTTGAAAATGAAGCCAATCATCTAAATTTGCCTTGAGTAATAAGTGACCAGCCGCCCGCGGAAGTTAGCCGGGGCGGCTGGTATCAATTGTCACGTCGCTCAAAGCTATTTCATTACGATCGAGCGGAAATCGAACACGTTGTCGGCCCGCTGCACAACATCGACCTTATCGCTCACGCCCCAAGAAAGCGGCTGCTGGTGGATTGGCAGATAACCTACTTCATCCTGAACAATCTTGAAGCCTTCATCGATCAAGGCCTGGCGCTTGCCTGCATCGGTTTCTCCGCCGATCAAATCTGTGATCTCATCGACGCGCGAGTTGCAGTAATTGCCAAGGTTGAACAGGCCGCGTTTTGTTTCCTTGTTCTGGCAAGACAGCAGATTCTGGAACACGTTGTGAGAGTCAATAGAACCGGGCGTCCAACCCAACAGATAGAAGCTTGTGTCGTAATTGTTCTGAGCCAGAACCTTGCCGAAATATTTTGCTTTCGGCTGGGCAAGCAGATCGATCTTAACACCGACCTTTGCCAGCAAGCTCACCACCGCCTGGCAAATCTTCTCATCATTCACGTAGCGGTTGTTGGGGCAGTCCATTGTGACGGAAAACCCTTCCGGATAACCGGCCTCTGAAAGCAGTTCCTTGGCCTTGCCGGGATTGTACTCATAAGGCGTGTTGAGCGCCGCATTGAACCCGTTTATTTGCGGTGCAACCATCAAACCTGAAGGTGTTGCTGCCCCTCGCATGACCTTTTTCTTGATTGCCTCAAGGTCGATAGCATGGGCAAAAGCAGCACGTACGCGTTTGTCTTTAAAGGGGTTTTTCCCTTTCACACTCGAGTAGAGAAGTTCATCGCGGCTTTGATCGAGCCCAAGGAAAATCGTGCGTGCTTCGGGCCCTGCAAGCGGGCGTACGCCGTCTGCGTCCTCAAGCCGTTTCCAGTCCTGAACCGGCACGGGATAAACCATATGCACCTGGCCGGAAATTAATGCCGCAACTCGTGTTGCCGCTTCCTTGATCGGTGTGAATTCGACATCGGTCACGTTGCTTTTCAACTCACCCCAATAGCCATCGTGCCGTTTGAAAGTGGTCTTCACGCCTGGTTGCCGTTCGGCGATGGTGAACGGCCCGGTGCCGTTAGAATGCAGATTTGCGTACCCGGCATCATTGGCGTTCTTGACGTTTGCCGCCTCGGTGGCCTTGTTCTCTTCAGACCACTCCTTGTCCATGATGTAGATATAAACCATTTCCTGCATAAGGACAGGACTGGGCGCCGGGGTGGTGATTTCGATTGTATGATCGTCGATTTTCTTGATGTCTTTTATGAGCGCGCCACGCACCTTCTGGTCGGAACCTTCGGTGAGTGTGCGTTTCCAGGAGAAAATCACGTCATCGGCGTTGAATTCATTGCCATTGTGAAATTTCACACCCTGGCGGAGCTCCACCAGCCAGGTTGTTGGGTCTTTCACTTCCCATGCAGTTGCCAAGGCCGGCCTGAGTTGCAAATCACCGTCATACTGGGTGAGTCCTTCATAGACATTACCCAGCAAACCTAGCGTGAATGTTTCATTCAGCCCATGCGGGTCCAACCCTTGCGCATCGCCCTGAAACGCCCATTTGAAGGTTTCCGCAGATGCAGATGTGGCCAGCAACGCCAATGCAGCAGTGCCGGCAAGTATAGTTTTCCTGATCGTCATGAGTAGTTTCTCCCTCCCTGCTTTTTTTCTGGCGCAAGTTTGCCTGCATCTGCCGGGGGCGTCAATTGATGTTCGGCATCGGATTTCTAAGTTAGGGAATAAATCGAGATACTTGATGCCGGGGGAAGGGATGTTTTTCACGCATTAGGAACCAACAAAAGCCACCACCAGAGAATCAAGCCCACGAGACTTGTCCGCCAGTGCAAACCGCACCCAATATTGGCGGCTGTTGCTGGCTTGCGAGAACCCCACCTGTGCGGTGACCACCCGGCCCGGATTGTCCACGAGGAAGCTCTTGATGGTGTTGAACGGCTGACTGAATGTCAGCCTGAGCGGGGTTCGCTGCCCAGCGGGTTGGCCTGCGGCATCAAGGGAAAGAAATTCGTTTTTGAAAGCCGGGTTGTAGGCGACAATTTTGCGGTCATTTCCAAGCACGAACACCGGGCTGGGACAGGCTGTGATGATCGAGCCAAGATCGATGCCTGCAACGGAGCTTGAGGCGTCAAGTGGGGCAGACTCCTGCAATCTTTGCAGGCAATAACACCGCAAAAAAGATGTTCTATTTACGTTTACGTTAAGGGAGGATGTAATGGTATGTATGAACTTGCTCAGCGACAGTTTCTCCTTGACGGAAAAATCTTCAAGCTGTTCCCAGAATACGTCTTCAAGCCGTACTGAAAATCTTTGCCCCTTGTGCTGCAGCACGCGCAGGGAACTGTTCAAATTGACATCAATATGCGTGGAAATTTCCATCCTTCAGCCTGCATTCGAGAGGAATTGGTAGGTGCCGATAGCCATCAAAAACTCATAATATTTTATGACTAATTGAATGAGAGCGCAAGGAAAAGGCGTTATGGTTACCAAGAAAAGTATCAAAAACATAATATAATATGATGTTGAGATCAAAAAACGCGGTTCCGATACTGGAAATGAAAACCTGGGAATGCGATCCTCTCAATATATTAACGAGTAGTTAACACACGTGCCATCAAGGCACGTTTGCTGGGAGTGTCAACTATGGTCGATCGTTCTGAGTCGGGTTTTGACCCGAACACTGAGCCATCTGCTTCTGAATCAGAAAACGCTGAGACGAATTCCGCGACAGAAATTTCCGTCGCACAATCCACCCAACTGCAAACCGTTGCGAGTGAACAAACCCTCGGTACCATATCGGCCACCGCGAGTGTTCCGGCGGAAATGGCGGTTGAACAGGTAAATGGCTATGACGCCTCAAAAGTCATAGCCATCTATGAAGCAACCGATGGCGGCGCTGTGGAACTGCCGGATGGTGCAGAGATCGAGGCCATCCTGGTTTCGGGCAGCGACCTGATTATCCGCACGGCAAATGGCGATCTGATCATTATCAAAGATGCTCTGCTCAATATGCCCTCTATTTTGGTTGGCAACATTGAAATCCCAGCAGATTCCTTGATTGCTGCCCTTGAAGCAGAAGGCATCGTCGTCCCGGCATCAGGCGATGAAGAAGGCCCGCCCAGCAGTGGCAACAATTTTACGGTCGACAACCCAATCCTCAATATCTTCGATCCCACTGAGTTATTGCCACCGACGGCATTTGACCGCGCATTTCCCACTGTTGAGGAGTTCAATAATCAATTTAATCTGCTAACGCCAGGTCCAGATATTGCTCCACCGGAAATTATTGACTTTATCCCGCTCCCACCGCCTCCAGGGGTGCCTCCGACACCACCTATCAATCCCGAAACTCCGGTGGTCGTGACGGAACCGGCTCTTGCTGCCGGTGGATCCAGTGAAAATGCGGATGGCGATCCAGCAAACAATTCGGACCCTAATGAAGAAGCTGGCATTGGCGTCGTTATTGAAGCAGGGAGTGGGGATGTTATTGATCTCGAATTCGGCGACGACCTGAGTGCTATAACCGTTTCAGGCGTTGCGCCGGGCGTTGTCGTGGAATGGTCGAAAGATCCGGACGGTAATTTAATTGGTTCGTTTGACGGCGTTCCCACATTGTTGCTGGAGATTGATTTGCCGTCAAATATTCCGGCGGAAAGTGTTGGGCAGGGCGTCATTTCTGTTGCGCTCTTGGAAACAATTCAAAATGCTGATGGTAACGACCGGATTCTGGTCGAGAACATTCCTGTAGAAGTGTTCGATACAAATAGCCTTTTCGATACCTCCGAGACCTCGCTTGAGGTCTTAGATGATGTTCCGACTGCTATCGATGATGACGAGCAGACCGTCGAAGAAGGTCAAACAATCGATGGCAACGTAATTTTACCTTCTGTTGCCGACGATCCGGATGGATCAGGAACGGACATTTCCGGTGCAGATGGACCGGCAACCCTTACACACGTCGACCTCCGCGATGGCAATGGCTTTGTCGAGATCGAATCTGGAACCGAGGTGATTGCGGGCGTTTATGAGTTCGTTGTGTCAGGCATTGGAGTTTATCAATTTTCCTCAGATGGTAGTTGGAGTTTCCAGGCCGAAGACGACAACGTAGTTGGCCAGAACAGGTCTGCTACTTTCGATTATCGTATTACCGATACGGACAATGATATCAGTGAGGCAACTCAACCTATATTGATTCCTGAATCAGATCAGATTTGCTGGGTGATTTCGCAGGCTGACACGACGGTTGCGGAAGGGTCTGCGCAGGAATACGCGATCAGCTTCACGACCAACGATCTGAGTGCTGGCGAGACGGTTTCGGTGAAGCTTGAGTTTACCCGGGACGAGACGGAGGCTGGCGATTTTGATCCGGCGCTGACGACGTTGCAGGGAGACTTCTGGGATTCTGTTGAGGATGACATTGGCACCAGCGGGACGACGGCTGATGGCAATGGGACCTATACGTTTGATGCGACGACAGGTGTTCTGACGGTCACGGCGGTGAACGACATTGCGGCGGATGCGACGCTCGTGACGTTCGATCTGACGGCGACCGACGATTCGATTGCTGAATCGGATGAGGATTACCAGGTCTCGCTGGTCGACAATGACAGCACGGCCACCGATACGGTGCCTGACAAGATCGAGACCGGCACGGTGTCGACGACGATCACCGACAACGATCAGATTTGCTGGGTGATTTCGCAGGCTGACACGACGGTTGCGGAAGGGTCTGCGCAGGAATACGAGATCAGCTTCACGACCAACGATCTGAGTGCTGGCGAGACGGTTTCGGTGAAGCTTGAGTTTACCCGGGACGAGACGGAGGCTGGCGATTTTGATCCGGCGCTGACGACGTTGCAGGAGGACTTCTGGGATTCTGTTGAGGATGACATTGGCACCAGCGGGACGACGGCTGACGGCAATGGGACCTATACGTTTGATGCGACGACGGGTGTTCTGACGGTCACGGCGGTGAACGACATTGCGGCGGATGCGACGCTTGTGACGTTCGATCTGACGGCGACCGACGATTCGATTGCTGAATCGGATGAGGATTACCAGATCTCGCTGATCGACAGCGACACGGCCACCGATACGGTGCCTGACAAGATCGAGACCGGCACGGTGTCGACGACGATACTCAATATTGATCCATTGTGCTGGAAACTGACGGCGGCGAATTCAGGAAGCCTTGACCGCAATACGGTGGTTGAAGGTGATCCGGCATCGTATACACTTGAATTAGCTGGCGGGGTTCTTGCTCCAGGTGCAACGGCTACTGTGCAGATGACATTGAACTTCATCTATGTCGACCCTAATCCAATATTGAATTTCGATGATGCGGATCCGGAAGATGTGGGCACCGGGGGAACGAATATTGACGATGCGCTTGCCGCGACGGCTGCTGCAATCAATTCGGCCGCAGGTTCAGTGATTGCAGTGGTTGATACAACGAATGATGTGATCAACATCACTTATGACGAGAACACGCCCACAACGATCACATTCGATCTGCCAACTTATGACGATTCGCTAATTGAAAATGCGGAAGATTTCGCCGTGAATATATCGAATCCAAGCTCAAACAGTAAAATCGAGCCTGGATTTGACGAGGTGGTGACAACAATCATCGATAACGACACTTTGCTTGGCGTTATTGTCATCAATGAGGTTGGTCTGAATACCAGCCGATTAGAGGGTGATCCCGGTGATGGAAACCTATTTGACTCTAACACTTTGGATGTTCCAGCGGGCTTAAGCTATATCGAAATCCGAAATATTGAGGACAACGCCAACAATACTACAGGCTCCAGGCTTGAAAATGTAAGACTTGAAATTACGGATGGGGACAAAATCATTCTGATCGACCTGTCGACAAGTAATGTTGCGACAATAGCTGCCAAGGGCTTCTTGGTGCTTTACGAAAACGGCACATGGACGGTTTACGACGCAGATGGTGCCCAGTCGAATAACAAGAACGGCACCTACTCGATGACCGTATTGAACTCTGATCGAACATTGTATGATGGCTCTCCGACTGATTGGTCCGATGTAATCACCAGTGATTACACGACCGCCGATCCTCTGGGCATCAGTATGTATGAGGATCAGGGTTTAATCTTGGGCAACACGACAATCGACGGGATTCTCGCCAACGATGTCGATGAATCTGTGCTCACGCTTGGCAGTGTGATTTGGAATGGAGTTGCTGGGGCATCGACGCCGGCAAGCGCTCAAGGTTTGCTCGGTCCTCTTGTTGATAACACTCAGTACAACGGGCAAATGTCTAATCAGCTGACGATCGCGGCAGTTCTCGGGGTCGCGAGCCTGTTGCCGATGCGCTACACGAACGGAGATATTGATGACAGCAATCTGATCTACTCGCGCTCTTTCTCCGACGAAGTTACCGGTAAGGGTTCGGTTCCTGGCGATAGAGACAACAACGGTCTGTTCGTCGATATTGATACGAACCGGGAACAGGATTGGACAACAAATCAAACCTCAACCCAAGGCGCTATCAACGCTGTTTCGGATGGTATTACCGATCCAGTAGATCCGCCAGACGAACCGAACGACCAGGATGCAGATGATGAAATGGATCCCGATCAGGGCGGTAAAAGCACGGAAATAGATAATTCTGGCATTGATGCCCAATTTGCCGGCCAAAGCGTTGTTGACAGCGATGGAAACAGCACGACCAACCCGGGCGAAATAGTTGGCGGCGACGGCCAGGACTTCCTTTATGGAACGAACGGTGGAGACACGATCCGCGGCGGTAACCATAATGATCTGCTGTTCGGCGACGGAGGTAACGATATAATGTATGGCGATTCTGGCGCCGACCTGATTGTCGATGTCGACGGTAACGATACGTTTTACGGCGGTTCCGGAGATGATATTCTGATTTCCGGCGCGGAAATCGAAGTTTACGATCCGGACAGCAACATGTATGTGACCAAAGCGTTGTTGCCGGGCGATCTAGTTGCCGGATCGGAGGCAAATCCCAACGCCCCCAATAATGGCTCATATAACGATATACTTTTGGGTGAAGCAGGTGATGACATCATCTTTGCCGGATTGGGTGACGATTTTCTGGATGGCGGCGATGGCGCGGACTTCCTGTCCGGCGGAGCCGGAGAAAATTACATCTATACCGGGGGAACGGCCGATGAGGATATCGTTCACTTCTCCGCCGAATCCCTTGATGGAAATGACACCGTTCCAACTGCGAATGACGATCCCGCTGATCTCATTGTCGACTTTGGGGCGGAAGACTATCTAGATCTCTCCGATCTGTTTGAAGCCGATCCAGGCGACCTGGGCGACTATGCCTATACAACGACTACAGTCGGCGGGGATACCTCGGTTTGGGTGGATTCGGATGGCGCAGGACTGACATCGAACCCGTTACAAATCGCAACCATTCAGTCGTATGTCAGCCCTGTCTCCATTATCTACACCGACGACTTGGGGAACGAAACCACAGATATGATTTGACCGAGAGCCGGCGGCGGCCAATTGATGTAAAGGAAAAGGAGGTGCCAAGTACCATTCGGTGCTTGGTGCCTTTTTAACATAGCTGATACGTGTGGTTACAAGTTTCTCCAGAGAAAGCTCGTCACCCGCCTTTGATTTTTATTCCTCTCCAGCAATATCAATGTAGCCGGGATTGTTTCCTTTCACATGGTTTTCCCAAGCAGTTCGATAGGCTTGTTCGAGATGGCGCCGAAAAATATCGGTTTTAAACAAGTCAGATGTTTCGACGTTTTTCCTCAATTTTTTTGCTACCTTCTCAAGTTTTTCCGGATCGCGAGCCAGTTTCAGGACGAGTTCCTCATACTCGGTCAGGTTGTTCGCAATCAGTTCGTCCATTCCAAGCGCGGTTAACAGGCTGCCGGCTACACGAGATGCGAAGTTTTGCCCTGTGCATGTGACGATCGGCAAACCGGTGGAGAGCGCATCGCTCGCTGTGGTGTGAGCGCAACAGATCTCAGTATCCAAAAAAAGATCGGCCAACCGATGCCGAGCAATATGGTCTTCGACGGGAACCCGATCGGCGAATATTAACCGGTCATCAGATATCCCCCGCTTGGCCGCCTCCTTTGTGAGATTCTCTTCAGTTTGTGAATTGCCCGTAAGAAGCCACAAAACGCTATTGTCGACTTTCTTTAAGAGACGCATCCAGATATCGAACATAGCCGGGGTGAATTTGTAACTGTTGTTAAATGAGCAGAATACGAACGCGCTGTCGGAAAGACCCTGGCCCGTGCGCGAAGGTGCCGCTTTTGAGATTTTCTTCTTATCATCGTAAGGTTGATAACAACCAGGTAGGTAAATGACTTTCTCGTCGTACAGCAAGCGTAATCCTGGCGGGATGATAAACTTGTCCGCGATTAAATAATCCATAGTTGAAATGCCCAAAGTGCCCGGGTATCCGAGAAAGCTTATCTGAACAGGGGCAATCCTTTGAGCAAACAGCATCGGTCTCGCGCCATGCGTGTACCCCTTAAGGTCGACTGCTATATCAATCTCCAATTTTCGCGTCAGTTCGCGTATCTGAGTGTCGCTCAATGCTGAAACATCATGGAATTCGGTAAAGCCGGCTTTCACGCGCCGTGTGATTTTACCGCTTGCCTTTGGAGAAAATGAAATGGCGTGTATCTCGAACTTGGACCGGTCGTGACATTCAAACAGGCCTGCCATGAGGTAGGATGTGGCGTGATCGTAAAAATCCGATGAAAAGTACGCAACCTTGATTTTTGAAGGGCTTGTTTCAGGTGAGGCGAAGGTATTTTCCTTCGCGGGGTAGTGTGCTTCTGCGTAAGACCTAGCGTAAGCCTGTTGAAGTGTCGGGTCGGCACAAACGGCGAGAGTATGAAACGGCGTGCAAACTGGCTTGCTTACGGCAATGTCGGAGATCATCGACGAGAGTTCAATCTCAATTCCATCCCAATCACAGATATTCAATCGAGAGAACAGTTTGTCACCCAGCAAATGAATTTTATCGGGTTTGGCAATCAATACGCGAGAGAAATCAAAAATTGCTTCTTTATGGAGTCCAAGGTTTTGCAGGACATGTCCTCGGTTGATGCGCGCTTCGATGAACTCCGGATTCAATTTGATAGATTTGTTGAAACAGTCCAGGGCTTTACGCCAGTGATGCAGGGCATTCAATGCCAAGCCAAAATTATTCAACATCGCGGGATCGTCGGGTTTAAGCTCGAGCGCTTTCTCGATGCATTTTGTGGCGTTCTCGTTGTCGCCGGATTGGTGGAGTGCCACTCCCATAAAATGG
>JBPCVY010000096.1:0-16468 GCA_051010055.1 Hyphomicrobiales bacterium | reverse complement strand
GGGCTGACCGGTCACCGGCCAGATTGTTGGCCACATTCACGCCGATTGCCGTGTGCGGGTCGACAAGTTCGCCGGTTTCCTCAAGGGTTTTCCTGATGGTTGCAGCGGTTTCTGTTTCACTGGTGCGTCCGGCGGCAAACCCGGCGCGCAGCTCGGCAAGCGGGCCTTCTGCAATGGTGAAGGCGCCTGACTGTTGCAACCCCGCCATAAGTCTCGTCACATTGTTTGCTTCGCGGCCATGAACATCGAACAACAGGCGTTCGAAGTTTGATGAGACCTGAATATCCATGGACGGGCTGGTGGTGGCTGTCACGGCGCGGGTTTCATAACGGCCCGTTTCCAAGGTGCGCGCAAGGATATCGTTCACGTTGGTGGCGATAACCAGCTGGTCAACCGGCAACCCCATATTCTTCGCCACGTATCCGGCATAGATATCACCGAAGTTTCCTGTCGGCACACAGAAGCTCACCGGCCTGTCTGGCGCCCCGAGCGCAACCGCGCTGGTGAAGTAGTAGACGGTCTGCGCCATGATGCGCGCCCAGTTAATAGAGTTCACGCCGGACAATGCCATTCGGCGGCGGAATGGCTGGTCGTTGAACATGGCTTTGACCAGGCTCTGGCAATCGTCAAATGTCCCCTCAACCGCAATGTTATGCACATTGGCGTTCAGAACAGTGGTCATCTGCCGGCGCTGCACCTCGCTCACCCGCCCATGGGGGTGCAGGACAAAAATATCGGCCGCATCACGCCCGCGAAATGCTTCAATGGCAGCCCCTCCTGTGTCACCTGAAGTTGCCGCAAGCACGGTGGCGCGCTGTTTCCGGCGTTTGAGCGCATGGTCCATCATGCGGCCCAAAATCTGCATGGCCACATCCTTGAACGCCAGCGTTGGCCCATGGAAAAGCTCCATCAGCCAGTGATTTTCGCTCAACTGGACAAGGGGCACCGTTGCGGCATGGGAAAACTGGCCGTAGGCGGCGCGCACCATCTCTTCCAACTCTTTTCCATCGACGAAATCGCCCACAAGCGGTGTCATCACACGCAAGGCAACATCTTCATATGCCAGGCCCCGCATGGCGCGGATATCATCGGAGCTGAATTGAGGCCAGTTTTCTGGAACATATAGCCCGCCATCTTCGGCAAGGCCGGCCAGCATTACATCTTCAAAGCCCAGCCGGGGGGCGGCGCCACGCGTAGATATGTAGTTCAACTCAAGTTTCCTGCAGCTTCGGGTTGGAGCGGCGGCACACTACTCCTAGTGCTCATTGAGGTAAATAGCGCGATTGCAAATGCGCCCTGAACGCATCTGTGCCAAGCGGTGCCTCTGTTGCCCGTTCAATCAGTTCAGCCGGGCTGTAACGGCAACCCTGGCTATGAATAGCGTCATGGAGCCATGTGTTGAGGGCGCCTAGTTCTCCGCGCTCAATTTCATCCATAAGGGTTGAACGCTCAGCCTTGGCGGCGGCAAAAATCTGTGCAGAGGCAAGAGCGCCCAATGTATAGGTTGGAAAGTACCCGAACGCGCCTGAAGCCCAGTGAACATCCTGCATGCAGCCGTCAGTGTCGTTGTCAGGTGTGATGCCGACAATATCAGCCATGGCTTCGTTCCAGGCGCCGGGCAATTCTTCTATTTGCAAATCACCGGCAATCATCGCCCGCTCCAAACGGTAGCGCAGGATGACGTGCAGCGGATAGGTTGCCTCGTCCGCATAGACGCGTATGAGACTGCGTGAAACCTTGTGGAAGCGCCGCTGCAGGTTTTCTGCACTCCATGCGGGTCCGTTGCCGTTAAATGCTTCACGTAGCTTCGGCGCCAGGTATGAGATGAACTGCGGGCTGCGCGCCGCCTGCATTTCATACAAAAGCGACTGGCTTTCATGCACTGTCATACCGCGCGATCTGCCAACCGGTTGGCCGCGCCAATTCTCAGGCAATCCAGTCTCGTACATAGCGTGTCCTGTTTCATGCAGGAGCGCTAGGAGGCTTGCCGAAAACTCATTCTCGCCATAGCGCGTGGTGATGCGGTTATCTCCCGGCACCCCGCCTGAAAACGGATGGAGGCTGACATCAAGGCGCCCCTTTTCGAAATCAAACCCGAACACCCTCATCAGTTCGCGTCCAAGAGCCTCCTGGGCATCGTTGTCGAATGGTCCTTCAGGTTCATCAATGGCGGGCCCGGCGCTCTGATGCGCTATCGCGTTATCGATCATGCCTGGAAGAAAGGACAATAGGTCATCGAAGATTGGGTCGATTTCCGCCGCCGTGCGACCCTGGTCATATCCGTCAAGTAGGGCATCATAGGCGCTCACACCAAAACTTGCTGCCTTGGCATCTGCGCTCTCACGCTTAAGCGCCAGTACCTCTTTCAGTGGTGCAACAAGGGCTTTGAAGTCATTTTCCGGCCTTGCCGTGCGCCAGACCATCTCTGATGTTGATGTTGCGTGGGTGAGCTTTTCAACAAGGTTAGCGGGAACAGCTGTCGCATGCTTCCAGCGGTGGCGCATTTCGCGCACGTTTGCTGACTGCCACTCGTCAAGACCACCGGCCTGTTCGGCCTCACCTAAAAGGTCTTCCATATCAGGGGCTGTCTGAAGTTCATGCACCATGACATTGAGCACGGCCATCTGCTCTGCCCGCACCTCCGCACTGCCGGACGGCATCATCACCGAACGGTCCCAGAAAAGCATGGACAAGGCGCCACCGATTGCCGACATGCGGCGGAACCGTTCCTCAAGGGTCTGATAAGCTGAGTTCATTTAGATTTCTTCCGGAATGCGGTGAGAATATAGGCGGCGTAAACCCCTAAAAGCGTGAGCGCCAGGCCGAACCATGTGAGCGCATACCCAAGATGAGGGTTGTTGATCTTAGGGCTGACTTTCAAAGCCTGGGGCCAGGCACCACCATGGTCGGGTTCATCAAGCTGCACAAAGAACAGCTGCCCAGTGGCGTTGGTTTTATCGCTGACCTGACCCAGCATATTGGTCATCGAGTACCAGTACCACTTGTTGCTTTCAGGCTCGTTGGCGGGAACAAAAAACCCCTTGCCTTCCGGGCGGGTGCGCACCGATCCGGTAATGGTAACAGAGCCTTCAACCTGTCCGTCAGCGCGCAATTGGGCTTGCTTTTTCTCCTCAGGCACAAAACCGCGGTCAACCAGCACCAGCTTGTTGTCGGCCAGTATCATAGGCGTCACCACCCGCCAGCCGGGGTACTTGTTTAAAATCCCATACACATGAAGTTCATTATCATGATCGTAGGTGCCAGTGAGGGTAACGCGCCGGAAACGAATTTCCTTGCCTGCCTGTCTGTCTGCGACAATCACGTCCAGTCCGGCAGGTGCTTCTGCTGCCCGCGCGGTAATGTCTTCAATCAGGCCGGTTTTCCAGGAAAGACGCTGCAACTGCCAAACGCCAAGCCCGACAAGCACGGCAAGAGAAACAGCAGCAAAAATGCTCACCACAACGAAGCCGCCAGGTGATCCTGCGGTTTTTGAACTACTCATCTTGAATACGTCCCTCGCGGGCATCTGTCTGGTACTGGCGCGCGATCATGAGCCCTTTTAGCGGGCGGATTGGCGCGATGGCGAGAATAAGAGTAAGTGGCAGCCACATCAGGGCGTGCAGCCAATAAGGTGGCTGAAGTAGAATTTCGGTAAGCATGGCCGCAGTTGCTATCACAAATCCAATGCCGGTCATGATGAACCAGGCCGGCCCATCGCCTGAATCGGCAAAATCAAAATGCAGGCCACACACCGAGCACTTGTCAGCAAGGGTCAAAAACCCGAAAAAAAGCTCGCCCCGCCCACAGCGCGGGCACTTGCCCTTCATCCCGGTTTCGCCCGGTGACAGGGGCGGGTAATAGGTCTCTCCGGTCATTGACGCCTTTCCTGAAAATGGACAGTTCATGGGCTAAAAAAAAACGGCTGCATCCGGGATATATGCGCTCCCCGATGCAGCCGCAATGTGTCGATGAGTTTGAGTTGTCGCTAGTGAGTCATCGCGCCCCACGAACCCCAAACATAGATCGCGGCAAACAGGAACAGCCATACCACGTCAACAAAGTGCCAGTACCAGGCAGCGGCCTCGAAACCGAAATGCTGTTTCGGGGTAAAGTGACCTGCCAATGCGCGGAACAGGCACACAATCAGGAACACCGTTCCGACAATGACGTGGAAACCATGGAAACCGGTCGCCATGAAGAATGTGGAACCGTAGATGCTGCCTGAGAAACCGAAGGCGGCATGACCATACTCATAGGCCTGAACGGCGGTGAACAAGAGGCCCAGCACGATGGTGCAAATGAGGCCCCATTTCAGGCCCTTGCGGTCATTGTGTAATAGCGCGTGGTGCGCCCAGGTTACGGTTGTGCCCGAGGTCAGCAGAATAATCGTGTTGAGCAGCGGCAGGTGCCACGGGTCGAACACTTCAATGCCCTTTGGTGGCCACTGGCCTCCAGTGTGTTCAACGCGTGCTGCCTGAATTGCCTCATCGGCAAAAAGGCTGGCGTCGAAAAATGCCCAGAACCAGGCAACAAAGAACATGACCTCTGAAGCGATGAACAAAAGCATGCCGTAGCGCAAATGAAGCTGAACCACCGGTGTGTGATGGCCTTCAACTTCTGCTTCGCGTGTGACATCGCGCCACCACATGAACATGGTGTAAAGCACCAACACCGTGCCAACCACGAAGATCCATGGCTTGGAAATGTTGAAGCCGATAAGCACTACCTCTTCATCTTTGAGATAACGCATCAAGCCAATGGCGCCGATTGCCATAACAAACGCGGCAGTTGCCCCAACTGCCGGCCATGGGCTCGGATCCACCAAGTGATAGTCGTGTTTTACTTCGTGGCTGTCAGCCATATCCCCTTCTCCGGTTCTTTTCGGGCCCACAAGGCCCACCCCTTAATTAACCTTGGAACCGTCAGTTAACGATTCCGCTCTCGTTCGTGATCTCCGCCGTCTTATCTGCCGCTTCTTTTTTTGCGGGATAGAATGTGTAAGACAGAGTGATCGTTTTCAAACTATCTAAATCAGCGTCCTTATCGATTTCCGGATCGATAAAAAACGACACCGGCATATCAACCCTCTGGCCCGGCTGCAGCACCTGTTCGGTGAAGCAGAAGCACTCAATCTTGTTGAAGTAGGCGCCTGCCGCAGCCGGCGTAACATTAAAGATAGCCGTGCCGGTTACCGGTTCCTTGGACAGGTTTTCAGCCCGGTAGAACGCAAGCAACTGTTCGCCGATTTTCAGTTTCACTTCGCGCTGAACCGGCTTGAAGTTCCACGCCAATCCATTGCCGACGTTGGAATCAAATCGCACTGAGATTTGCCGGTCCAGAACCGTTTCAGATGCCACTTCAGCGCGCTGGGTCGTGCCCGCATAACCGGTCACCTGGCAGAACAGGCGGTAAAGCGGCACCGAGGCATAGGCAAGGCCGACCATGCAGCCAACCAAAACAACACAAGCAACCGCAATTTTGCGGTTACTCGGGTTTTGATTCTGGCTGTTTGCTGCGGTCATTATCTGCCTGTTCCTACATCGCAAACTTGCTGGCGACATTGCCGCCCAGCTTCACAATGGTGACGATGTAGAAAATCACCACCAGTGCAGCGAGCACCACGGCTATGGCTATGTTACGCCATTTACGCCGTTTTGCTTCTTCATCGCTCAGCATTACCTGCGCATCCTGTGCCATCTACAACCATCCTGCCGAGCGGGCAGCATCAGCCACCATCGGCGCTATGCCTTGTTCGATCAGCAATACTGCGAACAGGGCGAACAAATAAAAGATTGAATAGGCGAAAAGTTTCCGTGGCGCACGGTCGGTGGCAACTCCGTCACGAACCCGGTAAACCTGCCATGCCAGCGCCAGGAAATATCCGCCCAGGACGACCGCTGCAGACAAATAAGCGTATCCCGCCGAGCCCAATGCAAATGGCGCAATCGTCACCGGCATCAAAAGCAAGGAGTAAATCCAGATTTGCTTGCGCGTTTCGTCTTCGCCTGCCACCACCGGCAGCATCGGCACACCGACGCGCTCATAGTCGCGGCATTTGTAGAGCGCCAGAGCCCAGAAATGAGGTGGCGTCCACATAAAAATAATCAAAAACAGGCTGATCGAAGCAAGATCAACCGAGCCTGTAACAGCTGCCCAGCCAATCATCGGCGGAAAGGCGCCAGCCGCACCGCCTATAACAATGTTCTGCGGGGTCGAGCGCTTCAGCCACATGGTGTAGATGAACAGGTAAAAGGCGATAGAGCCGGCCAGAATGGCAGCAGCAGCCCAGTTAATGGTAACACCCATCACAACGACAGAACCAACCGACAAGGTAGCGCCGAAACCGAGCGCCTCGCCAGCTGTAATGCGTCCGCGGGGAACGGGGCGTTTTGCCGTACGCTGCATGCGCGCATCAATGTCGGCGTCGTACCACATGTTAAGTGCGCCGGAAGCGCCTGCCCCAACCGCAATCGCCAGAATGGCGACGAACCCTAGAACTGGATGGATAGTGCCCGGCGCCACCATCATACCCACAAATGCTGTAAAGATGACTAGCGACATAACACGCGGTTTCATCAACGCCCAATAGTCGCCGACCGAACCCTGGCCGCCAACCGGGCGCAAAATGCCATGAGCCGCGAAACCGCCCTGGCCTTCCGGTATTATTTCAACTGATACATCGCTCATGTGCACAAAACTCTATGGCGCGGGTATATGCGGCGGCGCTGGGCAAAACCGGCGCCGCCTGCTTTCTTATTGCTACTTGATCTTCGGCAGCTCGTTGAACTGGTGGAACGGAGGCGGTGAAGACAGCGTCCATTCCAACGTCGTTGCGCCCGGGCCCCATGGATTGTCGCCGGCAACACGCTTTTTCGAAAGTGCCTCGAACAAACCGTACAGGAACACAAGAACACCAAACGAGGTGATGTAGGAGCCTACCGAAGACACCATATTCCAGCCGGCAAACGCGTCTGGATAGTCAACGTAGCGGCGCGGCATGCCTGCCAACCCGAGGAAGTGCTGCGGGAAGAAGATCAGGTTCACACCAACGAATGTGATCCAGAAATGTGCCTTCGCCACGAACGAGTTGTACATGTAGCCGAACATTTTCGGGAACCAGTAGTACCAGCCCGAGAAGATAGCGAACACGGCGCCAAGCGACAGCACATAGTGGAAGTGCGCCACCACATAGTATGTGTCATGCAGCGAGCGATCGATGCCCGCATTCGCGCAGACAACACCGGTTACACCACCCACCGTGAACAGGAAGATGAAGCCGATTGCCCACAGCATGGGTGTGCGGAATTCGATGGAACCGCCCCACATGGTGGCAATCCAGGAGAAAATCTTCACACCAGTTGGAACTGCAATGACCATCGTGGCCAGCATGAAGTATGCCTGCGTGTCCACATCAAGACCGACAGTGTACATGTGGTGCGCCCACACGATAAAGCCGACAACACCGATAGAAACCATTGCGTAGGCCATTCCCAGGTAACCGAAGACCGGCTTTTTGGAGAATGTCGAAACAACCTGCGAGACGATGCCGAAACCTGGAAGAATGAGAATGTAGACTTCCGGATGGGCAAAAAACCAGAACAGATGCTGGTACAGGATCGGGTCACCGCCGCCTTCTGCAGTGAAGAACGTGGTGCCGAAATTACGGTCGGTGAGCAGCATGGTGATGGCGCCGGCAAAAACCGGAAGCGACAACAGCAGCAAGAACACGGTGACCAGGATCGACCACACAAACAACGGCATTTTGTGCAAGGTCATGCCCGGTGCACGCATGTTGAAAATGGTGGTTATGAAGTTGATGGCGCCGAGAATGGAGGATGCGCCTGCAAGGTGCAGTGACAGGATCGCAAAATCCATCGCCGCGCCTGGCTGCCCAGTGGTTGACAGTGGCGGATAAACGGTCCAACCGCCCCCAACGCCAAAGCCGCCCGGAGGGCCTTCAACAAACATCGACAAGACCAGCAAAAGGAACGAGGGAACCAACAGCCAGAACGAAATATTGTTCATGCGTGGGAACGCCATGTCCGGTGCGCCAATCATTAGAGGCACAAACCAGTTGCCAAATCCGCCAATCATTGCCGGCATAACCATGAAAAACACCATGATCAGGCCGTGGGCTGTCACAAACACATTGAACATGTGCTTGCCGGCATCGACTGCAGTATCTGCATCGTAGCCATACATAATCTGGGACAAACCATGGAAGTACTGGATTCCCGGTTCTGCCAGTTCCAGACGCATGAACAACGACATGATCCCGCCTATGAGACCAGCCATAATGGCGAACCACAGATACATCATGCCGATGTCTTTGTGGTTGGTCGAGTAAACGTACCGGCGCCAGCCGGTGGGATGATGATCGTGATCGGCGTGTGCTGCTTCAGTTGCCATAACTCTGCCTCTTCACTCTTTAATTCTTGTCTTCGGCCGATGAATTTTCATCAGCGGCGGTGCTGGCAACTTTCAGGGAACCTTTCGATTCCGCCAGCTTTCTCTCGTTTGCAATTTCAGCTAGAATCTGCTGCTGCGCTTCATCAATATCGTCAGCTGCCGCCATGGCCCATGCATCGAATTTTTCTTGCGAAACAACCCGGATCGCGATCGGCATGAAAGCATGCTTGATGCCGCACAGCTCGGAGCACTGGCCGTAGTAAACGCCTTCCCTGTCGACCTTGAACCAGGTCTCGTTCAGGCGCCCTGGCACAGCATCCATCTTGTTGCCGAATGAGGGCATGGCGAAGTTATGCAAAACGTCAGATGCAGTAACGATCACGCGCACTGTCTTACCGGCAGGGACAATCACTTCATTGTCCACGGCAAGCAGACGCGGCGCACCTGGGTCAACCTTACGGCGTTCTTCAAGCTCTTCGCCTTCGAGCATAATTGAATCGAAGGAAATATCGCCATTGTCGGGATATTCGTATGACCAGTACCATTGGTTGCCGATGGCTTTGATGGTCATGTCGATTTGCGGAAAATCACGCTGGAAATAGAGCAGCCTGAATGACGGCACCGCGATAACCAGCAAAATAAGGATCGGCACAACAGTCCACAAAATCTCAATGAAGGTATTATGGGTGGTGCGCGATGGCTCAGGATTTGCCCGCGAATTAAATTTGATCATTGCGTAGATCAACAGCCCCATGACGAAAAGGCTGATCACGACAATAACCCAAAGAAGAAACGTGTGGAGACTATCAATACGCTCCATGATCGGGGTTACGGCTCCCTGAAACCCCATTTGCCAAGGTTCAGCCTGGCCAATGCCAGCTGCTGAAGCCCATCCTGCTGCCACCATCGCCATAACGAAAGCGGTGCCGCCCAAAAGTCTTCGCATAGATGCAAAGCTCCTCATTTAGATAACCTCTACTCATCCCCCACCCGGCGCGTTCCAAAATATCACGGAACGGCGGCTGCGTTCGATCAAACTCAAAATGCCTTCAAAGCAGGCAAGTCGCGCAGTGCTTTACCGCTGCCAGTTACGTGGCGCGGCGCTCTGAGCTTCAGGTCTTAATCCAGACCGCAGCAATGTACAATCGGGCATTTTCCGCGAGAACGCGTCATAACCACGCGCCAGATTTTGATCGTTCCGTGATCAGTTGCCATTGCGCTTGGAGATTAGCTCTCGTCCGGAGTTGCCATAACCACCGGATTCCGGCGATCTACGACAGATTTTTATGTTGTAATGCAAAGAGTTAGACAATAGTCATAACCGCCCTGCCCAACTGGCCACACTCGCCATGAACCCGGTTTTGCGCCCGCGGGCCCTGTTTTACGCGACTATTTGACACAATTAGCTGGTCAAAAACCTGCCGAATTTTGCTCCCAAGGGCACTCGCTACTGGCAATCACTCAATTCTCGCGTTAGAAAGCGGCAAATGCCGAACGCAATGCGCGTCATCAAGGAAACTTAACAAGATGAATCGAATTTTTGTTTGCAGAGCAATTATGCCTCTATTTACTGCAGCAATTGGGCTTGTGCTGCTTGCACCTGTTGGCGAATTTTCAGCGCTTGCCCAGCAACAAACGCAGCAGCCGCAAACCAGGAAGGCACCACCGCCCGGTCCGCGCGTTCAAACCCTTCAGCAGCTTCAACGCTTGCAGCAGCAGCGCCAGGCACAGGGTGGCCAACGCCAGGCGCCTCCGCCGCCCGATGTTGTTGCCGCCCATGGCAAATGGCAGGTTCAGTGCGAGAATGCGCCAACCTCGCCGCAGCAAAGCGCAAGTGGTAAATCCAACAAGGCAGACCCTCTTACGGCGGGAGCCACTGCCGCCCAACCCCAACAAGCCGCCAAACCGGCGCGCCAATGTGGCATGGTTCAGGTAACTCAGGCGCCTGAGCGCAAAGGGGTTAACCTCAGCCTGATTCTCGGAAGAACCAAGCAGGGTGACAAGGATGTCACCATGATGCGTATTATGGTGCCGATTGGCGTTTATCTCCCGCTGGGCATAGCACTTGAGGTGGACGGCGCACCTGTTGGCCGCGTTCCTTTTATCCGTTGCCTGCCGCAGGCGTGCATGGCGCTGGCGGAAGCCACTCCCGAAACACTTGGCAAAATGCGTAAGGGTTCAGTTGCAAACTTTATCATCTATGAAGCCCCGGGCGTCGGCGTCACCCTTCCGATTTCCCTTGAAGGGTTCACCAAATCAATCGAAGCCCTCAACAAAACCTAAGGCATTTTCTGCTGTCATGAGCAAACCGTCAGAAAATCTTTTCTTCTCAAGCACCGGTCTGGACCGGGATCGGGCAAAGACAGTGCTGGAAGACACTCTTATTGGGTGTGACGACGGTGAACTTTTTCTGGAGTATAACCAGACCGAGGCTTTGCTTTTCGATGATGGCAAACTGAAAACGGCAAGCTTCAATACCAACCAGGGTTTCGGCCTGCGGGCTATCTGCGGTGAGGCAACAGGTTATGCCCATGCTTCCGAGCTTTCTGAAGCAGCGCTCAAGCGTGCATCAGATGCAGTTCGGGCCGTTCGCACCGGGCACGGTGGAACTTTCGCCAGCGCGCCGCAACGAACCAATAGGCGACTTTACAGTGCGGACAACCCCCTCGGCTCGGAAAGTTTTGATGACAAGGTTTCTCTCCTGCGCACTATTGATGCCTATGCCCGCAGGCAAGGTGAAGATGTGCGCCAGGTTTCGGTTTCTCTTGCCGGCAGCTGGCAGGCAGTTGAAATCATGCGCCCTGATACCGGGCCGATCAGCGATTTCCGCCCCCTTGTGAGGCTCACGGTTTCGGTTGTTACGGGAAAAGGAGACCGCCAGGAGACAGGCAGCCACAGCCTCGGCGGGCGTGCTGCATATGGACAGTTTATCGCCGAAGAAAGCTGGCAGGACGCTGTGCATAAGGCGCTCGCGCAAGCCAGAACGAACCTGGAAGCCGTAGAGGCACCTGCCGGCGAAATGGACGTGGTGCTGGCTCCGGGCTGGCCGGGCATCTTGCTGCATGAAGCGGTAGGGCATGGTCTTGAGGGCGATTTCAACCGCAAGAAGACATCTGCATTTGCCGGGCTCATCGGCGAGCAGGTTGCTTCACCCGGGGTCACAGTTGTAGACGATGGCACCCTGGAAAACCTGCGCGGCTCGCTAAGCCTTGATGATGAGGGAACGCCCACAAAGAACACGGTGCTGATTGAAGATGGCATCTTGAAAGGCTTTATGCAGGACAGGTTGAATGCCCGCCTGATGGGCGTTGAGCCAACCGGCAACGGGCGCCGTCAGTCTTATGCCCACCAGCCTATGCCACGCATGACGAACACATACATGCTGGGCGGCGACAAGGCGCCGGAAGAAATTGTCACATCTGTTAAAGATGGCCTTTTTGCCGTTTCATTTGGTGGCGGGTCGGTCGATATCACATCGGGCAAGTTCGTATTCACATGCACCGAGGCCTACCGCATCGAAGATGGCAAGATCAGCCACCCGGTGAAAGGGGCAACCCTAATTGGCAATGGGCCGGATGCTCTGACCAGGGTTTCGATGATTGGCAATGATATGGCACTTGATACTGGTACCGGCACGTGCGGAAAATCCGGCCAATGGGTGCCTGTGGGCGTTGGCCAGCCGACATTGCGCATTGACGCGATGACTGTCGGCGGCACCGGCAATTGACACACACAAACGGCACAGAAGCGCAAACCCAACTCCCCAAGCGTGAAGCAAAGTTCACTACCGGCTCAACGATGCGTCATGTTGTGGTGATGACCCTCACCGGGTCGGTCGGCCTGATGTCGATTTTTTTCGTCGACTTTGCCGATATGTTCTTCCTGTCAATTCTTGGCGAGGCGCAGGTTGCCGGTGCGATCGGTTTTGCAGGCGCCATATTTTTCATAAACCTGTCCATCGGTATCGGTCTGAGCATCACAATTACCGCGCTTGTTTCCAAGGCATTGGGTGCCGGTAAGGAAAAGCGCGCCCAACGACTTGCCGCCTCTACCTTGCTTTTTTCGTTTATTCTCACCACTACAGTGGCGGTTTTGCTGTGGTTTGCGCGCGAAGCCATCCTCACCGGTCTTGGCGCGGAAGGTGAAGCGCTTGCCTATGCGAAAAGTTTCATCGAAATCGTTATCCCTTCCTTCCCAATACTCGGCATTGGCATTTGCCTGTCCGGCATTTTGCGCGCCCTGGGCGATGCAAAACGGGCCATGTATGTCACCCTTTCCGGCGGCATTGTGAATGCAGTACTTGATCCGATTTTGATTTTTGGCGCAGACCTTGGCGTGGACGGGGCGGCATTCGCATCGGTTATTGCCCGCATCACCATCCTGATCGTCGGGTTCTACGGCACCCACACGGTGCATGGTTTTCTTGTTTGGCCTCAGGTTTCAAGCCTCAAGCGCGACATGAAGCCGATTTTGCACATCGCCCTGCCCGCCATCGCCACGCAGGTCGCAACACCGGTGGGAAATGCTTATGTGACGTTCGCCATGGCGCCCTTTGGGCCGGGTGCGGTTGCCGCCCTGGCTGTCGTGACCCGGCTGGTGCCGATTGCGTTTGGAGTGGTGTTTTCATTGTCTGGCGCCCTTGGGCCAATCATTGGCCAGAATTTCGGCGCCAAGCGGTTCGACAGGGTGCAGCAGAGCTACTTTGATGCGGTAAAGTTTACCGCCGTTTACGTGCTTACCACTTCGTTGATTTTATATCTGTCGCAAGACGCCATTGCCCGTCTTTTCAGTGCTGGCCCGGAGGCTACTGCCATTATTGGGTTTTTCTGCACCTGGATTGGTATTTCCTGGTTGTTCGGCGGCTTGCTGTTTGTTTCTAACGCAAGTTTCAACAATCTCGGCAAGCCACACTATTCAACGCTCTTCAATTGGGCGCGGGCGACGATTGGAACCGTGCCTTTTGTGACGATTGGTGCTGCAATTGCCGGGCCCATGGGCGTTATCGCAGGCCATGCAATCGGGCAGGTCTTGTTTGGGATTGCTGCCGTATGGGCCGGCATGCGTTTGATTTCAAAGCTCAATGCCCGCCATGACTCAATACACGCCTGACGCTACCCTTCTTGGCTTTATGGAACGTGTACAGCAAAAACCGCGATAACCAGCGCCGCTGTGAAAATGCCCATCGGCCAGGAAACGCCGCCTGAGCGCACAAGCGCTGAAATATACCTGTCCGGCCCCTTGGCTTTCTTGATTTTCTGCCGGATTACCGTTTCCGCGTGGCGTGCATAAATGGATTTTCCGTAAAGGCCGGCGCACACCATTGAAGCGCCCAATACAACAATTCCCAAAATTGGATTGTAGACGGTTGCCGCAGCGAACGCGATAAGCGCAAGCATGGCTGCCATATAGAGCTTCCGGTATGAGAACCATGCAATGGAAAATGCAAATGCCGGCATTGACCAGCTTTTCTCCGGCACGCCATCGGTCGACTTGGCCGCCTCCCAAGCCTCTATATAGGTTTCAGCATTGGGGCCAGCGAAAAGGGAAACTTCCTCGCGCACCGGCTTTTCACTTGTTTTGTTTGGTAAGCCAGCGATGGTTTCAGAAATTCCGATTTCAGCTGCTGCTTGTACGGCTACTTGGGGCTTTTGCCTTTTGGCGGCAGCTTTCTTGTTGGCTTTTTCCCGCCGGCGTCTTTTCCATTTGTCCAATCTGGAACTACCAAGCGCGCTTGCCGCAATCACCCGCAAATCGCTGCTGCGAAGCTGATCGGCTGTTTCCCGGTCTGTACCTTCTGGAAGGGTGTCGATTTTTGGTTCGGCAGTGGCGATCCCCTCTTCCAGGATTTGTTCAGCAGATTCTGCATCGCCCTCTTCGTCTTGGGCTTCGGCGTTCTCTACATCTTCACTGCTATCTGCATTTTTGACTTCATCTGATGAAGTTTCTTCGTCACCGGTTGGCAAGGTTTCCCCGGCTGTCACATTTGCAAACTTCAAGTTTGGTTCATTCTCATCTCCGGGATCTGCATCAAAATTTTCGTTTGTTGCAACGTTCGCAGGGTCCGGCTCAGAAAGGGCTGCCAGCGCTTCGGGAATATTTCCTGCTGCATCGCCGGTTTCGGTTTGTTCAGCAGAACTTGGTTCGGATTGTTCTGCCAGTACATCCGGGATAGGCATGGAAAACGGGTCATCGCCAGTAAAGTTCGCATTAGCGCGCACGGCGCGGTCCGGCAATTCGGATACAGGCGGGACGTTTTCAAAGCCTGTGTTTGCGCCTTTGGTGGCAAATGCATTTGCGATGGCGCCGGTCTGTTCATGAACGGGGGAACCAGAGACTTCATTTTCCGCCGGAAAGTCATCGTTCACTTCCACCAAATCTGCAGCTTTTGCGGATTGCACACCCGGAGGTGAGGCCTGTGAATTCTCATCCAAATCTCTCTCCACTGCAGGTTGGTGCGCTTCTTGGCGCTCTGTACCAATCGACATGGCAATTCTCCCAGCTAACCATGTCCAAAAAAATGCCATATTACGCTTAACAAAATACAAAAGCGGCGGGCTTGTATGGGATTTGGCCGTTGCTGTCGTTTGACGCTGACCATTTGCGTCACTATCTGTAGAGCAATTGCATTCGAGTGAGGAATTTTCTTATGGATCTTATCGACCTGTTAGCAGCCGCCCAGGGCGGCAATGCCTACAAGAATGTTGGCCACCAATTTGGCCTTTCCGAACAGCAAACCGCACAGGCTTTTGAAGCGCTTGCCCCGGTATTGGCCGCCGGCATAAGGCGCAATGCCGCCAATGACGGTGGTTATGACAGCCTTATAGGCGCCCTTTCCGATGGTCATCATCAGGCCTATTTCGATGATGAGAACGCAACTCAATACGATAATGTGGCAGATGACGGGAACCGCATTCTTGGCCATGTATTCGGTTCCAAGGAAGTCAGCCGGGAAGTGGCAAACTATGCTGCCGGTGAAACCGGCATCGGCGCTGCTATCTTGAAAAAGTTGCTCCCCATCATTGTTTCCATGATTCTTGGCTCGCTGACCAAAGGCATGGGCGGTGGTGGCCGCCAGCCTCAGCCCCGCGGCGGCAGCGGTGGCGGTCTTGGTGATATTCTGGGTGATATTCTTGGTGGCGGCGCCGGCGGCCAGCAACGGCGCGCACCGGCCCCGCAGCCGCAAAACGGCCCGGGCGGTTTTGGCGACATCTTGCGCGATATATTGGGCGGTGGCGGCGGTGGCCGAAGTTGCGGCGTGAAATATGACACAAGCGAAAAGCCGGATATGACGTTTGACGATTCGATCTTCCGCCAGGACCCGCAACGCGGGCGCGATATTCTAGATGACTATCTCGGGCACGGCTCTAGCCGTGGCACGACCGCAGATGACCTTCTCAACTCCGTGGAGCAGGCCATCCGCGGTCGGCGTTATTAGCACAGGCCAACTTTAAACTGCGGCGATACAGGTATCCGCACCGCCCACCTTCCTGCGGCGCAACTGAGAAGCACGCTCCAGTTCATGGGCCGAATTCATAGCTGTCGGAAGTCGAGATGCCCAATAAATGTCGTCGCGGGTAACACCGATATCCTGCAGCATGCGGTCTTCCAAATCGCCAAGTGCGCGGATTTTTCTGCGCACCTGCCAGTTATGGAGCCGTGCTTGCAATTTCCCGAAAATCGCGCGTCCAGGAAATGACGGAACAGCTGTAATTGTCTGAGCGTTTTTCATCGCAATGGTCTCCTGTTCGCGGAAATAGAAACTTTCCGCGTTGCGCCCCGCGCTCCGGGGCCAAGTGGCGTTTGCCTTGTGATGAAGCTAATTTAGCGTATCGCTATTGATTTATCCAACGAATATATTTTATATTATACATAAGCAATTTTGATGTATTTGGAGAACCCTCATGGCTCTGAATCTCGACGTGGATTTACTGAG
The DNA here is from genome assembly GCA_051010055.1 of Hyphomicrobiales bacterium. Taxonomy (GTDB): domain Bacteria; phylum Pseudomonadota; class Alphaproteobacteria; order Rhizobiales; family CAJQND01; genus CAJQND01. Next base: position 126 of record JBPCVY010000096.1, on the reverse strand, counting down.
AACTTTCATCTCCATCGCTGATACGGGAAGCTTTTCCAAGGCGGGCGATGAGGTGCACAAGACCCAGTCCGCTGTTTCGATGCAGATGAAGCGGCTTGAGGAAATCGTCACCAAGCCCCTGTTTGC
>JBPCVY010000095.1:0-20552 GCA_051010055.1 Hyphomicrobiales bacterium | reverse complement strand
GTCCTGCGCGACCAGCTCGTGGCGCACAACTAAAAGCAAGCCTTGTCATTCTTTAAGGGGCAGCGGCCTTAGAAAAGGCGCCCTGCCGGCGGTTAAACCAACGCCAAAACGCGGGACGGCCCGCCGGTTCCACCGGTGTGCTTGGGCGAGCCTACGACAAGCGTTGCCCCTTTTGCCGGCACATTGTCCAGATTGGCAACGCATTCAAGGCCCCATCTGTTGGTGGGCAGCCAGGCATAATGGGTTTTGAAATCTCCCGACGGCCCATGGTCGAGGGACAGGGTGTCAACCGCCATGCCTACAGCACCGGTTTCCAGCAGCATCTGGGTTGCTTCTATGTGGAAGCCGGGAAAATGCATTTTTTTATCTGCGCCCAAATTTTTTTTATCTGCGCCCACATTGCGGAACTTTTCACCGCGCGCATGTTTGCCCCAGCCCGAATTCATGGCAACGCATGCTCCATCTGGCACCGGGCCGTTGGCATCCGTCCAGGCTTTCACATCATCCGGGGTTACCTGGTAGTCTGCGTTTTCTGCAGCTTTCGCTTTTACATCGATTACACAGAGCGGGCAGACAAGGTTGCGGACCGGAATTTCAGCGACCGATTGGCCGTTCTCGGAAAAGTGCAAGGGGCATCCATATGGGTGCCAGTGTGCTCATTCACCTTCAGCTCAAACAAATTGAATTTGTGCTCAGCGTAATTGTACTTCTGCTCTTTGAAAAACTGCTGTTGGCCAAAATAGGTTGGAAATTTCTCATTCAGTTCGTGGGTCATGTCCTCCACCTTCGAGGCGCCTGCGGCAAAAGCCTCGTTAGGCAAGGCGCCGTTCACCGCTGCAACTGCGGCCCCGGCAGCAGCACCCTTGAATAAGTCACGCCGCGACAGCATGCGGGATTTGACACTCTCAATCACACAGGCATGACACATTGCAATTTCCTCCCAGTTTTTTGTTATCGCGACAGCAATGAACCCTGCCTAGAGCAAGGCTCACATCCAACCAACCGAAGCATGCCGGATCAGCTGGCAATTTAACTTTCAAGTGAAACCAAATTGACTTTAGTTCGGCGTGGGGCCCGGTTTCCCAACTTTTATGGAAAGCTCTTTTGCTTTCGAAACCAGTTCAGCGTCACCGAGCGGACTGGTTCCGTAAAGAGAAAGCATTTTAGAATCATCAAGTTCTATTTTCGGCGCTAGTTTCTTTTGCATTATGAACCCTTTGTGTTTTTGATACCCGAACACTAGTTAATAATCACCCATCGTTAAATAAAAATGGTCACGCTGACGGAACACCAGTGTAGTCTCCACACTTTGAGTCGTTTATTCGTAAATATTGCAAAACGATCACTTGATATCTCGGAGTACAAACGAACAAGATGACTGCAGGTGAACGCGAAATGTCTTCAGTCGAGCGAAACCTTATCTTGGCTTTCAACTCCGACTTTATGCCCGGAAATGACTTTGAGGTTATCGCCAACAAAATCCGGCAACGCGCGCCGGATATTGAGGTCTTCGTAACCTCAAGTGCAAACACTTCTTTCAAGGTCAGAAGAAAGGCGCAAACCCGCCCGACATTGGTTGTCTCGCAAGGGCCCCTTTTTGTTTTTGAGCCGCGGTGTGGCAAAATTTACTGCGGGCAGTCATTATCGAAGATTGATCAACTGACCAAACTTGCCACCTGCAACGTACCGGTGCCGGAATGGACAATTTTGGAAGAAGGCACCGTCCTCAATCCTGAGCAGTGGGGTGAAACGGTTGTCATAAAGCCAGCCGGCTCAAGCGGCGCATCTCAAGGCCGGGGCATTCAATATCTGAAAACAGAAAATGTGGAATACCTTTCACCGGAAGATTTTCCAGAAAACCATGTCGGCCGATTCGGGCCGATGATCGTGCAAAAATTCATCGATTCCGGTAAATACCCTAAAGAGCATCGCGTTCTTTGTCTGTTTGGGACACCCCTTTACTCGGTGGTCTTCACTTCTTCAGAGCCAAGGCCACCAGCAAGAGAAAAGTACGACCTGCACGATCCCCGGGACCTGGTCACATCGAGTAAAGTCAAGAAATTTGGCCTCGGCCCGGGGAGCGGCTCCACGGAGTTTGTGGCTGATCCTGATCTCTTGAAAACCGCCAGCACGACGTTTGAGGCAATTCCAAACGCACCTTTACACGGCGTCGATCTGGTCAAGGATCAAAAAACCGGCAAGTACTATGTCATGGAGCCAAATCCACTTGGCTTTACATGGCATTTTTCGTCATTCTTTGCCGGTCAACCACACCCTGAATTTCAAGGCATGAGGCGCGAAGAGCAGTTCGACGCCTTCTCGCTCGCAGCTGATATTCTCATTGAGCGGACGCGAAAAGAAGCGGAGTGAAAAGCGGCAAGCCGCCTATTTGCATTCAGTGCGATGAGTGTTCATTCATATAGTCCGCCGCCTGGCCGAGCAGCGCCTGGCCGGTCGCAGATAGTTTTCCCTTACGTTCAATTACCCTTAGTCCATCATAGAAACACTTGCCAAGCGTTTGAGAAACCTCAGGAAGCGCATCCACCATCACATCACTATCAAGCGCAGGGTTTTTCTGCATGCACCATATCGCATGGTGCATGCGGGCAGAAACGAACGTGGCATGAAAAATGCCGTCCATCGGGCGTGGGTCCTCCCGCAATGGGGATTCGTATGTTTCTTCCGGAGCATTGTGCACCAGCGGCTCGTGAACAGCTTCGGCAAACAGTGCCAGATGCGCTGTTTCGTGCACCAGAGAGCAAAGAAGCTCAAACGGCTCGCGAACCTCATCTGCGCTCAAGAAAATTGTACCCCATGCAGAAAACGAACTTGCGCCGCCAAACTCATCAGATTCAGGATCAACATTTTTTGCGAACACGATCTCCGATACAATCGCCCTGACTTCGCCGGCATGATCAGGCGCGCTCTGTTCCAACAACGCCAATGCCTTTTTAATGTTTTCCTCGTTGGCACGTGCAATTTCTTCTAAAGGTGCAGAGAGCGACAGAGGTGTGGTCGGATCTTCACCCAGATACTTTCGGTAGCGCGCATGCTCGCCAGATCCCATTTCATCGGCACTCAACACGCGGCATTGAATACCGCTCGCCGCCCACTGGCTTGAAATCACATCATTGAGAAGGCTATTTGCACCTTCAACATCGCTGTTGACCGCAGCCTGCACGAGATCTTGATAGAGAAGATAAAGAGCAGGCCGCAGCGCCTTTTCTCCAGTCCCCAGCCTGTCCCTGATTCCTTGGCTCAAATCGGGGGTTTGCGCTGCCTGACTGACCCTTTCAGCAATATGTTCAAGGCTTTCGGCGAGTTTGGCATGCATACGCGCAGCCAGACGCTCTCCATGTTCAGAGCTTGGATAAAAACACGGGGAAATCACTGTCCCACTCTCCGGCACAAAAATGCAGCGCGGCACCAAAAGGTACCGCCCCGCAACTTCTCTATACGAACGGCGATCAAACGTGAAATGTCAGCGCTAGCCAATCAGCCGTTTTTCTCAATCAAACGACTTTGGCTTGGGCCGAAGAATTGCTTCTGGCAATCGCCCGTTTAACTGCTTGGGCCGGCGGGCAAACTGGTGGTTTGCCAACCTTGATTGAAAGTGACTTTGAACTGTCTACTGAAGCCACTGCATCGCCGCCGTAAAGCGACAACAGTTTGGATTGATCCACCTTTACCGCAACCTTGTTCGATCCAGCCATATCATTTCCCTAGAATAGTTTAGGCAACAACAGATATTGTTACACCAGTATTGCTGCAACCGTCACGGCTAATCAGCAAACAACGAATAAAAATTTCAATTTCGCCAATTTTGGGGAAATATAGACAGGGAAATTACGGTTTAAACTTGTTCCTCAATACCTTGAACCTGGTTGCCCCATTTCTCGTCAAAAACAAGCTCATCAAGCTCAAGGCGCTTGCGCCAGCCTTTCTTCGCCAGTTCCGGCTCGTCATAGAGCTTTTTCACATAGCCAATGCACAAATAGGCAACGATGGTCACGTGCTCGGGGATGGCCAGTATTTCGCGCACATCCTGTTCATGGAATATGCTCACCCGGCCCACACCGATGCCTTCTGCGCGGGCAGCCAGCCACAGGTTCTGCACCGCACACACGGTTGAATAAACATCGGTGTTGGAATCATGGGTACGACCCAGAACGACTTTGCCCGCGCGGGAGCGGTCGCAGGTAACGCACAGGTTCACCGGTGCCTTGCGGATACCTTCAAGCTTCAGCGAGCTGTAGAGTTTTGCCTTTTCACCCTCAAACATTGCTTCAGCTTCGGCGTTGGTGCGCTCGAATGCTTTCCAAATCCGCTGCTTGGTTTCGATGCCGCGGATGGTGATAAAGTTCCACGGCTGCATGAACCCAACCGATGGGGCGTGGTGAGCAGCGGTAATCAACCTTTGCAGCACATCATCTTCAACTGGTTTGGCGAGAAACTGATCGCGCACATCGCGGCGGGTAAAAATTGCCCGGTAAATTGCGGCGCGCTCATCATCGGAAAATGCCCCGGCTTCTGCCAGGCCGGACGGTTCATGGTGCATTGTTTAGTCCCCAACTATGCTCATCGTAATGCTGCAAGCCGCTGTCCGGGCGGCATGAGCTATTTTCTCTGGCCAGTCTTCTGACTTTGGATCGGATGGCATGCAGCGCCTTCCCGGTTTCCCAGTAGCAAATGTGCTGCAGACCATCACCATTACAGCGTTGGGCACGTTCCGGAGTTACACCGAATTCCCGATTTTCCCTTCAATGAAGGGCACCAGATGGGAAGCGGGTTTGCCACGCCTTGACAACCAAAACAACTGTTTCATTTTGGTCCTTTCGGGATTCACGTTCGCTAAACCTGGATGTTGTAGGTCTATTTCCAAGAAGTGCTGCAAATCGGAGGCTGGTCGCGATGACGCAAACCAATTTGGCGCTGGAAATCAAGGGGTTGAAAAAGAGCTTCGACCGACCGGCGGTCGATGATCTCGACCTTGCTGTAAAGGCTGGCGAGTTTTACGCGCTTTTAGGCCCGAACGGTGCAGGCAAGACTACGACTTTGAGAATGGTTGCCGGATTGTTGCAGCCTGATGCCGGGTCAATCTCGGTCTTTGGAACAGATGCGCGGCTTTTTCCGATTGAGGCAAAACGGGTGATTGCATGGGTTCCAGATGAGCCGATGGTTTATGACAAACTCACCCCGTTTGAGTATCTGGAATTTGTTGCAGGCCTTTGGCAGGTAGATGCAGGTGATGCATCAGGCCGGGCAAAAGAGTTATTGCACTGGCTCGGCCTTGAGCCCCATGCCCATGAACGCTGCGGCGGGTTCTCGCGCGGCATGCGCCAAAAAGTGGCTCTTGCCGGGGCGCTTGTTCATGAACCGCACCTTATCATTCTTGATGAGCCTTTGACCGGCCTAGATGCTGGCTCGGCCCGCCAGGTGAAAGATGTGCTCTTGGCCCGGGTGCGCGCGGGCGCCACGGTGATAATGACCACCCATATTCTTGAAGTGGCCGAAAGAATGGCCGAGCGCATCGGCGTCATTGCGAACGGACGCCTGATTGCTGAAGGCACGCTGGAAGACTTGCGCACGATGGCCGGGCAAAACAAACTCAATCTTGAGGAAATTTTCCTCGACCTCGTCGCCCAGCATGAGAGTGCGGCATGAGCTTGGCGCCTGCCAGTCTGCCCTGGTTTGCGCGCCACGAACTGTCGCTGTTCTGGCGCGACTGGCTGTCGATGATGACAGCCGGAAAGCGCGGGCGCGGACGTGTGCTGGCCCTTGTTCTGGCAGCGCTCGCAGCAGGCCTTCATTGGATAGCGTTGAGTGTGCTTGGACCTTGGTTGCAGGCAGGCGCTATGCCCACGAAAGCGGTTCTTGTCATGATGAGCGGGTGCGCGGTGCTTGCATTTTCCCTTATGCTGTCGCAGGGAATGGAAACCGTTACGCGCGCTTATTACGCGCGCTCAGACCTTGATCTCATCTTATCTTCACCGGCTTCATCGCGAAGATTGTTCGCGGTCAGAACTCTGGCAGCAGCATTTACGGTCATTGCCATGCCATGCCTTTTGGCGAGCCCATTTATCAATACGCTGGTTATCATGGACGGCGCCAATTGGCTTGCCGCTTATGGGGTTCTTGCCTCTCTTGGTCTTGTAGCAGCAGCCCTTGGGATCATCATCACAACAACGCTGTTCAGCCTTGCGGGCGCCAAGCGTACACGCCTCATTTCGCAGATATTGGCCGCGGTAATCGGCGCAGCATTCATTATCGGCATTCAAGCTGCAGCGGTTGTCTACTACGGAAATCTGTCGCGGTTATCAGTGCTGCAATCACCGGAACTGATTGCATGGTTTCCTGCCGCAGACAGCATTGTCTGGTTGCCGGCCCGCGCAGCCATGGGCGACTGGCCCGCGCTTCTGTTTGTGATGAGTACGAGCATCTGCATCTTCGCAGCGGTTGTGATCACAAGTTCGCGCAGTTTCGGGCAATTGGCCGTTGCGGCGGCTGGCGTTTCAGAAACAAGAAAAACATCGCGCCGGCGCGCCAAATGCTTCAGAACCGCATCAGCTCGCACCGTTCTGCGGCGCAAAGAATGGATGCTTCTTGCCCGCGACCCGTGGCTTGTTTCCCAATCTGCAATGCAAATTCTCTACCTGCTGCCACCGGCATTGCTTTTGTGGTCGCAGTACCGCGAGAGCGTGAATGTGCTGGCCGTGGCGGTTCCCGTCCTGGTGATGGCGGCTGGCCAGCTCGCAGGCGGGCTTGCCTGGCTTGCGGTTTCAGGTGAGGACGCACCAGACCTGGTCGACACCGCCCCATTAGGGAAAAGAGCGGTGCTCATTGCAAAGGTCGAGGCAGTTATCAGCCTCATTTTCATTATCGTTTCACCAATGCTCATCGGCCTGGCGCTCATTTCGGTCGAGGTGTCAATCATCGCAGCGCTCGGCATTATGCTGGCTGCCTCATCTGCCACCGCGATTCAGCTTTGGTTCAAAGTGCAGGCAAAGAGAGCAATGTTCCGGCGACGGCAGGTTTCTTCTCGCACGGCGACATTTTCCGAAGCGGCAGTTTCTATTCTATGGGCGGCAACCGCCGGACTTTTTGTGGCAGGTTCGGGGCTTGGCATCATTGCAGCGTTCGTAACCATCGGTGCGCTGGGATTTGTGTGGCTCATCCGCCCCACAGAAGAAAAGAACGCCTAGGTGCTTTTTCATACATCCTTGATCACCTGAATTTTTCCGGCCTTAATCGCCTTGCTCAAATGAGCATGGTCTTGGTCAGAGCGATCGGCGTAGCGCGCAGCATATTCTTCAATAACATCATCGAAAGTTTCATCATCGCCAATGTAGCCGCGGATCAACATGGGATTGCCCGAACGGGCGTGACCGAAGGCAAGGGTCGCACCGCACATTCCTGCAAATGATGCAAGCCGCTTTGCGCCCAACTCTTCCACATCAATCTTGCCCTTACCGTCCCATAGCTGACGCACATAATAGTCGGTGTGAGTGTTTTCATCTTCGTACCAGCGCGCCCAGCCCAGGAACATATCGCTTGTTGCCTGGATGAGCCGCTGGCCTTCAACCACCCGCCGGCCTGAATGCTCGTAGGCGCTTGGCCCCAGGTGTGCTTCAAGCACTGAGGGCACAGCCTGTTTAAACTGCAAGAAGAGTGGGGTTCCATCACCTGCTTCAAGCAGCACAATCAGGCAACGGGTTCCGACACTGCCCACGCCAACAACCTTTCTTGCCACATCCACGAATGAGAACTGATCAATCAGCACCCGGCGGTCTAAAGGCAGCGATTCACAGTATCTTTCAAAGAACCTGCGGGCCTCGTCATACTCAAATATGCCGATACCCTCATCCAGGCGAACAATAAGCGGCGGGTCGTCTTTTATGACATGGCGGCCATCTACCCGTTCGGTGAGTTTTCTTAGCGCCCTCAGGCTGTTCTTGCGATGGGCCTTGCCAACCACCTGTTCTTTCCAGACGCGATCCTTCTTGCTGCGCTTGCCAATCCATTTCAAAAGGCCTTGGGATTCAATCCGGTAATAAAACAGATCCAAAGGGCTCAACTCTGAGGCTTCCACCATGAACTCCCGGTAACGGCGCACGGCCCGGCGGGCAGCGGCCCTGCCCTCTTTCTCAGAGAACCCGTTATTGCGGGCAACAACCATAACGCTTGCCGCCAGCCGCTTGACGTCCCATTCAAACGGGCCCGGCAGGGTTTCATCAAAATCATTCAAATCGAAAACCAACCGGCGGTCAGGGGAGTTGTACCACCTGAAATTTCCCAGATGGGCATCGCCGCAAATCTCAACGCGCAACTTGGTGCGCGGCCCGGCGGCCAAATCGCTCGCCATCACGGCTGCTCCACCGCGTAAAAATGTGAATGGCGTGGCGCTCATGCGCCCATACCGGATGGGCACAAGTTCCGGCACGCGGACTTCATCTTGCGCTGCGAGAATTTTTAAGGGATCTGCACGGCCGTTCTCTGGAAAGGCTTCAACATGGCTTTCAAGCGGCACGAGATCACGGTGTGCGCGGCCCATTTTATGCAGCTCTTCAGGGCGCTCACTGCGATGGGCCAGAAGCCCGTGTTTTGAACCAAGCCGGCCAGGCATCCCCACACACCTTCCCTGTCTTTTCCAGCGGTAACCGGCCTATCCTATCGAGTCACGCGCCGGTTTCAAATTCTCGCAACATTTTGAGAACCATGAATGCCGCACCGGCGGCTGCGAAATGCTTGAGAGTATGCCCGCTCACTGTCTCGCCTAGCAGCTCAAAAATCTGATGGTCAAAATGCTCAACTAGCTTTGCCACAAAATACCAGCCTGCAATCCAGCACAGATAACTGGTCCGGGTGATGCGATAGGCTGGAAATAGCCAAAGGATAAACGGCAGCAAAATCAGGGGGTAGAACTGAACGAAAATGTATGGCCGCAAGTCACCCTGGCCCACGGCCCCGCTCCAGCGCCAATAAAGCAAGCTGGCAACCCCTGCCGCCACCAGCAGATAAAGCAGCCAACCATTGCCGGCCATTTCATCAATCCGGTCGGCCACAATTGCTGAAACAAGCGCCATGAATGCCACCGCCATGGGCAATCTGTCCCAAAACAACCGGGCGTTGGAAGGTTCCAGATGATAATAGGCCGAGCCGAAGCCGACGAAGAAAACCCCTGCAAAAAACAAAAGATAAGGCAATTTCATTGCCGCAGCAAACCGACCGCCGCTTCGGTGCACAAACACCAGCCCAATAGCCCCGGCAATAACAAATGCCATGTTGGAGGCAACGTCATTGAAGTTCACAATGCCAAGGAATGTGCGCGTGTCGGCAAACCGGTGATAGCTGAGCGGCTGCGCAATTGGCTCAACAAATGAGATCGCAAGCGCGCCGGCAGTTATAACAGCAAGCAACACCCATATGCGCTGATTATATGAAAGCTCGAACGGCTCACCCTCCCACCTCAATTCGTGCGTATAGTCTGCACCAGTTGGCCGGAGGTTTCCAAGGTCAGGGCAGCGCGTTTAACCACACCGCCCTTCGCCGTTTACCCCGAAAGAAGCTCGGGCTTCAGTTCCTGCCAGTGCTCACCCACCGCACCAATACACGAAAGCCCATCGGGGTGGGTGTAGACGATCGTCCAGGTGCCGCCGGAGGACACATAGACTTCAATCATCTTGCTGGCCGACAAAAGGCCCACCGCCCGGCGCGTTTCCTTGAACCGCTCACCGAGGAGCTTCCCCACCTTCTGGTGCGCAGCACAGTGTGTTGCCTGCGCATGGGCAGGCTGCGGCGCAACGGCCCCTGCACCAACGAAGAGTGCAAATCCGAGAACGGCGGAAACAATGGTGTTTTTAAGCAGTTTGGGGGTCATATCAACCTCAGTTAAACAAGCTGCCAAGAGCCGGCAACGGAGGCCTAAAAAGGTAAGGTCAGCCGAAGCGCGGCCTTGGGAGCAGTGGTGCCAAGTCATTGGCCATTGATCTCTCCCTCCAATTCTACAGGCCGTATCACTGCATTTGACGTGGGGAGCGGTTTTTCGAAAAACAAGACCGGGCGTTTTCACAATTGCTTGACACGCGCGGTACAAACAGGAAAACAGGCCCTCAATATGGTTATGAAATTCCCATGATTATCGTTGTAGGCGGCGGCATTGCAGGCCTTTCCCTGGGTTGGCGCCTGGCGATGGCCGGCGCGGAAATCACCGTTCTGGAGGCGGACAAAATCGGCTCCGGGGCAAGCTATGCCGCAGCCTCATACCTTGAGCCACGCCTTGGAAAAGGCGCCATGCGGGCCCTGGAATGGGCATCTGTGAAGGCGTGGCCGGACTTTGCCCACGAACTTGAGGCCATTTCCGGTCAGTCGCTTGACTACCGCACGGACGGCCAAATCCGAATTGCCTATAAAGAAAACCTGGAAAAGGTGAAAGCGGATGCAGAACAACGCGACACTGAAGGATGGCGGGTAGACTGGCTTGAAGATGATGCACTACGCGCATTGGAACCACACCTGTCGGATGAGGTTCTCGGAGCGGCATTCCTCCCGGATGTGCACTGGCTGGATGGGCGAAGGCTGTGCAGGGCGCTTGGATTGGCAATCGAAAAAACCGGAGGAAGGGTGCACGAGCATTCCCCCGTCGAAGCTCTAATCACAATCGGTGGCAACGTTCGCGGTGTGATGGTGAATGACGAACAGCTTACCGCAGACAGGGTGATTATTGCCGCCGGCATGGGAGCAAATAATATCGCCTCCCTGCCCGCCGACATTCCCCGCTGCCGCCCGGTTAAAGGCGTCATGCTGGGGCTTGCAATGGATGTGGAAAATCCCATTGTCAGACGGCTCATCAAGCGCCCGGACGGGATTTTGTGTCCGCGCTCCGATGGCAGGCTTCTGGTTGGTGTTACCCATGAAGAAGGCGAAACGTCCCGCACGGCAAGCGATGCGGCAATTCAAAAGCTCATGAGAAGCGCCACCCGCGCCGTGCCGGCAATTGCAGGTCTGGAGTTGATCGAAGCGGCCTACGGCATCCGTTCGTTCGTGGGTGACGGGCTCTTGCGCCTCGGCCACAGCGCCGAAATCGAGGGGCTTTATTATTCCCTCAGCCATGCGGGGGCAGGCTTTATTCGCGCACCCGCAATTTCAGCTGAACTTGCCAGCTTTGTCCTCGATAGGAACGCAGACTGCCCGCACATCGGCCCGTTCTTGAAGCGCTGAGTTTGGTCTACCCGTTCATTGTCAACCCGCCGGAGACCGATAGCACCTGGCCGGTGACAAACGCTGCATCATCGGAAGCAAAAAAAGCAATGGCGCCGGGAAGGTCGGAAGCCTTGCCCAAACGGCCCATGGGAATGGCTCGGCGCATGGCCTCTCTCAGTTTCTCCGGGTTTTCGGCACCTTGCGCATATCCTTCAAACAGGGCCGTATCGGTAGGGCCAGGGCAGACTACGTTAAATGTAATCCCCTGGCGGGCGTGTTCGCGGGCAAGGGTTTTCGACAATCCCAAGAGCCCTGCCTTGCAGGCCGAATAAACCGCCTCGCCGGACGAGCCAACCCGGGCGGCATCTGATGCCACATTTACAACTCGCCCATAGCCGCGCTCTGCCATGCCGGGCAAAACCACATGGTGCATATGCAACGGACCCATGAGATTGATGCTGATAACCTTTTGCCAAAAATCAGGACCCGTCTGAACGAATGGCCTGAATAAATCCCAGCCCGCATTGTTGATGAGGATGGAAACATCACCGAGATTTTCCTGAACGCGAGCAACACCTTTTTGCACTGCTTCCAGATCGGTAATGTCTGCCTCAACGGCCAAAGCGCCATTGCCAACCTTTTCAGCTGTTGCCCCTGCCGCCTCTCCGTTAAGGTCGAAAATGGCGACCTTTGCCCCCTCAGATGAAAGTCGCTCGCACACTGCCGAGCCAATTCCCCCTGCCCCACCGGTGACAATCGCCACTTTGCCCTCAAACCGCTTCATCCGTTTCCTCCCTACAACGCTCACACAATGAAGTCTTGCCGCGATTGAGATTTTTGGCAACCGGTGACATGGTGTTGGCCAAGAGGTGGAAAAGACGCCAAAGGAGAACGCCCGTGCCCCTGGATTTGGAAACCCGCAATCAGTTGCTGGATACGCTGCGGCGGTTTGTTGATGAACGGCTTTTACCGTTGGAACGCCAGGTGGCCGAAGATGACGCCATCCCGGAAGAGCTTGTCGATGAGATGCGTGCGCTTGGTCTGTTTGGCCTGTCCATCCCGGAAGAATTTGGTGGCCTTGGCCTCACCATGGAAGAAGAAGTGGAAGTGCTGCTGGTGCTTGGCCGGGCCGCACCTGCATTCCGTTCTGTTTTCGGCACCAATGTGGGTATCGGCTCACAAGGCATTTTGATGGATGGCACCGATGAGCAGAAGCAGAAGTACCTGCCCGGGCTCGCCAGTGGCGAAATTATCGGCTCCTTCGCACTCACTGAAGCCGATGTGGGGTCCGATGCCGCCGCAGTGAAAACAAGCGCCCGGCTTGAGAGCGGCGATTATGTTCTCAACGGCACCAAGCGGTTCATCACCAACGCCCCGTTTGCCGGCCTGTTCACGGTGATGGCCCGCACCAATCCTGACAATAAGGGCGCAGGCGGGGTTTCCGCATTTCTTGTTGAAGCGGGTAGCGAGGGGCTTACGCTGGGCAAGCCTGAAAAGAAAATGGGCCAGCAGGGCGCCCATGTGTGTGACGTGATTTTTGATGACTGCCGGGTGCCAGCGCAAAACCTTATCGGCCATAAAGCGGGAGTGGGCTTCAAAACCGCCATGAAGGTGCTGGACCGGGGACGCCTCAGCATTTCGGCTGCCTGCTGCGGGCTGGCGGAACGTATATTGGGAGATGCCTTAAGTTATGCCATGGAGCGCAAGCAGTTTGGCCAGCCCATTTGTGAGTTTCAGCTTGTGCAGGCCATGCTGGCGGACTCGCGCGCTGAAGTTGCCGCCGCCAAGGCGCTTGTGCGCGAAAGCGCCAAGAAAAAAGACCGCGGCGAGGATGTGGCCACAGATGCCTCGTGCTGCAAAATGTTTGCATCAGAAATGGTGGGCCGGGTGGCCGATCGGAATGTGCAAATCCATGGCGGTAACGGCTACATCCGGGAGTATTCAGCTGAGCAGCTCTACCGGGATTCTCGTCTTTACCGCATCTATGAAGGCACCACTCAAATTCAGCAGCTTATTATTGCCCGCAACATGATCAGGGATGCCGCTGCGCTTTAGAGCTGCTGCAACTCCGTCTGCAGGAACTGAGGCAGGGCTTGTGCGAGCGCCCTATAGCGCGGCTCAGGCGATGAGCACTTTACGGAAATTGCTTCGGCAAGGGGCAGCAGATGACGGGTGAGGAAATCGCGCTGCGCCCGGCGCAGGGCGGCAACACCCGCCTCATCGGTTTCATTCTTGTGTTCGCTAAAGGTGAGGAAGTGCATGAACTCAAGCTCAGCGCTCACGTGGTCCGGCAGCAAGGCGGTGTCTGTGCGCCGCAAGCCGAAATGTTCATGCCAGCGCACCAGTTCCTCAAACAACGAAGTTTGCCCGCGGGTTGAATGATCGCTTTCATGAAGCGAGCAGGCGCTGTCGTAAACCGATGGATCGAAGGCTTCCAGAAAGGCCTGGGTTGCATTCTTCGAAGGTGGAGGGATGAGGCTTTCATCCAGCAATTCCACGCCGCCAGCAGGCTCGCGGAACGCCTCCGCAAGCCCGCGATAAATCGTGCAACGCTCAAGTGCGCTGGCCATTACCATCTGCCGGAGCAGGCGCCCCGCGGCCGGGCGCTTTTTCAATTTCAATGCGAGTGTCCCGGTCAAAAAAACCAGGCTGGCCTTCCAGCATGCCCACCCTTAAGTGAGGATGATCGCCGGCAAGTTCCACCGGGTTCACAGGCGAGGGCGAAACATCGCGCGGCGTGCCACCGCCCTCGAACTGGTAGTTCTCCCAGGCGTGATACATGATGGTTTGTCCGCCCTGCACTCCGGTGGCAACCTTGGCGCGGATTAAAAATTCACCCACATCATTGAAGCAACGCACCCAGTCACCATCGGCAATGCCGCGCGCTACTGCATCATCCACGCCCATAACGATATATGGCTGGCCCCTGTCGAGGCTCTGCATGGCGCGGGAATCGCGCCAGACCCCGTGAACCGACCATCGGGTGTGCCCTCCGGTCATGGTAAGCGGATAGTTGCCGCCAATTTTGGGCGGGGCTTTGAAGCGCGGCAGGTGTTCGTCATGGGCAAGGTAGAGATCGTGGTCAATGTAGAATTGAATACGACCCGTCTGGGTTGGATAAACCTGCTTGCCATCTGTGTGATGGGTAAGCGCAATGAAGGGCTCATCTTCCTTCAAATCGCCGGCATTACCGATGGAAAGCGGGCTGATGCCAATAGCGGAATAGCGGGCAAAACCTGTTTCTTTCTGTTCTTCCCAGCTCACATGGGACAGATTGCTTGAATGCTCCAGAATGGCGCCAGCGGCCTTTTCCCCATCATCTTCACCAAAGCGCCCATCCATCGTCATGTCATCGTAGAGGTCGGCGAGATTGATTTCCTTGCCAAGGTGGCTCTTAACTAAACCCATGCCCCGCTCTTGTGCCTGCTTCTGGATGTGCTTTGCCAGCATGGTGAAAATCCAGAAATCGGGTCTGGCTTCACCCAGTGGTTCAACCGCCTTGTTGGTGACGTGGTTATAGGGCACCAGCGGGGTTACCCATTTGTGGTCTGTAACTTCATACCAGGCAGCAGCAGGCAAAATGTAATCTGCATGCCGTGCGGTAGAACTCATGCGAAAATCAATGGTGACCGCCAGTGTGAGTTTCTGCCAAAGATTTTCGACCAGCTTATTGCTGCCCCTGACGCTACGCAGTGGATTTGAACAGTAGTTGAACAGAATGCGCGGGGGCCGTTCTGCCGGCGGTTGCATTGGCAGGGACTTGTTTTTCAACGCCTCTTCAAGGGCAGCCTTGGGAGATTGCAAAAGCCCCGGCACCCATTCACTTGCCTTTTCTGAAAGCTCTGATACCCCGCCGTGCACTTGCCAGAACATTGAGCCGGATGTCCATATAGGTAAGTCGCGGCCAGGGTTGGAAAATGAGCGGTTGCCGAGCGCCTTGAAGAAATTTTCATCCGTGTCACCGCGCGCTTTGCTCCACAAAAGGTCGAGCCCGATTTCCGAACCAAACGACATGCGTTCGCGGGTGCGAAGGCCAGCCACATAATCTTCCCAGCCATCATTGGCAAGAAACGAGAATGCCGAATAACCAGCGCCCGGCTTGCCCATGTGACCGAGCAGCGCCCAGATGAGTATCATCGCCCGCTCGGTGAGATTACCGTGGAAATACTTGTTCATGCTCGAGCCGGTGACGTTGGAGAGCGCCTTTGCATTTACCACCATCTCCGCCACGCGTGATATGAGCCCGACCGGGGTTCCGCACATCTCAGATGCCGCCTCGAAGGTGTATGGGCTGAGCCGCTCCTTCAGAAGAGAGAAAACAGAGCGCACACGTACCGGACCACCTTGTTCCAGGAAAATCGTTTGGTCCACATCAAGGCGCGGGCGCAGCGGGCCGAGCGCAAGAGAATTGACCGGCGCAAGCCTAAGCTCGCCATTTTCACTCACAACATAGAACCGGTTCTCATCCCCATCTTCAACGTCGGCGCCGGTGAGGAACTTACCCGTGTCAGCGCGCACCAGAAGGGGCAAGTCCGTTTGCTCGGTCACGAACTCAGTTTCCACCAGAGAGCGTTCTACAATGTGATTTGCAATGGCAAGGGCAAGGGCTGCATCTGTTCCAGGTTTTACCGGCACCCAGAGATCGGCCTTGGTCGCAGAGGCGCTGTAGTCAGGTGAAATAGCGATTAATTCGGTACCGTTATAACGTGCTTCTGTAAAAAAGTGGGCGTTTGGAATGGAAGTATAGAGAGGATTGGCACCCCAGATGAGGATGAGATCCGAGTAGAAGTAATCCTCAATTGAGCGCTCCATGTAAATGTTGCCGAACGTCTCAAATGCGCCGCGGTGGCCATCGCCATTGGAAGAGTTGGAATCAAGGCAGATAGAATGGGTGAGCTGGGCAAGGCGCCCTTGGGCGGCATTGGCTGCGCCAACATTGATGTTTGCCCCAAGGTCCCAGACAATCTGGTCTGTGCTTTCGGATTCTAGAACATCCAGCCAGGCATCGGCAATTTTGTCCAAAGCCTCGTCCCAGCTTACCTGTTCCCATTTGCCCTCACCGCGCGCGCCCACCCGGCGCATGGGATGCAAAATGCGGTTGGGTTCATACATGCGGTGGGAAAAGGTGCATCCCTTCTGGCAACCGCGTGGGTTAAGGTCAGGCAGTTCCGGACGCAGCTGCTGATACTCCGCCGCCTGTTCTTCACGAAACACCAGCCCGTCTTTTACGTACACATCGAAAGCACAATGAGCCTGGTACCAGCAATTGATCATGTGGGTGCCGCGCACTGTCTTATCCCACGTCCATTGCTTGCGCAGAATATCGAGCCATGAGGTAAACTCGGGCGGGGTGGCGGCAGCCAATGCCTCAATTCCAGAACCTGATCTTGCAATAAAGTTGGGCATGACCAGTGCGGCAGCGGCAGCACCTCCAGCCTTTAGAAAACTTCGCCGGGTAAGCCCCGCACTCATTGAGCCGTACCTGGATAGCTAATCACTTTTGCGTTGCGCTTTTCGGCAACGTCCTTGGGCTTGTTGGTAAAGGGGCCAAACAAATCAAGCCAGTTGCGGGCGATAAGAACGTCCATCAGTTCGGATTGTTCGCCGCGCTTTTTCTTCTCCCGTTCCGCAGCCAACAGATCGAGGGCATCTTTCACACCGGAACCAAAGAGGGATTCCAGATAGTCCAGCGGAATGCGCTCTTCATCGGTGGGGTTGCCGTCCTTGTCGAACTTTGCCGGGGCGCTTGGCGGAATGTAGAATACGTTCGGTTCGGTTTCATATTCCGGGTGCAGCGGCAGCGCCACCTTGAACTCGTTGACAAGCCGGTAAATTGGGCCTTCCTTGTCATCAAGAAAGCCTAAAAACCGCACCCGGCCCGGGCATTGCCGCGAACAGGCAGTGGCCACGCCTTCTTCGATACGCGGCAGGCAGAACACGCATTTCTGGCCGGTACCGGTAACCGTGTTGTAATAAATTTCCTTATAGGGGCAGGCTTCCTGGCAGAACCGTAATCCCCGGCAATGGTCCTGATTGATGAGAACGATGCCATCTTCATCGCGCTTGAAAATCGCGCCGCGCGGGCACGCCTCCATGCAGGCCGGCTTGGTGCAGTGATTACAAATGCGAGGGATGTAGAAGAAGTAGGAGTTGGGATAATCACCACCGCCCACATCCTCATCCCAGTTGGTACCGTAGTCCGGATCACCATCTATGGGCCGCAACGTGCCCGAGGCATCGCCGCTGAAAAGGGCTTCTTCGTAGTTGAAATCCACCGGATCGCCGAAGTCAGCCTGTTTAGGAAGAACCCCCGGCTGCGGCTTGCCGTTCTTATAGCCGCCGCCCATATTCTCCCAGTTTTTCGGCGTTCCTGTACCGGGCGCGGTGGCAACCGTGTTCCACCACATGCCCTCCTGGCCCTCGCCACTAGTCCATTGGGTTTTGCAGGCGACCGTGCAGGTCTGGCACCCGATGCACTTGTTCAAGTCTATGATCATAGCTACTTGCCGCTTGTCCATAAAATCCCCCTATGGTTCGAGCTCGAATTCGGCCCAGTCGGCTGAAACGGCCTTGATGCCTGCACGTTCCTGATTGCCACCATCCCACACCGCAAAACTTATCTGGGTTGATGTGCCGGGCTCAAGAATTGCAGTTCCTTCCGGCCCGGACAGATCACGCACAAGAACAACGGTCCACGCCCCTTGCGACCAGCCTGCAAAAGCTGCCTCGCCTACCTGCGCAGCATCAAGACTTGTGCCGATGCCCATTGCTGAAACCGATCTAATCTCGTTCTTACGCGCCAGCCATTGTAGCGCATGAATGGGCGCATCAGGGTTTCCCATTTCTGTGATGAGCGGCACACCGCGCACAGGAAACGCAAGCGCCACGCTATCAGCAAAACCCTCGCCTGCACCGGTGTCGGGCCGTACCTTTTTCCAGTTCAACCTCACGGCAATGCGCGCCCCATCATGGACGGCTGATACGTTAAGCGCTGCTACCTCGCCATAGGAGCGGTGCTCCCATGAGACAATAATATAGTCGTTAGGCTGAAGGCCAAGGGGCGCGGGCACAAGCTCAACTGCGGTTGTATCGGTTCTCGCCCAGCGGGGGCTGGCCGGGTCGGTAAACGGTTCAAGGTTTGTGGTGCGGATTACGATCAACGAACTTTGCTGTCCAGATAAGTATTGAGGATAGATGTGTAGAGGCCGCGGTGCCATTTGCCAACCTGGACAACATCAAATCTTCTAGCCGTGCTTGATAAATGTTCCCGCCTGGAGTTCTGAAACAGCTTGTTCAAGCTCTGCCTGCGTGTTCATCACGATGGGGCCGTACCATGCCACCGGCTCGCGGATGGGTTTACCGGAAACAAGCAAAAAGCGGATGCCTTCTTCACCGGCCTCAACGGTTACTTCATCGCCTGAATCAAACAAAACAAGCGAACGGTTACCGGTACTTTCGCGCACCAGACACTCCCCTTGCGGGCCTTCTTTTTCTGTCAGAACACCGAACGGCTCAGAGGCGCCATTAAAATTGCCAGAGCCCTGAAAAATATACGCAAACGCCTGGCGGTAAGTTTCAACCGGAAGGGTGACACGGCTGTTCGGCGGCACCCACACATCGAGATAGCGCGGGTCAGCGGCAATGCCATCTACGGGCCCGCGCTTTCCCCAAAACTCCCCGCATATCACGCGCACGGTGACGCCATTATCCTCTATCACTTCTGGAATTTCTGAAGCGCCAATGTCCTGATAGCGCGGTTCGGTCGATTTGAGGGACGATGGAAGATTGGCCCAGAGCTGGAACCCATGCATACGCCCTTGCGCATCACCTTTGGGCATTTCCTGGTGCAAGATGCCGCTGCCGGCTGTCATCCATTGCACATCGCCTGCACCAAGGCTTCCCTGATTGCCAAGGCTGTCGCCGTGATCGACGGTGCCCGCCAGCACATATGTGATGGTTTCAATGCCCCGGTGGGGATGCCAGGGAAATCCGGCCCGATAGTCGTCCGGGTTGTCGTTGCGGAAATCATCGAAAAGGAGAAACGGGTCGAAGGCTTCTGTTTCCCCGAAGCCGAAGGCGCGGTGAAGCTTGACGCCAGCCCCTTCCATGGTCGGCTT
The DNA here is from genome assembly GCA_051010055.1 of Hyphomicrobiales bacterium. Taxonomy (GTDB): domain Bacteria; phylum Pseudomonadota; class Alphaproteobacteria; order Rhizobiales; family CAJQND01; genus CAJQND01. Next base: position 1,236 of record JBPCVY010000095.1, on the reverse strand, counting down.
GGCCTGAGAGACGTGCTTTACCGAGCGGATGGACATTGTTTTAATCCTGTGAAGTTCAATTTTGTCCTTCGTGCACCTTACAAGCTGGTGCAGCAAGGGCGGTTTCCACCATGCAAATTTCCGTTAAACCGCAAACTCCTTAAGCGCATCCTCATTCCAGGCAATTCCGCTTCCAGGCACATTAGGAATAATCACGTGGCCGTCCTTTACTTCAAATGGTTCGGCCAGGATTGGATTGGCCCAGTCGGTCCACTCAAGCCAGTGCGCGGTTGGGGTGACACGCAACAGATGGGCCGAGATTTCCGGGAACAGATGGGCCGACATATCGAGACCATATTGCTCCGCAAGAGCACCTGAACGCATCCAGCCCGTTACACCGCCAATCCGCATTGCATCAGGCATCACCATATCGCACGCCTGAAGCTGCAAGGCCTGTTGCATGTCATAGGGCCCATGGAAATTCTCGCCGATGGTGATTGGCGTCTTGATTTGCCGGGCAAGCTCGGCGCAGCTTGCAAGCTCTTGGTAGTTGATGGGCTCTTCAAACCAGTAAAGTCCCGTATCATCGAGCGCGTGCATCCAATGAAGAGCGTCTGAAAATGTGAGCCCCTGGTTGAAATCGGACATAACGGCAATATCTTCGCCTACAGCCTCGCGCACGGCAGATGCCGCGGCAATGTCCTCTTTCATTTCTGCCCGGCCAAAACGCATTTTCACCGCATCAAAGCCGCCTTCATTTATAAGCAACTCAGCCTCGGAGGGAAGTTCGTCCACCGGCGAAAGCCACAACCCCCGTGAGTTGTAGGCCTTTACCGGTTCGATGGTGCCTCCAAGGTGAACTGCGAGCGGAGCGCCCGCTGCCTGTGCATGAGCATCCCAAAGAGCCATATCGAGCGCTGCAAGGGCATAAAGCGCAATGCCGCTTTTGCCAATGAGCGAAATGCGTTTCATCGCGTCATCGTAAAATTTCGCCGGTGCGGTGGATTGCCCCCTCATTGGCGCAGCTAGCATCTCAATGCAGTGGACGATTGCCGGGGCATAATCAATCAGGTATGGGGCAAGATAACTGCGCCCGGTAATGCCTCCTTTCGGCTCAATGTCCAAACAAATTAATGCCCATTTTTCAAATGCTCCCACCCGGGAAATGATAGGGCGGTTGAGAGGTACATTCAAAATCCTGCAACGCAGGCCGGCAAACGTTAAATCATTTGATGGCATTTGCTCCTCCCAGTTTGG